>NZ_JAFBBR010000001.1:2226840-2544960 GCF_016907295.1 Microbacterium dextranolyticum
ACCGATGGACTCGAAGATGCCGTCACCGCGCTGCGTGCTGAGCTCGCCGACAGTCAGCGCGGGTGCGGCAGGATCGATCGCGGTGAAGGTGTCGGCGACATCCGTCCGCGTGTCGTCGTCCGATACGGGGTCGATCATGAGAGCGAAGCGCCAGGCCATGAGCCGAGCCTACGCCGCACGGCGGCGCGGTGAGCGGCTCGCGGGAATGCTGGCACGGTGCGCTCGGTTACACTGGAACAGCCGGGCCGCAGTAACCCCGGGCTCCATCTTTCGCCGCTCTGAGCGGCCTCGCGCCGAGAGGCGTTCTGCGGCCCGGCGCTTCTCTGTCCGGCCATCCGCCGGGCATCGTGGCATCCGCCCGAGTGCTCTTCGAGCCGCCCGAGCCGCCCGAGCGTGAACCTCCGCGTTCGCGCGTCGGCGTCTGCGGGGCGGGTCGCGGTCGGGGCGTGGTCAGGTCAGTGCATCGCGGCGCCACAGCGCGGCGCACGTGCTCAGCTCGGCGGCGTACGTATCGAGACGCAGCGCTCGGGTGGTGAACGCGGTGGCGCGTTCGGGCTCGGTCGCATCGTGATCCTCGGCGACGTCGAGCGCTCCCGCGGCCTCGACGCGGCAGAAGGATGCTGCGCGCTCCAACGCCACCGCGAAATCACCCGTGAACACGCCGCGCAGGATCTCGTCGACGAGCGCCATGAGCTCCTCGGGGCCGGCGGGCTGAGGTGCGCCCGCGACGACGACGTCGACGCCGTGTCGCAGTGCACGCCCCCGCTCGTACAGCAGGGCCGCGGTGCGGGCGTCGTCTCGCACCATCAGCTGCAGCAGGTAGAGACGCCACAGAGCGCCCGGAAGCGAGGATGCCGAGGCATGCGACCACAGCTCCGCGAGGGTGTCGATGCCGTGCGCATCGGTGAAGGTCACGAGCCGCTCGACGACGCCTTCCGACGGCTCGTCGCGCACCCGGGTGAGAAGGGCCGATGCGGTGGCGTGCGCCGCCCGCGACACTTCCGCGGGATCGGTCGAGCCGAACCGGCGATCGAATGTCGATGCCGGCCGCTGGACGGGTCGGTGGAAGTCGCGCCGCTCGTCGCTCATCCCTCCAGGGTACCGGCGCCCCGTGCCCGGCGGCCGCGCCCCGGCCCCTCGGCCCCGGCCCCTCGGCCCCGGCCCGTCGGCCCCGGCCCGTCGCCCCCGGCCCGTCGGCCCCGGCCCCTCGGCCCCGGCCCGTCGGCCGCATAACCTCGACCCCGTCGCCTGGCCCTGCGTCCCAGTTTCTGCTTTCGGTAAACCGTGTCCCACTTTCGGCAGACCGTGTCCCACTTTCGGCAAGCCATGTCCTGAATCGGCCTGACTTTTGTTCCTATCGGGAGCCTTGTCCGACAGGTGTCGGATTGGCTGATTCTTGGTCAGCGTAATACGCCTGTTCGACTTCGAGGGGGGTGCGCATGTCGAGCTCGCCGTGGAGTCGGGAGTTGTTCCACCACCACACCCATTCGAGGGTCGCGAGTTCGACCTGCTCGACTGTGCGCCAGGGTCCGCGCTGGCGGATGAGGGGTCTGCCCCGAGTTCGGTCTTGTAGAGGTTGTTGATCGCCTCGGCGAGGGCGTTGTCGTAGCTGTCGCCGACGGTTCCGGTGGAGGGCACCGCGCCGAGTTCGACGATGCGGTCGGCGTAGACCATCGCCATGTAGTTCGACCCGTGGTCCGAGTGATGCGTCAGCCCGGTGAGGTCGCCGCCCGCGCCCCAGGCGGCCATGTCGAGCGCCTGCAAGGGCAGGATCTCCGCTCTCAGCGTCGATGCAACGTTCCAGCCCACGATGCGTCTCGAGTAGACGTCGGTGACGAACGCGACGTAGGCGAACCCGGACCAGGTGGCGACGTAGGTGACGTCGCAGACCCAGAGCCGTCGCGGCGCTGGTGCGGTGAAGCGGCGGTTCACGAGATCACTCGGCAGCACGGTGGTCGTGTCGGAGCGGGTCGTGAACACGCGCTTCGACTTGCGGACACCGCGAACCCCGGCGAGGCGCATGAGGCGTTCGGTCTGGTCGCGACCGATGTCCCAGCCTTGCCGTCGCATGAGGGCGTGCATCTTCCGTCGCCCGTAGACGCCGTAGTTCTCCGCATGCAGCCGGGCGATCTCGGGCACGAGCAGATCATCCTGCAGCTGCCGCGCGGACGGCGCGCGGCCCACCGCGGCGCGATAGCCGCGTGAGGTGAAGAATCCTCTCACTGCCGGTCGCAGGACCTGGCAGATGAGCTCGACCCCGAAACGATCCCGGTGTTCGTTGACGAACCGGATCATCTCGTCGAGGGGTGGTCGAGCTCCTTCGCGAAAAAGATGCTCGCAGCCCTGAGGATCTCGTTCGCCTTCCGCAACTCCGAGACCTCCTTCTGCAGCCGCTTGATCTCCGCCGCCGCATCCGTCGTCAACCCGGGCTTCACGCCCGCGTCGACCTCGTAGCGGCGCTGCCAGAGGCGCAGTGTCTCCGGGCTCATCCCGAGCAGCCCGGCGACGTGACGGACCGCGCTCATCATGTTCGGGTGCGACGGCCGCGTCTCCGCGAGCATCCGCAACGCCCGCTCACGCATCTCCGGCGAATACTTCCTGTTCATCGAGTTCCATCCTTGCTTGAAGAACGGAACGAAAGTCAGGCCGATTCATCCCACAATCTGTCGCGCACCAGGCATCCACACGACAGAAACTGGGACACGGCCCGACCAGCAACCGTCTCTGCAGACCATGTCCCACTTTCTGCAGACCGTGTCCCACAATCTGTCGCGCACCAGGCATCCACACGACAGAAACTGGGACACGGCCGACGCGCGAGTGAGCACCGAACAGGATGCGTGCCAGTCACGGCACCACGCGGCCCATCGCGCCGTGCGAACGGCGTTCAGCGACCCGCTGTCCACCCCGCGCGCCGAAGCGCGTCACGCACCAGTGCGACGGCCGCCTGCTCGTCACCCATCATGTGGTGGCTGAGAACGCGCACGTGGTCCCAGCCTTGTACGCGGATCGCGCTCCAACGGTCGGCGTCGCGCGCGAACTGGGCGGCGTCCTCCGCATGCACCCGGCCGTCGTACTCGACGGCGACACGGTAACGCGGGAAGGCGAGATCGAGCTCCGCAACGAAGGTGCCCCGGGTTGTGAAGAGCTCCCACCCCGTCTCGGGCTCCGGCAAGCCCGCATTCACAAGAAGAAGTCGAAGCCGTGTCTCGCGCGCCGAACGCACCCCACCGCGCGCGGCGGTGAGCGCGTGAGACAGGCTCCCGCCGCGCAGATCGCCCATCATCCGCGCTTCGTGTCGCAACTCGGATGCCTCGACGCCACGTTCCTGCAGCAGGAAATCCGCGGCGGCGACGAGGTCACCGAACGACCAGCGCGTGCCGGCTTGGCGCCAGGCGCGCACGGGGTCCTCGACGGGCAGCCCGTCGATCCATACGAACGCGGGCGCGCGCAGCTGCAGACGGTGTCCGACGACGCCACGGGTACGAGGCTCTCTCGCCGGACGATACGCCGAGACGTGGATGCCCGGCGCATACGGCCACTCGGGTAAAGGTGCGCCGACCAGCGCGAGGGCCGTTTCATGGCTGAAGAACTGGCCGTCGCGAAGCCGCGGGGCGAACGCCCGGCATCGCTCCAGCAGCGCACCGGCGCTTACCGCCCCTCGGGCGCGAACACCATGGAACGGGCGGCTCAGCGTCCGAGTCCGCAAACGCCCGGGGGCGACTCCCGCCGCGAGCGCCTGCGCGACGCTGAACGCCTGAGGAAGCTCGGCCGGAAGCTCGACGCGCGATGACATCCCCTCATGCTCGTCGTGCAGGCATCGGGCCCCGGCCGCACCCTCGGCATCCGTGGACAATCACGACGCCGATCGGGATGGGGAGGGAGGATGCCTCCCGCATCCATGTCCCACTTTCTGTCGTTCGGATGCCTCGGAAACGACCGAAAGTGGGACACGGCCCTCAGAAAGTGGGACACGGCCCGCAGAAATCGGGACACGGGGCGCCCGCAGAAATCGGGACACGGCCCGCACACGCGAACCGCCCGGGCGACGAGACGGTCGCCCGGGCGGTTCGGAGGTGAATCAGCCGAAGAGGGCGGCGGCCTCTTCGTAGCGGTAGATCGGCACGGTGTTGAGCTCGCCGAGCGCCTCGGCGAACGGCACACGGACGATGTCGGTGCCCTTCATCGAGACCATCTGCCCCCATGCCTCTTCCGCGACAGCGTCCGCGGCATGCAGGCCGAGGCGCGTCGCGAGGACGCGGTCGAAGCCCGACGGCGAACCGCCGCGCTGGATGTGACCGAGGACCGTCGCACGGGTCTCGATGCCGGTGCGGCGCTCGATCTCGGGTGCGAGGACCTCGCCGATGCCGCCCAGGCGCGGGCGGTTGAACGCGTCGAGACCCTTGTCGCTGTACGCCTCGTCCATGCCGGTGAGGGTGAAGCCCTCCGACACGACGACGAGGGGCGCGCGACCGCGGTCGTGCGCCTTCTGCACCTGGTCGACGATCTCGTCGATCGACATCGGCACCTCGGGGATGCAGATGACGTGAGCGCCCGCGGCGATGCCGGAGTGCAGGGCGATCCAGCCGACGTGGCGGCCCATGACCTCGGCGACCATGCAGCGCTGGTGCGAGTCGCCGGTCGTGCGGAGGCGGTCCATCGCGTCGGTGGCGATGTTGACGGCCGTGTCGAAGCCGAACGAGTAGTCGGTGGCGCGCAGATCGTTGTCGATCGTCTTCGGCACACCCATGACGTTGATGCCGTCGTTCCACAGGCGGTTCGCGGCCGCGAGGGTGCCCTCGCCGCCGATCGCGATGATGCCGTCGATGTGGTGACCGTAGAGCGTCGCCTTGATGTTGTCGGCGCCGCCGCGGGGGCCCTCGTAGGGGTTCGTGCGCGACGTGCCGAGGATCGTGCCGCCGACCTTGGACAGCCCCTTCACCTCGTGGCGCGTCAGCGGGAAGAAGTCGCCGTCGACGACACCGCGCCATCCGTCGCGGATACCCACGAACTCGATGTTGTAGTTCGTCGTGCCCTTGAGCACGACACCGCGGATGACGGCGTTCAGACCGGGGCAGTCGCCGCCGCTGGTGAGGATGCCGATCTTCATGGGGAGGATCCTTCGGGTAGAGGGTGGTGAGACGGCGACACTGCCTCATCCGACACTATCGCCGGATGAGGGGGTGCTGCCACCGCATCCGCCGTCGATAACGACGACGAGATCAGGCGGCGCCGAGCGACTGCCGCAGCAGGTGCATGAGCGCCGACAGCTGGACCGAATCGCTGGATGCCGGGTCGATCTGCTCGCCGTCCAGCGCACGCGCCGCGAGCGACTGCTTCGAGTCGATGAGCTCGGCGATCTTCGTGTCGATCGTGTGCGCGGCGATGATGCGCCAGGCCGTAACGGGCTCTTCCTGTCCGATGCGGTGGACGCGGTCGATCGCCTGCGTCTGCTCGGCGGCCGTCCACGACAATTCGGCGAGGACGACGTTCGAGGCGGCCTGCATGTTGAGGCCGACACCGGCCGCGGTGAGCGAACACACCGCGATCGCCACATCGGGATCGGAGTTGAACGCGTCGATGGCGTGCTGGCGCGCCGGCGTCGTCTGGTCTCCGCGGATCGAGATCGTGCGCAGCCCCGCCGCGGCGAAGTGCGCTTCGGCGGTGTCCATGACATCGATGTGCTTCGCGAAGAAGACGACCTTGCCGACCGACCGCTGCAGCTGCACGGCGTAGTCGGCGGCGAGAACCGCCTTGGCCTGACCGATACGACGCACCATCGTGAAGACGTTGTCGCCCCCGGCAGCGGCCGCCTTCGACTCTTCGAGTTCGCCGTGCGCGACGAGTCGGACGATGTCCTCGTCGACCTCGCCGATGAGCACCTTGTCGCCCCGCGCCTCGATGATGCGGCGGTACTTCGCCGCGAGTCGCTCGCCGAGCTCGCGCTCGGCGGCGCGGATCGAGCGGCCGTAATCGTCGTCGAGCTCCACAGGGAGATCGGCGACGAGCTTGTCGGGCAGGTCGGCGGCGACGTCCTTCTTCTTGCGTCGCACGATGCCCATCGAGATGACGGCGTCGCGCGCCTCGGGATAGAAGGCCTTGTCCGCCGGGGTGAAGCCCGTGGCATCCAGTTTCGCCATCAGCTCCGGACCCGGCTTCTCGCCGTTCGTCCAGCCGAGGAAGCGCCAGATCGCATCGAAGTCCTCGACGTCGTTGATCAGCGGCGTTCCGGTGAGGGCGAGCATGAGGGGGTTGTGCACCTGCTCGCGGATCCGCGCACCGAGCGCCAGCACGTTCTGCGAACGCTGCGAGGTGAGGTTCTTGATGAAGTGCGCCTCGTCGACGACCATGCCCTTGAGCCCCAGCGATCCGAGCCACGACAGGTGGCGGTCGAGGACCTCGTAGTTGACGATGAAGACGTCCGCGAAGGCGTCGACGGTCGCCCCGTCGCCGTGGATGACGGTCGCGCGGCGCTGCGGCGTCCACCGCTCGACCTCGCGTGCCCAGTTCATCTTGACCACGTTCGGAACGACAGCGAGCAGCGGGTAGGCGCCGGCGACGGATGCCGCCAGCACCGACTGCGCCGTCTTGCCGAGTCCGGGCTCGTCCGCGAGCAGGAACGACCGGTGCCCCTCGCGGACCGACTCGAGGAACCGCGACTGGTGCGGCATGATCTCCAGCCCCTTGGGCGAGAGGCGGTCGAACTCCGGCACGACCGGCAGCTCCATCGAGGCGGATGCCCCGCCGGCGCCGATCTCGAACGCCTTGTAGAGGGGCCCCATGAGCTCCCAGCCATCGAGTCGACGACGGGCGGTGGATGCCGGTGCACGCAGCGTCAGGTCGGGGGCGAGGAAGGGGTTCGATTCGCGACGCGCCTCGACCTGCGGCGGCGTCACCTGGCGCTCGGCGAGCGCTGCCGGCACGACGGGGGTCTGCACGGGGGCGACATCGGTGATGATGAGCTCGTCTTCGGGCAGATCGGCACCCGACTCGAGCAGCCAGTCGCGGCGCATCCGCTTGGCGACCGGCGACGCGGCCTGGTCGACCTCGAGGAGCTGGATGAGCGAGGTGTCGCGCGCGGCGGTCTTCGCCAGGATCGTGGCGACGCCGTCGAGCCGTTTGAGAAGCTCGGCGCGCGCCGCGGTCGGCACGGCCTCGTCGGCTTTGACGCGGGCGCGCTCCTCACGCACGAGGAAGGCGATGACCTGGAACTTCACGCGGTTGGTCGGCCCGAGCTTTCCGCGCTGGGCCTTGGCTTCGACCTCGCGCACCTTGCGGGCGAGGATCGGGATGAGGGGCGCGTCGTCGTCGCGACGCGCCGAAGAGCCTCGACCCGACGCGCTGCGACGACGGGCGGGGGCGGTGGATGCCGTGGTCGGCATGCTCCTCCTGAGCGTATGCCGCCGGTCGAGAACCGGCGGGCCGCCATCCGGGATGCGGGTGACGGATCGGGTCCACGGCGGATGCCGCGGCGAGAACGTGAGGCGCGACGGTCCGGCTGCGGGCACTCGCTTCTGCGAGCTGCGGCGACGAACGCGGTCCTCGCCTGCCAGTGTACCGCTCCCCCGCCGAGAAACCAGTTCCGACGCGAGACACCACGCAGGAGATGATTTCTCGGCGGCGAGGTGGTTTCTCGGTGCGCGGACGTCAGCGCGCGGTGCGCAGGCGCAGGCTGTTGAGCACCACGAAAACGCTCGAGAACGCCATGGCGGCCCCGGCGATCATCGGGTTGAGCAGTCCGAGCGCCGCCAACGGCAGTGCCGCGACGTTGTACGCGAACGCCCAGAACAGATTGCCGCGGATGATCCGCATCGTGCGGCGGCTCAGCGAGATCGCGGTGACGACCGGCGCCAGTCCGGTCCCGGCGAGGGCGATGTCACTGGCGTGCATGGCGGCGTCCGCGCCTCCCCCCATGGCGAGACCGAGATCGGCCGTCGCGAGGGCGGCGGCGTCGTTGACGCCGTCGCCGACCATCGCGACGCGGTGACCCCCGGACTGCAGCCGTCGGATCTCGATGACCTTCTCTTCGGGCAGCACGCCCGCCACGACGTGGTCGATACCCGCTGCTGCGGCGGCGGCCCGGGCGGCACCCTCATTGTCGCCGGTGAGCAGGCGGACATCGAGCCCCATCGCCCGCAGCCGTGCGACGGTGTCGGCGCTGTCGGGGCGCACACGGTCGGCTACGGCGATGACCGCGCGCACCCGGCCGTCCCAGCCGGCGACGACCGCCGTGGCTCCCGAGGCTTCGACCGTCTCGACCGCCGCGCGGACGGCATCCGGAAGCCCTGCTGCGATCTCCGCGGCGAAAGCGGGCCGCCCGGCGAACACATCACGCCCGTCCACGACCCCCGTGACGCCGCGACCGGCGAGCCCCGCGAACCCCTCCGCCGGCGCATGATCGGTGGTCAGCGCGGCCACGGCACGGGCGATCGGATGCTCCGATGCCTGCTCGAGCGATCCGACGAGGCGCGCGATCTGCGCGTCGTCGGCGCCGTCGAAGGAGGTGACGGATGCGACCGACATCTCGCCCGCCGTCAGCGTGCCCGTCTTGTCGAGGACGATGGTGTCGATGCGCTCGGCGGATTCGAGTGCCTCGGGGCCGGTGATGAGCACACCTAACTGCGCTCCACGTCCTGTTCCCACGAGGATCGCGATGGGCGTCGCGAGTCCGAGCGCGCACGGGCAGGCGATGATCAGGACGGCGACGGCGGCGGTGAAGCCCGCCGCGACGCTTTCTCCGCTGAATCCACCCGCGATGATCCACACGGCCAGCGTGAGCAGCGACAGGGCGATGACGACGGGCACGAAGACCCCCGAGATCCGGTCGGCGAGGCGCTGCACGCGGCTCTTGCCTGCCTGGGCGTCCTCGACGAGTCGGGCAAGGTGCGCGAGTCGGGTGTCGTCTCCGATCGAGGTCGCGACGACGACGAGGCGGCCGTCGGCGGCGAGCGTTCCTCCTGTGACGGCGCTTCCCTCGGATGCCTCAACGGGCGCCGACTCGCCGGTGATCATGCTCTCGTCGAGCGAGGCGTGACCGGAGAGGACGCGCCCGTCGGTGGCGACCTTCTCGCCCGGGCGTACGACGAAGCGATCGCCGACGCGCAGACGCTCGACGGGGAGTCGGGAGCCGTCCTCGAGTTCGACGTCCTTCGCCGCCAGTTCCATCAGCGAGCGCAGCGCCGCCCCCGCCGTGCGCTTGGAACGCTGCTCGACGAAGCGCCCGAGCAGGAGGAACACCGTGACCGCGGCGGCGACTTCGAAGTAGACGAGCGTGGAGGGGTCGTGCACCGGGCCGAACAGCCCCGTGTCGTGCGTCATGCCGATGCGCCCGGCGGTGCCGAACACGAGCGCCCACACGCTCCACAGATAGGCGGCGCCCGTCCCGAGGGTGATGAGGGTGTCCATCGTCATCGCCCCGTGCCGCGCGTTCGCGAACGTCGCACGGTGGAACGGCCATCCGCCCCAGAGCACCACGGGAGTCGCGAGGACGAACGAGACCCATTGCCATCCGGGGAACTGCCACGCCGGCACCATCCCGAGCACGACGACGGGCACCGCGAGCACAACGCTCACCAGGAGCCGGGTGCGCAGGGTCGTGGCTCCGGCATGGTCCTCGACGTCGTGCACATGGCTCGAGGCGTGATCGTCGCCGTGCGCACCGTCGTGACGCCCGTGTGCGGTGTCGGGGGCAGACGGCGTCCCTCCGCGACGGAGGGACGCCTCGTATCCGGCTTCGCGCACGGCCGCGACGAGGGCAGACGGGTCGAGCTCTGCGGGATAGTCGACGCGTGCGGATTCGGTCGCCAGGTTCACGCTCGCCTGCACGCCGTCGAGCCGGGTGAGCCGCTTCTCGACGCGCGCGACACAGCTCGCGCAGGTCATGCCGTCGATGTCGAGAACTGCCTCGGCACGCCGTTCGTCGACCGTCATCGCGCACTCTCCGCAGAGGCGACCGGCGCGGGGCGCCGGCGGGTGGACGTGTGCTCGGACATCGGTACCTCCTCAGGCGGCCGTCGCGTGCGCGGCGGCTCACTCCCTCCGAACATGATACCCCCCTGGGGTATTCCCCCAGCGTACCCTGGAGCCATGACACGCCTCACCGAGCGAGACCTCGCCGCGACCATCGACCACGCCATCCTCAAGCCGCAACTGGCGCGCGCCGACGTGGACGCGGAGCTCGACGTCGTCACCGCCTGGCGGGTGCACAGCGCGTGCGTGCGCCCGAGCGATGTCGCCTACGCCGCAGAGCGTCTCGCCGGCACCGGCGTGGCCGTGTGCACGGTGATCGGGTTCCCGCACGGCACCACGTCGACGGCCGCGAAGGTGGCCGAGGTGACACAGTCCCTCGCCGACGGCGCGGACGAGGTCGACATGGTGATCAACATCGGCGCGCTGCGCTCGGGCTTCGACGACGCTGTCCTCGCCGACATCGCCGCCGTGGTCGAGGCGGCATCCGGACACATCGTCAAGGTGATCCTCGAGACCTCGCTCCTCGACGACAAGCAGATCGCCCGCGGCAGCCGGCTGAGCGAGCAGGGCGGTGCGGACTTCGTGAAGACGTCGACGGGCTTCGCCGGCGGCGGCGCCACGGTAGCCCACGTCGAGCTCATGCGCGCGAGCGTCGGGCCGGACGTGCAGGTGAAGGCCTCGGGCGGCGTGCGCAGCTACGCCGACGCGCTGGCGATGCTCGCCGCCGGAGCAACGCGGCTCGGCACGAGCGGGAGCGCCGTGATCCTGAGCGAGGCGCGGCGCGTGGATGCCGGTGGCGAGGCCAGCGGAGAGGTCGACGCGACCTCGTACTGACGACGACTCAGGCCCGCAGAGCCTGTCGGACCCGGTCGACGTCGTCCGTCATCTGCGCGATGAGGCGCTCGATCCCCTCGAAGGCGACCATCCCGCGGATGCGGTGGGTGAACTGCACCTGGACCCGGTGACCGTAGAGGTCGAGGTGCGTCTCGTCCAGCACGTACGCCTCGACCTGTCGGGCGTGGACGTCATCGAACGTCGGGTTGGTGCCGACCGAGATGGCGGCCGGGTAGCGCGTGACGGCGATCGCCGCGTCGGGAGGCATCGGCGCCGTCGCCGTCAGAGGCCCGAGATCGACCAACCACCCGGCGTAGACGCCGTCCGCGGGGATGAACCCTTCGGCATCCGGCGACAGGTTCGCGGTGGGGAAACCGAGCTCGCGGCCACGCTTGAGGCCGTGCACGACCTCCCCTTGCACGGCGTGCGGCCGCCCCAGCAGCCGCGCGGCGTCTTCGACGTCGCCGGCCGCCAGCAGATCGCGCACCCAGCTGGATGACACGCGCCGCCCGCCGCCCTGCACGTCACCGACGACATCGACGTCGAAGCCGTACTCGGCACCCAATGCGGTCAGCGCCGCCGGATCCCCCGCTCCCCCGCGTCCGAAACGGAAGTCGTCGCCGACGAGCACCATGACGACGCCGAGGGCATCGACGAGCACGTGTTCGACGAAGGCGCGCGGCTCGAGGTCGGCGAGGCTCTCGTCGAAATGCAGCACGAGGGCGGCATCGACCCCCGCCACGGCAAGCAGGTCGAGCTTCTGATCCACGCCGGATAGCGGTTCCGGACACAGGTCCGGGCGCAGAACGCTCAACGGATTGCGGTCGAACGTGACCGCCACGACCCGCGCGCCGGCCTCGGCCGCCGCAACGCGCGCCCGGTCGATGACGGCGCGGTGCCCCGAGTGCACCCCGTCGAACTTGCCGATCGCGACGACGCTCGGCCCGAAGCCGTGCGGCACCTCGGCCGGAGAGCGGAAGACGATCACCAGCTCGACCTTCCTGCCGTCGCCGCATCCGATACTCGCTCCGTGGAGCGGCCGGCCGATCGCAGCCACCACAGCCCCACGAACGGCAGCACCAGCGGCACCCAGAAGTACCCGAACCCGAATCCGGACCACACCGTCGCGTCGTGCAGGAAGAGCTCCGGGTGCGTGAGACTCAGCGCACCCACGACGAGCACGCCGACCAGCTCGAACGCGATCGCGATCCACGCGACGACGTACCACGCCGGCGAGTCGGACTTGACGAGCGCGACGGTCGCCAGCACGTACACGACGGCGGCGACGGCCGACAGCGTGTACGCGAGCGGGGCGTTGCCGTAGTCCTCGAGGATCTGCACGGCGGACCTTCCCGTCGCCGCGAGCGCCATGATCGCGTAGACGACGACCAGGACGCGGCCGACACCGGTCATCCGGGTGGGCGCGGGATCGACGATCGAAGACATGACCTGTCCATGATAGGCGGCGGCACGCACCTCGGCCCGGCCCCGGTCGGCCGCGGCGAGGATCGTGCCGATCACAGCGGAGGGGTCGTCCAGATGACGTTCATCCGCCACACCATGACGGCCACAGCCAGCGCGGCGACACCCATGATGACGGTGCTCCAGCGGCTGCGCTCGACCAGCGCCCAGAGCACCGCCAGCGGCGGGATCAGGACGGCCGAGACCAGATACACCCAGAACTCGATGAGACTGCCCAGGGCCGGGTTTCCGGTCAACGGCGCGACGACCGCGACGACGACCTGCACGACGAGTAGAAGCGTGATGAGCGCCATCCCGCCCACCGTGACATCACCCGGGCGACGGCCCGCGAGCCCGGCGCCGAGGGCCACGAGGCCGGCGATCACGGCGACGGCGACCTGGACGAGCGTGAACCACAGGATCACGACGCGTCCTCGGCCATGTTCATGGTGCTCTTCACGTCGGCACCGCGCCGCTCGACGATGCCGACGAGCCGCCCCGCGGGGTCGACGGCGGCCGGTGTGGGCGTCGGCATCCCCTCGAGCCGGGTGGCCGCACCGACGAGGCGCTTGCCGTGCCGCAGGTCGCGGGCTTCGTCGGCGGTGACGGCGAGAGCGCCCAGCACCGACGCGGCGACGTCGGCAGAGCCGAGAAGCGCCGTGTCGGCGGTGACCTCGACGACCGCATCCGACACGGAGAAAGGGCCGATGCGGGTGCGGCGCAGCGCGGTCAGGTGGCCGCCGACGCCCAGATCTGCGCCGAGGTCGCGGGCGAGGGCACGGATGTACGTCCCGCTCGAGCAGTCCACGACGACATCGAGGTCGACGACGCCGCCGTCCCGCCGTGTGGCGCGCACGTCGAAACGGCTCACCGTCACGGCGCGCGGCTTCAGCTCCACCTGCTCGCCCGCGCGGGCCAGATCGTACGCGCGGCGGCCGCCGACCTTGATCGCCGACACGGTGCTCGGCACCTGCGAGAGCTCTCCGGTCAGCGCCGCGATGCCCGCCGCGATCCGCGCGTCGGTCACCGCCGCCACGGCGTCGGCATCCGCTCGTGCGGTCTCCGCGCCGTCGGAGTCATCCGAATCAGTCGATACGCCGAGCCTGATCGTCGCCTCGTAGGTCTTGTCGAGTCCCACGATGTAGGTCAGCAGACGCGTCGCGGGGCCGACACCGATGACCAGCAGCCCCGTCGCCAAGGGGTCGAGCGTTCCGGCATGCCCCACCTTGCGGGTCTGGAGGGCGCGGCGGACACGAGCGACGATGTCGTGGCTGGTGAGGCCGCCGGGCTTGTCGACGAGCAGGATGCCCTGGGGCGGGGGCACCGACACAGGCGCGGAGTGAGTCACCGCCCCAGCCTACGGTGGCGGGGGAAGGACGTAGGCTGTGCGGATGCCCGACCTCGCGACTCCGCTGATCGCGTGGTTCCGGCACAACGCCCGCGACCTGCCGTGGCGCGCACCGGACTTCGGGGCGTGGGGCGTGCTGGTGAGCGAGTTCATGCTGCAGCAGACTCCGGTGACCCGCGTGGTCCCCCGCTTGGAGGAATGGCTGACCCGGTGGCCGACGCCCGCGGCGCTGGCGACCGAGCCTCCGGCGGAAGCGGTGCGCCAGTGGGCGAACCTCGGGTACCCGCGCCGCGCGCTCTGGCTGCACCGCGCGGCGGTCGAGATCGCCGAGCGCCACGGCGGCGTCGTGCCCCGCGACGTCGACGCGCTTCTCGCGCTGACCGGCATCGGCGACTACACCGCGCGGGCGGTGGCGGTGTTCGCCTACGGTGACCGGCATCCCGTCGTCGACACGAACACGCGCCGTGTCATCGCCCGCGCCGTCGGCGGATGCGCGCAGCCGAATCCGCCGAGCCCCCGGGATCTCGTCGCCATGTCGACTCTCCTGCCCGACGGCGACGACGATGCGGCCGTCGTGAACGCGGCCGCGATGGAGCTCGGGGCCCTCGTCTGCACAGCGCGCGCCCCGCGCTGCGAGTCCTGCCCGATCGCGGATCGCTGCGCATGGCGCGCGGCCGGATACCCCGACACCGGCGACACGCGACGGCGTCAGGCCCGCTACGAGGGCAGCGATCGTCAGGCCCGCGGTGCGGTGATGAAGGTGCTGCGGGATGCCGCGCCGGAACCTGTGGCGGCGATGACCGCGATCCCGGACTGGCCCGATCCTCGTCAACGCGATCGCGCGATCGATTCGCTCATCGCCGATGGACTGATCGAGGCATCCGACGGGCTGCTGCACCTGCCGCGCTGAGCCGTCTGCGCGATGGGTTCTTCCGGCTCGTAGCCCCGCGGCCTGTCACGGCGAGGCGTACCGTGCCGCCCATGAGCGCACTCGTCGTCTACGAATCGCACTTCGGCAACGGACGACGCATCGCTACGGCCATCGCCGACGAACTCGACACGGAGGCCGTGCCCGTGGCGTCCGCTCCGGATCTGCTGCCCGAAGAGATCGATCTGCTGGTGGCTGGCGGCCCCACGCACGGCCTCACCCTCTCCACCGCCGCCTCGCGCGCGAGCGCGCACGAGGACGGAGGCGCGGAGGGTGTCGGCGGCCTGGCGGAGTGGCTGACCACCGTCGCCGTCGGACCTGCCCCGAGGGTGGCCCTGTTCACGACGCACACGAGCCCGCTGTCGGGATCGGCGGCGAAGGCCGCGAAGCGGCTGCTGAGCCGCCGCGGTGTGCCCACCGAAGCCGTGACCGCGTTCCTCGTCGGCGGCAAGACCGGTCCCCTCCGAGAGGGAGAGCTCGAGCGCGCCCGCGCCTGGGCGCGTTCGCTCCGCGGCTGACGTCAGTCGTCCGCGGACTCGTCGCGCGGCTTGACGTAGGGATCGGCGTCGCCCGCGAACGCCGCACCGGCGGCAAGCCCGGCGACGGCGGCATCCCGCTCCTGCGCCTCGCGCAGGAGATCGGCGATGTGCCCGGCACTGTCGGGCAGCGCGTCGGGAATGAACTCGAGTGACGGCGTGAGCCGGATGCCGAGCTGCTTACCGACCTCGCTGCGGAGCATCCCGGTAGCCGCCTTCAGCGCGGCTGCGGAGTCCTCACGCGCCGTGTCGTCCCCGTAGACCGTGTAGAACACCGACGCGTGCTGCAGGTCGCCCGTCACACGGACGTCCGTGATCGTGACGAATCCGAGCCGCGGGTCGCGCAGCCCCTTCTCGAGACGCTCCGCGATGAGCACGCGGATGCGATCCGCCAACCGTGCCTGCCGTTCGTTCGACATCTTCTCTTTCCCTCACTTCATTCGAGCGGGTGGTTCGTGGGCCGAGAGCGGCGGAGCCGGTCGCGCCGCGGAGGCAATTGGGGAAGGGGCCCCATTCTTGCCTCCGCGGCGCGACCGGCGCAGCCGGAGCCGCAACACCAGGGGATCAGCCGCGCGGCTTCTCCACCATCTCGGTCGTCTCGATCTCGTCGCCGATCTGGATGTCGTTGTACTTGCCGAGGCCGATACCGGCTTCGAAGTCGGTGCGCACCTCGGTGACGTCGTCCTTGAAGCGGCGCAGCGACTCGATCTGCAGGCCGTCGGCGAGGACGACACCGTCGCGGATGACGCGTGCCTTGGCGTTGCGCGTGATCGTTCCCGACCGCACGATGACACCGGCGATGTTGCCGAACTTCGAGGAGCGGAACACCTCGCGGATTTCGGCGACACCCGACTGGACCTCTTCGTACTCCGGCTTGAGCAGGCCCTTGAGCGACTGCTCGACGTCGTCGATCGCGTTGTAGATGACCGAGTAGAACCGGACGTCCACACCCTCGCGGGCGGCGCGCTCGCGCGCCTTCGTGTCGGGACGGACGTTGAAGCCGATCACGATCGCGTTGTCGATCGTGGCCAGGTTGATGTCGGACTCGGTGATCGCACCGACACCGCGGTGGATGATGCGCAGCTGCACCGAATCGTCGACCTCGATCTTGAGCAGCGATTCCTCGAGCGCCTCGACGGCACCGGAGACGTCACCCTTGATGATGAGGTTGAGCGACTCGACCTTGCCCTCTTCGAGAGCGCGGGTGAAGTCCTCGAGCGAGATGCGCTTGCGGGCCTTGGCCAGCTGGGCGTTGCGCTCGGCGGCCTCGCGCTTCTCGGCGATCTGGCGCGCCATGCGGTCTTCGTCGGTGACGATGAACGTGTCGCCGGCGCGGGGCACCGAGTTCAGACCCTGCACCTGCACCGGACGCGAGGGGTACGCCTCGTCGACCGCGTCGCCGTTCTCGTCGATCATGGCGCGGACGCGGCCGTAAGCCGTTCCCGCGACGATCGCGTCGCCGACGCGGAGCGTTCCCGACTGGATGAGCACCGTGGCCACCGAACCGCGGCCCTTGTCGAGCTTCGCTTCGATCGCGACACCGCGTGCCGCCTTGTTCGGGTTCGCCGTGAGGTCGAGTCCCGCGTCCGCCGTGAGGAGCACGGCGTCGAGCAGGTCCTGGATGCCGATGTTCTGACGCGCGGACACGTCGACGAACATGACGTCCCCGCCGTACTCCTCGGCGACGAGGCCGTACTCGGTGAGCTGCTGGCGCACCTTCGCCGGGTTCGCGTCGGGCTTGTCGACCTTGTTCACCGCGACCACGATCGGCACGTTCGCCGCCTGGGCGTGATTGAGGGCCTCGACCGTCTGCGGCATGATGCCGTCGTCCGCCGCGACCACGAGGATCGCGATATCGGTGACCTGCGCGCCACGGGCACGCATGGCGGTGAACGCCTCGTGACCCGGGGTGTCGATGAAGGTGATGGCACGCTCGTTGCCGTCGTGCTCGGTCCACACCTGGTAGGCACCGATGTGCTGCGTGATGCCGCCGGCCTCGCCCGCGACGACGTTCGTCTGGCGGATGGCGTCGAGCAGTCGCGTCTTACCGTGGTCGACGTGGCCCATGACGGTGACGACGGGCGGACGGATCTCAAGATCGTCCTCGCTCTCGGCTTCGAGCTCGGCCTCGAGGTCGAGACCGAAGCCTTCGAGCAGCTCCTTGTCCTCGTCTTCGGGAGAGACCATCTGGATCTTGTAGCCGAGCTCGGCACCCAGGACCTCGAAGGTCGCCTCGTCGAGCGATTCGGTGGCTGTCGCCATCTCGCCGAGGTTGAAGAGGATCGTCACGAGCGTGCCGGGCTGCACGGTGTAGCCGCGGATCGCCTCGAGCTTGTCGGCGAAGTCCGCGATGGATGCGCCGCGACGCAGGCGGATGATCTCGCCGTTGCCCTTCTGGACGTTGACGCCGCCGACGACCGGGGCATCCCGCATCTCGAATTCTTGCCGCTTCGCCCGACGCGACTTGCGCTGCTTGCTCTTGCCGCCGCCCTTGCCGAACGCACCGGCCGTGCCGCCGCCGGGGCCGCGTCCGCGACCACCGCCGCCACCGGGACGACCGGCGAAGCCGCCGGGGGCGCCGCCGGGCGCGCCGGGACGCTGGAAGCCGCCCGCACCGCCGGGACGGCCGGGACCACCGGGACGCTGCTGGAACGGAGCGCCGGGACGACCGCCGCCGCCGGGACGACCCGCGCCACCCGGGCGCGGGGCACCGGGACGGGGCGCGCCGGGACGGGGCGCCTGCGGACGCGGGATGTTGCCGGGGTTGGGACGCTGGCCCATGCCCTGCGCCGACGCGAACGGGTTGTTCCCGGGACGAGGGCCGGCGGGACGCTGGCCCATGCCCTGCGCCGACGAGAACGGGTTGTTCCCGGGGCGAGGCGTGCCGCCCGGGCGCGGAGCGCCCGGCGTCGGGGCCCCTGGGGCCGGAGCAGCGGGAGCCGCGGCGGACGGAGCCGCAGCGGCGGCGCCGGTCGCCGGAGCGTTCGACGCGGGCGCCGACGGGGCCGCGGACGCCGCGGGGGTGGCCGCCGGCTTCGCCGGACCGGGCTTGACCGCCGGCGTGGCCGACGCGGACGGGGCGGGCGCGGGGGCCGACGGCTTGGCCGGGCCCGGGCGCGCGCCGCTGGTCGGGCGTGCGGACGGCGCCGGCTTGGCGGCGGCCGCGGGGCTCGCGGATGTCGCGGGGGCGGACGATGCCGCCGCCCCGTCGGCCTGGAGGGCCGCACGGAGCTTTCGCGCCACGGGGGGCGCAATGGTCGATGAGGGACTCTTGACGTATTCGCCGAGTTCCTTCAGCTTCGCGAGGGCGACTTTAGAGTCGACGCCGATCTCGGAAGCGATCTCGTGCACGCGTGGGTTTGCCACAATTCTCCTGTCTGAGGTCTACCCGGACAGGGCAGACCTCTACTTGCGGACGGGTCTCATTTCGAGCCGTTCACTTCGTGTCCATAGCCGTTCAGCCTTTTCGCTGGTGGGTTTCTTGAAAGGTCTGCGTGTCCAGTTGCCCGGACACTCGCAGTGCGCGTCCGAAGGCGCGGCGCCGGATGGCGGTATCCACACACGCGTGCGTGTCATGCACCCACGCGCCCCGCCCCGGGAGGGCGGCTTCCTCGTCCGCGACGAGGACTCCGTCTCGCTCCACCACTCGCAGGAGGGCGGACCGGGGGGCACGCGCGCGGCATCCCACGCACGTTCGAACGGGTTCCATCCTACCCCCGTCAGGCGTCCTCGAGAATCGAGTCGGGCTGGATGTCGATCTTCGCGCCCGTGAGCTTGGCCGCCAGACGAGCGTTCTGCCCTTCCTTGCCGATCGCGAGCGACAGCTGGTAGTCCGGGACGAGCGCGCGCACGGCCTTGGTGTTCGCATCCAGCACGAAGCTCGAGGTCACCTTCGCCGGGGAGAGCGCATTGGCGACGAACTTGGCCAGCTCGGGGTCGTAGTCGACGATGTCGATCTTCTCGCCGCCGAGTTCCTCGGTGACCGCGCGGACGCGGCGGCCGAGCTCGCCGATGCAGGCGCCCTTCGCGTTGATCGCGGGATCGGTCGCGGTGACGGCGATCTTGGTGCGATGACCGGCTTCGCGCGCGAGAGAGGTGATCTCCACGAGACCCGACGCGATCTCGGGGACCTCGAGGGCGAAGAGCTTGCGGACGAGGCCCGGGTGCGTCCGCGACACGGTGATCTGGGGGCCCTTGAGGCCCTTCGACACCGACGTCACGTACACGCGCAGACGTGCGCCGTGCGGGTACTCCTCCCCCGCGACCTGCTCCTCGGGAGGAAGGATCGCCTCGACGGTGCCGAGGTCCACGTGCACCATCCGCGGGTTCGGACCCTGCTGGATCACTCCGGCGACGATGTCGCCCTCCTTGCCGCGGAACTCGCCGAGGATGGCGTCGTCGGCGATGTCGCGCAGTCGCTGGCTGATGACCTGCTTGGCGGCGAAGGCCGCGATGCGGCCGAAGTCCTCGGGCGTCGACTCCTCCTCGCCCACGACGAGGCCGTCCTCGTCTCGGAGCGGGATGAAGACGGCGACGTGACCGGTCTTGCGGTCGAGGACCGCGCGCGCTCCCTCGGGGAGTTCGCCATCCGGCGACGTGTGCTTGGCGTAGGCGGTGAGGATGGCCTGCTCGATGATGCGCACGAGTTCGTCGAAGGGGATCTCCTTCTCGCGCTCGACGGTCCTCAGCAGTCCCAGATCGATGTCCACGGGGTTCCTCCCTATTCAGCTCTCGGTACGGGATCGCCCCCGCTCCATCCTCACGACTTTACCGGATCGGCGGGGTCCGGTCGGTGCATCCCCTCTCGGATCTGCGGCACCCCGTCGCTAGGGTGGGCGCATGAGCAGCGACCGTCGATCCGCGCGCACCACGGCCGATCCCGGTCTCATCGGGCTTCTGGGCTTCGTCATCGCCACGTTGACGGCGCAGCTGGCACACCTGGGCGTGCAGAGCGAGAGCGCCGTCTTCTGGGTCGGCGCGGTCTTCGGCGGCATCGTGCAGGTGACGGCGGGAATGCTGTCCTACTTCGCGGGTGACGATTTCCACTTCATCGTCTACAACGCCTTCGGTTGGTACTGGATCTGCATGCCCGGCTTCCTTCTCGGCGGCGAACTGGGCTTCTTCGAGGTGAGCGGGCCCGTCCGGCCGCTGTTCTCGGTCATGTTCGCGATCATCGCGTTCGGGTTCGTCTTCGCCGGAGCCATGCACAACACGGTCCTCCCGCTCACGCTCATCTGCGTCAGCGTCGGCCTCGCCCTCGAGGGCTTCGGCACGATCTCGGAGTCGGATCCGCTCGGCACGGTCGGGGTGTGGTTCCTGCTCGCGGCCTCGGCTCTGGCGACCTATCTGCTGATCGAGAAGTTCTACCTGCGCACGATGGGCCGCCGCGTCGTGCCGCTCGGGCCTGCGTGGATCTCGGCCGGGGCCGATCCGACGCCCTGAGCGTCGCAGATGCCACGCCGTCCGGACCGCAGCCGACCGCTCCGATGGGCCTGTCAAGCCCCTGTTCGAGACGCGGCGGAACGCGCATCCTCGGGGGCATGACAGAGATCAGTGGAACCGACGCCCGTGCCCGCGTGAAAGAGCTCGTCGAGAACATCGACTTCACGATGCTCACGACCGTCGACGAGGACGGGAACCTCGTGTCGCGCCCGATGTCGACCCGGCAGATGGACGACAACGGAGACATCTGGTTCTTCACCTCGGAAGACACCGACAAGGTCGACGAGGCGCGGGCGCACCACGAGGTGGGCCTGTCGTACTGCGATGCGAAGGGCATGCGCTACGTCTCGGTGGCCGGACGCGCCGGCATCGTCCACGACCGCGCGAAGATGGAGGAGCTCTACTCCCCCTCCCTCGACATCTGGTTCGAGGAGGGCCTCGACACCCCGGGCATCGCGCTTCTGAAGGTGACGCCGGTCGTGACGGAATTCTGGGAGCCCGCGAAGGGCAAGATCGCGATGGCCGCCGGAATGCTGCGCTCCCTCGTCACGAAGGACACCCCCGACGACGACATCATGCATCACGGGCGCATCGCCGACTGAGCGGCACCGGGGCTATGCGGGCCGCCCGACCGCCGGCGCACTCGGCAGCGAGTTGACGGCGCCGATCAGCTGGAACAGGTCGCCGACCCGGTGGGAGTCGTACCGCATCACGAGGCGGGGCGCCTCCACGGTGTCACCGTCCTCGATCTCGGCCTTGAGCGGCCCTCGGCGCTGGATGTCGCCGGCGGTCAGCCACGATCCGAACCGTGCGTTCAGATCCGCGACCTCGGCGTCGGTCGGCTCGGCGCGCAGACGCAGCACGAGGCGCTGACGTACCCACCGCAGCGAGACGAAGTTGCGATAGAACCCGGTGATCTCCGCCACCGCGGCATCCACCGAATCGGTGATCAGCACTCGTGCCAGATCGTCCGGCGAGATGACCCCCTCGGGGATCAGCTGTTCGTCGGCGAAGCGGCGCAGGCCGTCCCAGAATCCGCCGCCGGGGCGATCGAGCAGCACGATGGGGGTGGGGGCGGCCTTGCCGGTCTGCTGCAGGGTGAGCAGCTCGAACATCTCATCGAGCGTCCCGAATCCACCCGGCATGCACACGAAGCCGCTCGATTCCTTGACCAGCATCAGCTTGCGGGTGAAGAAGTACTTCATGACGACGTTCCGCGCGTGCGAGGCGATGACGGCGTTGGGCTTCTCTTCGAACGGCAAGCGGATCGAGACCCCGAGTGAGTGCTCGGGGCCGGCGCCTTCCGCGGCGGCCTGCATGATCCCAGGGCCCGCTCCCGTGACCGTCATCCACCCGTGCCCCGCGAGGGCCGACGTGAGCTCCACCGTGAGTCGGTACAGCTCGGACTCGGGCGCGGTGCGCGCCGAGCCGAAGACCGTCACCTTGGGCATGCCTCGATACGGGGCGAACAGCGCGAAGGCGGCACGCATCTCGGTGAGCGCGGCCGAGGTGATCTTCAGGTCGAGACGGTCGCTGTCGTCGAGACCGAGGCCGACACCGGTCGCGAGGATGCGGGCGATCAGGTCGGCGTCCTGCGTGATGCCCGCATCGGCGATCAGGCGGCGGATGTCGGCGGTCGCGTCGGAGGAAACAGTGGGCCCGGATGCCATGCACCCAGCCTGTCACTCGGACCCACGTTCCGGTGAACGATCGGCGAACGACTCCGGCGATGCCCGCGCCCCGAACGAACGCCGGAACGCGGACTCAGCGCGCCGCGACGGTGAGAGTCGGGCTCGACGGCGCAGCGGATGCGTCCACCTGCAGCCCCACGCGGACCGTCTGACCCACCGAGAGCGGGCCCGCCCAGTCCCTGCCGGTGCACGTGATCGTGCCCGAGGCGATGTCGCACGACATACCCCAGGAGTTCACGATCCGCCGCGCTGCCGGAGACGGCCACGACACGGTCCACCCCGATACGGCCCGAGACGCCGTGACGACGAAGTCCGCGACGTACCCGTCCTGCCATGCACTCTGCAGGTTCCACGTCGCCGTGACCGATCCGCCGGTGACGGGACCGGGGGTCGGCGTCGGGGTCGGGGTGGGGGTGGCGGTCGGCTTCGGAGTCGGCGTGGCAGTCGGCGACGCGGTCGGCTTCGGAGTCGGCGATGCCGTCGGCTTCGGCGTCGTGGTGGGGGTCGCGGTCGGCTTCGGCGTCGGGGTCACGGCTCCGGCACCCAGGAGCGGTGCGAGCGCGGTCAGTTTGGCGGTCTGCGGCGTCTTCCAGTCGTCCTTCACGAGGCCACCGGTGTCGCCGCTGTTCGGGTTGAACGACCAGTAGCCGTAGCTCATGCCGGTCGTCGACAGGTACGACACCATCGCCTGCAGCCACTGCGCGTCGCTCGAGGTCTCGAGCTTCGTTCCGAACTCGCCGACGAAGACGGGTGCGATGCCGTTCTTGGCGAGATACCCCCAGTTGGCGTCCCACACCGCGGCGAGGTTGTTCGGATAGTTCGGCGCCGAGAACCACGACTGCCCGTACACGGACGCCGGGTAGTCGTGCGGCGAGTAGACGAGCTGATGGGGAACGGCGAGATCGACAGGGGCGGTACGGGCATCCTTCAGCCCCCCGCCCCACCATGTCGTGCTGCCGTCGCCCTGGCGCTCGACACCCTCGACGACGATCAGCAGGTGCGGGTTGACGGCGAGCACCGCGTTGCCCGCGCGGGTCGCCGCGGCACGCCAGTCGCGCGCCGGGTCGCCGCAGCCCCAGCACGCCGGACCGTGCGGCTCGTTGTGCAGATCGACGCCGATGACGGTGGGGTCATCGCGATAGCGCTTCGCGAGCGCGGTCCAGTCGTCGATCCACCGCTGCTCGCCGTAGGTCGAGGTGTACCACAGCTCCGACTGCCCGGAGGAGTCGATCCGATGCCGGTCGAGGATCACGCGCAGCCCGTGTGCCGCCGCCCGGGCGACGACGGTGTCCATGAGCTGCTGCGGAGTCTGCGAGACCAGGCCGGGGTTGCGCCACGCGTCGATCGACGACGTCGAGGTGCCCGCGAGGCACTGCGTCGAGAACGGCAGACGCACCGTGTTGAAGCCCATCGCCGCGATCTGCGCGAGCCCCTCGTCGAGCGTGATCGACCAGAGCCCGTGCGGGGCGCAGTTGGGGGTCTCCAGTCCGAACCAGTTCGCCGCCTTGACGGTGAACGTGGTGCCGTCGGATGCCACGATCCGGCCGCCGTCCGTGTGCAGCCACCCGGTGGGGGCGGCCTGCACGGCAGTCGGGGCGCACAGCGCGAGGGTGAGCGCGAGGACGAGGCCGACGCGCGTGACGAACCTGCGCGTGACGGAGCGGGTCTGGGGGGAACGCAGGGTCATCTCGGCCTCGTATCTCGGGGCGGCGGGGGGCGCGAACCGCGAGACGAAGCCGGTTCGGGATCATCGTAGCGGCGCGGCCGAGCGGCCGCGCACCGGCGATTCCCGTCGGCGATGCGTGTGGGCGTCGCGGTCAGCGCCGCGCGAGCCGAGCGACGGCGTCGCCCGCGGAGAGCGTCGTCCGCTCCCCCGTCCGACGCTCCCAGAGCTCGACCTCGCCGTCGGCCGCGCCGCGCCCGACGATGACGATCCACGGCACGCCGATCAGCTCGGCGTCGCCGAACTTCACGCCGGGCGACACCTTGGGACGGTCGTCGTAGAGCACGTCGAGACCCGAGGCATCCAGCTGCGCCGAGACGTCCGCGGCGAGCGCGAACGCCGCCTCGTCGCGACCGGTGGCCACGACCTGCACGTCGAAGGGCGCGACCGACTCGGGCCAGATGAGGCCCTTCTCGTCGTTGTTGAGCTCGGCGATGATCGCGAGGATGCGCGTGACACCGATGCCGTAGGAGCCCATCGTGACCGTGACGAGCTTGCCGTTCTCATCGAGGACTTTGAGCCCCAGCGCCTCGGCGTACTTGCGGCCGAGCTGGAAGACGTGGCCGATCTCCATGCCGCGCGCCAGGTGCACGGGGCCCGAGCCGTCGGGCGCCGGGTCGCCGCCCCGTACGGTGGCGATCTCGACGAAGCCGTCGGCGTCGAAGTCGCGCCCGGCGACGAGCGAGTGCACGTGCTTCTGGTCGATGTTGGCGCCGGTGATCCAGGCGGTGCCCTCCACGACGCGCGGGTCGAGCAGGTAGCGGATGCCGGTCGCCGACTCTTCGCCGAGGATCGCGCCCTCTTCCGACCACGGGCCGATGTAGCCCTTCACGAGCAGCGGGTGCTTCTCGAAGTCCTCGGGGGTGGCGGGTGCGACCTCGGCCGGCGCGAACGCGACCTCGGCGCGCTTGTCGTCGACGTCGCGGTCGCCGGGGATGCCCACGACGACGAGCTCGCGCGTGCCGTCGAGATGCGTGAGGGCGAGCACCACGTTCTTCAGCGTGTCGGCGGCGGTGTAGGCGCGCTCCGTCGTGTCGAGCACCGCGTTCGTGTGCGCGACCAGCGTGTCGATCGTCGGCGTGTTCGGCGAGTCGAAGATCACCGGGGTAGGCAGGCCCTCGAACGGGATCGGTGCGGGGGCGATCGTCTGGAAGGCCTCGACGTTGGCCGCGTAGCCGCCGTCGGAGCGGACGAAGGTGTCTTCGCCGACGGGGGTGGGGTGCAGGAACTCCTCCGACTTCGAGCCGCCCATCGCACCGGCATCCGCCTGCACGATCGCGTACTCGAGGCCGAGACGCTGGAAGATGCGCTCGTACGCGTCGCGCTGCGCCTGGTAGCTGGCGTCGAGACCGGCATCGGTGTAGTCGAAGGAGTAGGCGTCCTTCATCGTGAACTCACGGCCGCGCAGGAGGCCCGCGCGGGGGCGCGCCTCGTCGCGGTACTTGTCCTGGATCTGGTACAGCGTGACCGGCAGGTCCTTGTACGACGAGTACAGGTCCTTCACGAGAAGGGTGAAGGCCTCTTCGTGCGTCGGGGCGAGCAGGTAGTCGCCCCCCTTGCGGTCGTTCAGGCGGAAGAGCAGGTCGCCGTACTCCTCCCAGCGACCGGTCGCCTCGTAGGCCTCGCGGGGCATCAGCGCGGGAAAGTGCACCTCCTGCGCACCGGCGGCGGCCATCTCCTCACGCACGACCGTCTCGATCCGCGCCTTCACGCGCAGGCCCAGCGGCAGCCACGCGAAGATGCCGGCCGCCTGCGGCCGGATGTAGCCGGCGCGGATCAGCAGCTTGTGACTCGCGACCTCGGCACCGGCCGGGTCTTCGCGGAGCGTGCGGACGAAGAAGGAGGAGAGACGGGTGACCACGATCCCCCAGTCTACGGACCCGCCGCGGGACGCCCCGCGCGGGCGCGCTCATTTGCAGAACCGGAAGAACGCACGATCTTCACACCGGTTTTCTTCCGAAGAGCAGGGTTTCTTGGCTGAGAGTGGAACCACCTCGACGAGCTCCCCGCCACGGCGGCGGGAACACCAGCGAAAAGGAACCATCATGACCGCGTACCACGACACCCTCCGCGCCACCCGCGCCCTCACCGACGAGCACGGGTCCAGCTGGGACGCCATCGACCCCGAGTACGTCGCGCGGATGCGACTGCAGAACCGCTTCCGCACGGGCCTGGAGATCGCGCAGTACACCGCCGACATCATGCGCCGCGACATGGCGGAGTACGACGCCGACTCGTCGGCGTACACGCAGTCGCTCGGCGTCTGGCACGGCTTCATCGGGCAGCAGAAGCTCATCTCGATCAAGAAGCACCTGAAGTCGACGAAGGGGCGCTACCTCTACCTCTCCGGGTGGATGGTCGCCGCCCTCCGCTCCGAGTTCGGCCCGCTCCCCGACCAGTCCATGCACGAGAAGACAGCCGTCCCCGCGCTGATCGAAGAGCTCTACACCTTCCTGCGCCAGGCCGACACGCGAGAGCTCGACCTGCTGTTCACGCAGCTCGATCGCGCCCGGGCCGCCGGCGATGAGACGGCGGTCGAGTTCATCCAGTCGCAGATCGATGCCTTCGAGACCCACGTCGTGCCGATCATCGCCGACATCGACGCCGGGTTCGGCAACCCCGAGGCGACGTACCTGCTGGCCAAGAAGATGATCGAGGCGGGCGCCTGCGCCATCCAGATCGAGAACCAGGTGTCGGACGAGAAGCAGTGCGGTCATCAGGACGGCAAGGTCACCGTGCCGCACGAGGACTTCATCGCGAAGATCAATGCCGTCCGCTACGCCTTCCTCGAGCTCGGGATCGACAACGGCATCATCGTCGCCCGCACCGACTCGCTGGGCGCGGGACTGACGCAGAAGCTCGCCGTCACCCAGCGCCCGGGCGACCTCGGCGATCAGTACAACTCCTACCTCGACGTCGAGGAGATCTCCGCAGACGACCTCGCCAACGGCGACGTGGTGATCAAGCGGGGCGGCCGGCTCCTGCGGCCGAAGCGCCTGCCCAGCAACCTGTACCGCTTCCGGGCGGGCACCGGCGAAGCGCGGTGCGTGCTGGACTGCATCACCGCGCTGCAGCACGGCGCCGACCTCCTGTGGATCGAGACGGAGAAGCCGCACGTCGCCCAGATCGCCGGGATGGTGGACGAGATCCGCGCCGTGATCCCCGACGCCAAGCTCGTCTACAACAACAGCCCGTCGTTCAACTGGACGCTGAACTTCCGCCAGCAGGTCTACGACGCGCTCGTGGAGCAGGGCGCCGACGTGTCGGCCTACGTGCGCGACGAGTTGATGAGCCCCGAGTACGACGACACCGAGCTCGGACGCCTCGCCGACGAGAGGATCCGCTCGTTCCAGAAGGATGCCTCGGCGCGCGCGGGCATCTTCCACCACCTCATCACCCTGCCGACCTACCACACGGCAGCGCTGTCGACCGATGACCTGGCGAAGGGCTACTTCGGCGACGAGGGCATGCTCGCCTACGTCTCCGGTGTGCAGCGTCGCGAGATCCGCGAGGGCATCGCCACGGTCAAGCACCAGAACATGGCCGGCAGCGACATCGGCGACAACCACAAGGAATACTTCGCCGGCGACGCGGCCCTGAAGGCCGGCGGCGCGCACAACACGATGAACCAGTTCGGCTGAGCGCATCGCACCGGATGCCGGGGGCCTCGCATCGGCGGGGACCCCGGCATCCGGCATGCATCGACGCCTCAGGGTCGGGTCACGGCCGCGCGCCTACACTGACGGCGTGACCACGCGACGCGCCCGGATCATGTCCACGACGACCCGCGGCGAGCTCGCCGCCTCGCTCGCGGCCCTGCGGCGCTCGCTCGATCTGCCGGCCGCGTACCCCTCCGCGGCCCTCGCCGAAGCCGAGCGGGCCGCCGACACCGTACCGACGGATCCGACAGCCGCTGTCCTCGCCGACCTCCGGTCGATCCCGTTCCTGACGATCGATCCGGAAGGATCGACGGATCTCGACCAGGCGCTGCACCTGGAGCGCACGGCGAGCGGTGGCATCCTGCACTACGCGATCGCGGACGTCCCCGCCTTCGTCACGCCGGGCGGTGCGCTGGATGTCGAGACGCGCAGGCGGGGCCAGACGATCTATGCGCCCGACGGGCGGATCCCCCTTCACCCCGAGGTGATCAGCGAGCACGCGGCATCGCTCCTGCCCGGCGTCGACCGTCGCGCCTACGTCTGGCGATTCGTGCTCGACGACGGTGCCCGTCCCGTCGAGACGACCCTGACCCGGGCCGTCGTGCGCTCGGTGCGCCAATGGTCGTACGTCGAGGCCCAGGCCGCGATCGACGACGCCACGGCGCCCGAAAGCCTGCGCTCGCTGGTCTGGTTCGGCAGCGAGCGTGCGGCGCGCGAACGGGAACGCGGCGGCGCGAGCCTCAACATCCCCGAGGCGCGCATCGTCGTCGACGGCGACGGATATCGGCTCGAGCTCGAGGCGGAGGTGCCGCTCGAAGACGCCAACGCGCAGGTGTCGCTGCTGACCGGCATGGCCGCCGCCGACATCATGCTGCGCGGGCGGATCGGCATCCTCCGCACGATGCCGCCCGCCGCCCCCGACGACATCGCGCGCTTCCGCGCGCAGACGGTCGCATTGGGACTTCCGTGGCGAACGGACGTGCCGTACGGCGAGTACCTGCAGTCGCTCGACCGCTCCCCCGCCGCCCGTGCCGTCCGGGAGTACGCCGGCGGTCTCTTCCGAGGAGCCGGCTACGCGAGCTTCGACGGCGAGCCGCCCGCCCAGACCGATCAGGCCGCGATCGCCGCGCCGTATGCGCACACGACCGCGCCGCTGCGCCGCCTCGTCGATCGGTGGTCGCTCGTCGTCTGCGAGGCGCTCGCGAACGATCGCGAGGTGCCGGAGTGGGCACGCGCCTCGCTCGCCGAGCTCCCCGCGCTCATGGCACGCAGCTCGGCGGTGACGTCGCGGTGGGATGCCGGTGCCCTCGACCGGGTCGAAGCCGCCGTCCTCTCGGGGCGCGAGGGCGAGGTGTTCGAGGGGGTCGTGCTGGCCGTGCGCGGCGACGGCATCCGCGTGCAACTGCTGTCTCCGCCCGTCGAGGCCAAGGTGCCCGGCATCACCGCCGCGCCGGGCGACTCGGTGCGGCTGCGCCTCGTGGCGGCCTCGATCGGCGACGGCACGCTCCGCTTCGCGGCCGCGTGACGACGCGACGAGTCCGCCGACGACGGATCCGCCTGGCTCTGGGTAGGCGCGCCCATCTGCGATATATTGCATATCGTGCCCCTTTCCGTCGCTCCCCTTTCTCGCACACTCCTGCGCGACGACATCCTGTCGAGGCTCCGCGACGCGATCGTCGACGGTTCCCTCGCCCCCGGCGAGCAGCTACGCGACGGGGATCTGGCCGAGCGCCTCGGCGTGAGCCGCACGCCGGTGCGCGAGGCGCTTCTCGAACTCGCACGTGCGGGCCTCGTGCGCAGCACGCCGGGCCGTTCCACGGTCGTCGCCCCCCTCGAAGACCGCGCGATCCTCGACGCGCAATCCGTCGTCGCCGCCATGCACGGCGTCGCGGCACGTGAAGCGGTCGCGCGGCTGACGCCGGCAGACCTCGACGAGATGCGGGCGGCGAACGCCGACTTCACCGCCGCGCAACGTCGCGGCGACCTCGACGCCGCCGTCATCGCCGATGCACGATTCCACGCGGTCGCGGTCTCGGCGTGCGGCAACGCGGCCGTCGCGGGCGTGCTCTCCCAGTACGAACCCGTCCTCCGACGCGCCGAGCGCCTGCGCTTCGGCTCGCATGAAGGCGCCGAATCCGCCGAACGCCATGCCCGCCTCATCGCGGCATGCGCGGACGGCGACGCCGAGGCCGCCGCCCACCTCGCCGAACAGACCTGGCGGAGCCTCTCGCTCGCGCCGCGGACCGACACCCACCCCACACCGACCGAGGAGCACCGACCATGAAGCTGCACGAGTTCCCCCGCCACCCGCTCACGTTCGGGCCGAGCCCCGTGCATCACCTGGCACGGCTCAGTCGACACCTCGGCGGAGCGCAGGTCTGGGCCAAGCGCGAGGACGTCTCGAGCGGCCTGGCCTTCGGGGGCAACAAGACGCGCAAGCTCGAGTACATCGTGCCCGACGTGCTCGCCTCGGGGGCCGACACCCTCGTCTCGATCGGCGGCTACCAGTCCAACCACACCCGCCAGGTCGCCGCCGTCGCCGCCCATCTGGGGCTGAAGGCCCGTCTCGTCCAGGAGAAGTGGGTCCCCTGGGACGATCCCACGAACGACCAGGTCGGCAACATCCTCCTCTCGCGCATGATGGGCGCCGACTCACGCCTCGACGACGCCGGTTTCGACATCGGCATCCGCGACTCGTGGAAGCAGGCCCTCGCCGAGGTCGAGGCCGCCGGCGGCGTGCCGTATCCGATCCCCGCCGGAGCCAGCGAGCACCGGCTCGGAGGCCTCGGCTTCGCGAACTGGGCGTTCGAGGTCGCCGACCAGGAGAAGCAGCTCGGCGTCTTCTTCGACACGATCGTCGTGTGCACGGTGACGGGATCCACCCACGCCGGCATGATCGCCGGGTTCGCAGCCCTCGAGGAGCTCACGGGCATCCGGCGTCGGGTGATCGGCATCGACGCCTCCGCGACGCTGCAGAAGACCCGCGACCAGGTCGCACGGATCGCCCGGCACACGGCGGAGCTCATCGAGCTCGGTCGCGACCTGCGTGACGACGAGATCCAGGTGCTGGAGGGCTGGGCGGGCGAGCTGTACGGCATCCCCGTCGACTCGACGATGGATGCGATGGCTCTCGGCGCGCAACTGGAGGCGATGATCACCGATCCGGTCTACGAGGGCAAATCGCTCGCCGGGCTCATCGATCTGGTGCGCACCCACGACATCCCGGCCTCGTCCACCGTGCTGTACGCGCACCTCGGCGGCCAGCCCGCGATCAACGCGTACCACTCCCTCTGGGACCCGTCCGTCTGACGCGTCGAGCCCTCGCCGCCGCGGCGGGCCCTCACCCGTGCGCGAGGGCGGCGAGGGCCCGACCCGCGACGTCGAGTGACGCCTCTCGCCCGCCGACGCGGACGCGGATCAGATTCGTGCCGTCCGTCGCGACCAGCCGGTCACCCACGAAAGAAGAACCCGTCATCACGGTGAGCCGGGCGTCGGTCGCGCCGTCCAGGTGCGTCCGATCGCCGGCATCGGCCGACACGGTCGGCCACATCCAGGCCCCGCCCGGCTGCAGCGTCACCGAAATCAGCCCGTACGTGCCGCCGGTGACGGCGTCGTCGCCCGGCCCGAACTGACAGAACTGCTGGACCCCGGCGTGCTCGAAGAGGTCGTCCTCGGGCTGGCGCGAGCCCTCCCAGTACCCCGACCAGTAGCCCTCGCCGATGACCTGCTCGAGAGCCATCCGTGCGCCCAGAGCCGTGCATTCCGTGATCTTCCACCGCGGGGCCGTCGGCGCGAGGGGAACCGGCTCCGGAAAGGCCGTCGCATTCGCGGCGACGTCGTCGAGCAGCGACGACATGACGTCGACGGGAGCCTGCTCACCCTCCTCCATCGGCGAGGACGCGACCATGACCCACAGTCCCCCGACCGTGCGACCCCAGCGGCAGACGCGCGTGTCGTAGTTCCACTCGCACGCGGGCTCGGCGAGCGCCGCCGTCACGGTCGGGGCGGCTACCTGCCGAGGCAGCGCGAACACGGTCCAGGCACGCCCCGTCCGCGACGAGTCCGTCTTTTCGAACCAGGTGCATCTCAGGCCGCCCGCCGTTGCTTCGGGCCCCGGCGGCGCCGTGGTGGTCTCGGCTCCCGCGACATCGGCCAGCTGCTGCGAAAGCCACACCGACTGCTCGAGTGCCCCCGGCCCGACGCGGGCGTCACGCTGCGACGGCGTGAGCATCGCGTCGCACTGTCCCCCGAACGCGACCGTCCACGCTGCCGCCGTCGGCGAGGGTGTCGCCGACGCGCTCGGCGGCGTCGACGACGTCACCTGTCCCGACGGCGCGGGGTCGGCCGCCGACCCTGTCGCGGCGCAGCCGGTGACGCCGAGGACGACCACGATTCCCAGGGCGGAGAGGGCACGGAGCGCGGGGGCGATCATGCTCTCATCGTGGCACCGTCGCGCCGTCCGCACGTGGTGCGGTCGGCAACGATTCCGTCACGTCCCTCCCGCGCAGCATCGGCAGAGGTCGAGGAGCACCGCACCTCGTCACTCGTAACACCCCCGCCGATATCGATCAAGGGCGTGCGGCGGGCGCGCATCTGTAGCAGATTGGGATCATCCGAGGCGAAGGATGACTGCATGAGCGACCCCACCGAGCCGGCCCCGTACACAGCGTCGATCCCGATCCTCACTCAGGAGCCGTTTCCGGACACGCCGGGAAGCCCCTCACCGGAGTGGTTCAAGACGGCCGTCTTCTACGAGGTGCTGGTGCGCTCGTTCCATGACTCCGATGGCGACGGCACGGGAGACTTCCGCGGACTCATCGGGAAGCTCGACTACCTCGAATGGCTCGGCGTCGACTGTCTCTGGGTGCCCCCGTTCTTCCCGTCGCCGCTGCGCGACGGAGGCTACGACGTGTCGGACTACACCGGCATCCAACCGGGCCTCGGCACCATCCAGGACTTCCAGGACTTCCTCGACGCGGCGCACCGGCGCGGCATCAAGGTGATCATCGACTTCGTCATGAACCACACGAGCGACGAGCATCCGTGGTTCCAGGCGAGCCGCACCGACCCGACGGGGCCCTACGGCGACTTCTACGTGTGGAGCGACACCGATCAGCTCTACGACGACGCGCGGATCATCTTCGTCGACACCGAGCCGAGCAACTGGACGTGGGATCCGGTGCGGCAGCAGTACTTCTGGCACCGGTTCTTCTCGCACCAGCCCGACCTGAATTTCGACAACCCGCGCGTCGGCGAGGCGATGCTGGAGGCCATGCGCTTCTGGCTCGACATGGGGCTCGACGGGTTCCGGCTCGACGCAGTGCCGTACCTGTTCGAACGCGAGGGAACGAACGGCGAGAACCTGCCCGAGACCCACGAGTTCCTGCGGACCGTGCGCCGGTTCGTCGACGACAACTACCCGGGCCGCGTACTGCTGGCCGAGGCCAATCAGTGGCCCGCCGACGTCGTCGACTACTTCGGCGACCCGGAGGTCGGCGGGGACGAATGCCACATGTGCTTCCACTTTCCGGTGATGCCGCGCATCTTCATGGCGGTACGACGGGAATCCCGCTATCCGATCAGCGAGATCCTCGCCGAGACGCCGCCCATCCCCGCCGGATGCCAGTGGGGCATCTTCCTGCGCAACCACGACGAGCTCACGCTCGAGATGGTCACCGACGAAGACCGCGACTACATGTGGCACGAGTACGCGCAGGACCCGCGGATGAAAGCGAACATCGGCATCCGTCGCCGCCTCGCCCCGCTGCTCGACAACGACATCGACCGCATCGAGCTGTTCACGGCTCTCCTGCTGTCACTGCCCGGATCGCCCGTGCTGTACTACGGCGACGAGATCGGCATGGGCGACAACATCTGGCTCGGCGACCGTGACGGCGTCCGCACGCCGATGCAGTGGACGAGCGACCGTAACGCCGGGTTCTCGAGCGCGAACCCCGGGCGGCTGAACCTGCCGCTCGTGCAGGACCCCGTCTACGGGTACCTCGCCGTCAACGTCGAGGCACAGCAGGAGGATCGTTCCTCTCTTCTGCAGTGGACGCGGCAGATGATCCAGGCCCGGAAGCGCCACCCGGCGTTCGGGCTCGGCAGCTTCAACGACCTCGGCGGGTCGAACCCGGCCGTACTCTCGTACTCGCGGGAGCACACGAACGCGGACGGCAGCGTCGACGTGATCCTGTGCGTCAACAACCTGTCGCAGTTCCCGCAGCCGGTCGAACTCGACCTGCGCAGGTTCGAGGGGATGACGCCGGTCGAACTGGTCGGCGGTGTGCCGTTCCCCCGCATCGGCGAGCTGCCGTACCTGCTGACGCTGGGCGGACACGCGTTCTTCTGGTTCCAGCTGCACGCGCCGGCCGACGAGCCGGCGGAGGGAGGACTGCTGTGATCGAGATGGACCATGCCACGCTCGAGGCCTACCTCGTGCGCACCCGCTGGTTCGCGGGCAAGGGGCGCCCCTTCACCGTGACCGACGCACGCACGCTCGGTGTTCTGTCGGGCCGGACCGCGCTGCCCGATGTCGCCGTGTGCCTCGTGACGGTGACGTACACCGACGACGAGGACGGCTCGGAGCGCTATCAGGTACCGCTGGCGCTGTACGACGAGATCGAGGACCGCATCGGCCACGCCTACGTCGGACCGACGGAGTACGAGGGGCGCACGCGGCACCTCTACGACGCGCTGCACGACCGTGATTCGATGCAGTGGTGGCTCGACGGATTCGTCGGGGCCGAGCCCCAGGGCTCGACCGATGTCGGCGGCCTGCGCTTCCGGCGCGTGAGCGGCGGCGATGCGCTCGATCCGGGCCTGCGTTCCTCGCCGATGACCGGCGAGCAGTCGAACTCGTCCGTGCGGTTCGACGACGTCGCGATCATGAAGCTCTTCCGCAAGGTGAGCCCCGGCGTCAATCCGGATATCGAGATCCACGATGAGCTGACCCGCGCCGGTTCCCCGCACGTGGCGACCCTGTACGGCTGGGTCGAGACGGAAGTCGACGGACAGACGGTCCAGCTGGCGATGCTGCAGGAGTTCCTGCGCACAGCCACGGACGGCTTCGAACTCGCCCTCGGCAGCGTTCGTACTCTCCTGGCCGATCCGGAGCAGGGCGTCGACGGCTCGGGAGGAGACTTCGCCGGCGAAGCCGCGCGTCTCGGCGAGGCGCTGGCCGACGTGCATGACGTGCTCCGCCAGACCTTCCCCGCCGAGCGTCGAGGCCGCGACAGCACCGCGGAGCTCGCCCGCGCCATGTCGACGCGGCTGGACGCGGCGCTGCGGGTCGTGCCCGATCTCGCGCACGTCGCACCGCGCCTGCGCGCGCTCTACGCGGCCGTGTCCGACACGGAGGGGCTCGACGTGCAGCGCATCCACGGCGATCTGCATCTCGGGCAGACGCTGCGCACCGCCCACGGCTGGCGGATCGTCGACTTCGAGGGAGAACCCGGGCGACCGTTCGAGGAGCGCTCTCTGCCCGACTCGCCGCTGCGCGACGTGGCCGGAATGCTCCGCTCGTTCGACTACGCGACGGGTGTCGTCGAGATGTCGCGCGCGCCCTCGAGCGCGCAGGAACGCGGCGAGCGCTCGGAACAGGCCCGTCGGTGGTCCGAGCGCGCGCAGCGAAGCTTCGTCGACGCCTACCTGGCGGCTCTGGACGAGATGGACGGCGGCGCTCGGTCCGACCGCGACGCGCTCGCGCGGCGGACGCTCCTCGACGCGTACGTGGCCGACAAGGCGGTCTACGAGGTCGTCTACGAGGCGCGGAACAGACCCGCGTGGGCACCGATCCCGATGGGGGCGCTCACGGACCTCGCCGAACGGTGACCGGACGGTGCGTCGCCCGCGCGGCGGACGGCGACCGACTCAGGCGGTGACGACCTGCGCCGTGCCGAGCGGCGCGTCGGGGCCCATCTCGTCGGCGAGGCGGTTCGCCTCTTCGATGAGGGTCGCGACGATCTCCGACTCGGGCACGGTCTTGATGACCTCGCCCTTCACGAAGATCTGCCCCTTGCCGTTGCCGGATGCCACGCCGAGGTCGGCGTCGCGGGCCTCACCGGGCCCGTTGACGACGCACCCCATGACCGCGACGCGCAGCGGCACCGTCATGTCCTTGAGGCCCTCGGTCACGTTGTCGGCGAGCGTGTAGACATCCACCTGCGCGCGACCGCACGACGGGCACGAGACGATCTCGAGCTTGCGCTCGCGCAGGTTCAGCGACTGCAGGATCTGGTGGCCGACCTTGACCTCTTCGGCCGGGGGGGCCGACAGCGAGACGCGGATCGTGTCGCCGATGCCTTCGGCGAGCAGGATGCCGAACGCGGTCGCGCTCTTGATCGTGCCCTGGAAGGCGGGTCCGGCTTCGGTGACGCCGAGGTGCAGCGGCCAGTCGCCCCGCTCGGCGAGCAGGCGGTACGCCTTGACCATGACGATCGGGTCGTTGTGCTTGACCGAGATCTTGAAGTCGTGGAAGTCGTGCTCTTCGAAGAGGGATGCCTCCCACACGGCGCTCTCCGCGAGCGCCTCGGGGGTCGCCTTGCCGTACTTCTCGAGGAGCCGACGGTCGAGCGATCCGGCGTTCACGCCGATGCGGAGCGACACCCCGGCATCCTTCGCAGCTTTCGCGATCGCGCCGACCTGATCGTCGAACTTGCGGATGTTCCCCGGGTTCACCCGGACGGCGGCGCACCCGGCGTCGATCGCCTGGAAGACGTACTTCGGCTGGAAGTGGATGTCGGCGATGACGGGGATCTGGCTCTTCTTGGCGATGATGTGCAGCACATCGGCGTCGTCCTGGCTGGGCACGGCCACGCGGACGATCTCGCAGCCGGATGCCGTGAGCTCGGCGATCTGCTGGAGGGTCGCGTTGATGTTGGTGGTCGGCGTCGTGCACATCGACTGGACGCTGATCGGAGCGTCGCCGCCGACCAGGACCTTGCCGACCTTGATCTGGCGGCTCTTGCGACGCGGGGCGAGGACTTCCGGCACGCGGGGCATCCCGAGGTTCACTGCTGGCACCCCCACAGCCTACGCCGCGGAGCCCGTGCGGGGGCTCCGTGCGTGGCACGGGGCCGGAAGCCCCACGCCGTTCTGCTATCGTGACCGCATGTTCGCGAACGCCTCCTGGTGGCCCACCCGCTGAGGCGGTGTGTTCGCGACCTTCGACACTGACCGCCCTCGAGGCGGTCTTTTCGTTCCCGGACGAACGCAGCCCGCCCGACCTGAAGAAAGGCCCGGCGATGACCCCGAGCCCCTCCCCGCTGGAGTCCGCGCTGCGCGCCGGACGTCCCTTCGCCCTGATCGCCCGCGATGCGGAATCGGTCGAGCTGCTCACCGGCGACGTCGTGGACGTCGACCTGCTGGCCGACATCCCGCTCCATGACGCCGCAGGGACACCGCGCGAGGTTCTCGCGCTCGTTCCCTATCGCCAGGTCGTCGAGCGCGGCTTCGAGTGCCACGACGACGCCGCTCCCCTGCGCTGCCTCCTCGTCGACACGCACCAGAGACTGCCGCGGCAGGCCGTGCTGGCGGAGCTGCCGACCGAGCCGGTGGCCCTCGCCGACGCCGGGTTCGATGTGTCCGACACCGACTACGCCGACATCGTCCGCACCGTCATCGCCGACGAGATCGGCCGCGGCGAGGGTGCGAACTTCGTCATCCGACGCGACTTCACCGCCGCCGTCGACGTCGACCCGCTGACGGCGGGGCTGACATGGTTCCGTGCCCTGCTCGAGCACGAACGTGGCGCGTACTGGACGTTCCTCGTCTCGACGCCCGGCCACCTCACCGTCGGAGCCAGCCCCGAAGCGCACGTGAGCGCGTCGGGCGGGATCGTCACGATGAACCCGATCTCGGGCACGTTCCGCCACCCGGCCGGGGGCGCGACGGCCGCGACCCTCACCGAGTTCCTCTCCTCCACGAAGGAGACCGAGGAGCTGTTCATGGTCGTGGACGAAGAGCTCAAGATGATGTCGGCCGTCTGCAGCGACGGCGGCCGGATCACCGGCCCGCACCTCAAGGAGATGTCGCGACTCACCCACACCGAGTACATGCTGCGCGGTCGCAGCGCCATGGACCCGCGCGAGATCCTGCGCGAGACGATGTTCGCCCCGACGGTGACAGGGTCTCCGATGCAGAACGCCTGCACCGTGATCAAGCGTCACGAACGGGCTCCGCGCGGGTACTACTCCGGGGTCGCTGCCCTGTTCACGCCCACCGCCGACGAGGCGGCCGACGGCACGGGACACGACCTCGACGCCCCCATCCTCATCCGCACCGCCTATCTCGTCGACGGCCGTCTGCGCGTGCCGGTCGGCGCGACCCTCGTACGCCACTCGGACCCCGACGGAGAGGTCGGCGAAACGCACGGCAAGGCCGCGGGCGTCCTGGGTGCGATCGGCGCGATCCCGCGCGACGAGGTCGCCGAGCGCGCGGCGCTCGATGAGGATGCTCCCGTCGGCGAGCGTCGCGCCCTCGCCGACGATCCCGACATCGCCGCCCTCCTGGCGGCGCGCAACGACCGACTGGCACCGTTCTGGCTGAACCCGCAGGACACGCCGGATGCCATACCGGTGCGCCGCGCCACGGGCGCCGGTCGCACCGCGGTCGTCGTCGACGCCGAAGACCGGTTCACCACGATGCTCGCGCACCAGCTGCGTCACCTGGGCTTCGATGTGACCATCACGCCGTGGAACGACGCGGACCCGTCCGCGCTCGAGCGCGCTGACGTCGTGGTGGCCGGTCCCGGCCCGGGCGATCCGCGCGATGAGGCGAGCCCGCGCATCGCACGGATGCGCGCCGTCGTCGCCGCACGACTCGCCTCCGGTCGCCCGCTGCTCGCGGTGTGCCTCAGCCACCAGATCCTCGCCGACACGCTCGGCATCGCCCTCGCTCCGCTCGGATCGCCCCACCAGGGCCTGCAGAAGACCGTCGAGGTGTTCGGTCGCCCGGCATCCATCGGGTTCTACAACACCTTCACGGCGCGCGTCGCCCCGGGAACCTTACGCCTGGGCGCCACCGAGATCTCGGCCGATCCGGCCTCGGGCGACGTCTACGCGCTGCGCGGCCCCGGCTACGCCTCCGTGCAGGGGCACCTGGAGTCGATCCTGTCGCGTGATGGACTGGAGACGCTCGACCGGCTGCTGACGCACGCGTTGGCGCCCGTCCTTCAGGAGAAGCCCTGACGGCTCGGACACCGGGCGCGGAGCGAGCGCCCGGTGTCAGCCCAGCAGCTGCACCGGGTTGACGATATCGGCGAGCATCAGCACGCCGCCCATGAGGATCAGGGCGATCACGACCACGAACGTGACCGGGACGAGCCGTGTCGCGTCGACCGGGCGCGGCGGCGGTCGCCGGAAGAGCTTCGCCACCGTCCGTTTCGCCCCGTCCCACAGAGCGACGACGACGTGTCCGCCGTCGAGCGGCAGCAGCGGGATCAGGTTGAAGACGAAGAGTGCGATGTTGAGCGCGCCGAGCACGCTCAGGATGCCGGCGATACGGTTGAGCACCGGTGCGTCTCCGGCCGCGACCTCGCCGGCGAGCCGGCCGGCGCCGACGACGGACATGGGGCTGTTCGGGTCGCGCGCCTGCCCCGTGACGATGTCGACGGCCGTCTGATAGACCCGCACGGGCAGCTGCCACATGATGCCGACGACCTGACCGGTCTGCGCGAGCGCGGCCTGCGGCCCGGCCCACAGGGGCTGGTGCACGTACTCGACGGTCGCGGTCATGCCGACGAAGCCGACCTCCGCGGTCTGCGGACGGCCATCCGGCCCCGCCACCTGGCGCTCGGCGAGCATGGGGGTCACTTGCAGCGTCTGCTGACGTCCGTCGCGGTCGACGACCACGGTCAGGGCGCGGCCGGGAGAAGCCTGGATGATCTCCGACGCCTGCGCGAACGTGTCCACCGGCGTTCCGGCGACCGAGACGATGACATCGCCCGGCTGCAGTCCCGCGGCGGCCGCAGGCGACGCGGGATCGTGCGGAGTGCAGTCGGTCTGCGCGCTGCCGGCGGGCAGGGCGCACGCGCTGACCGCCGCGATCGTCGTGGTCGCCGTCTGCACGCCGATCCCGGTGACGGCGATGCCGAAGAACACCATCGCGAGCAGCAGGTTCATGACCGGGCCGCCCAGCATGACGACGACGCGCTTGAGCACGGGCAGCTGGTAGAAGAACGGACGGTCGCCTTCGCCGACGAGCGTCTCCTCGTTGGCGGTGCGGGCATCTTGCACCATCGCCGCGAAGAACCGGCCGGTGCTGCGTCCCTCGCCGGCGGAGAGGGCCGCGTCCCCTTCGGCGCCGACGCGCACGTCGACGCCGCGGACCTCATCCGCACCGGGTGCACGATGGGAGCCCGACTCGGGCGAGGGCGGATACATGCCCGCCATCGAGATGTAGCCGCCGAGGGGCAGTGCCTTGACGCCGTACTCCGTCTCGCCGAAGCGCCGCGACCAGAGCGTCGGGCCGAAGCCGATCATGTAGCGGCCGACTCGCACGCCGAACGCCTTCGCGGGCACCAGATGTCCGATTTCGTGCAGGGCGATCGAGATCGCGAGCCCGACGACGAGCAACGCGACCCCGAGGACGAAGGCGATGACGGTCACAGCAGGCGACGCTACCGCGGGCCGCTTTGAGTTTGCCGTGCCGCACCCGCCGCGGGGGCGGCGAGCGAGCACGTGGTGGCGGCGGGCACGGCACGACGGCTCGATTAGGCTTCTGACCGTGGAGACCGGCCCCGAACACGCGCGCGTGCGCCGCGTTCGTGCTGTGCGCGGCACCGCGGCCTCGGCGATCGCCGTCCTCTTCGCGGCGACGGCCCACACCCTCGCGGGCGGGCACGCTCCGCCCGTGTGGCTGGTCCTGGGCGTCGCCGTGCTCGCCGCCCCGTTGTGCGTGATGCTGGTCGGACGACGCCGAAGCCTCATCGGCCTCGCGGCGGCGGTCGGCTCGGCCCAGGCGGTGCTGCACGTGCTGTTCAGCCTCGTCGGCGACGGCTCCGGCGCCGCAGCGCCGCTCGCGCACCACGTCCACGGCCTTCCGGCGATCCCGCTCGCGTCGGCATCGGGCGGCGCATCCGCCGCGACAGGCGCCGTGTCGCTGTTCGACGCAGTGATGATGATCCTCGGGCACGCGTCCGCGGCGCTCATCACCTTCGCTGCGCTCGCCTGGGGCGAACGCCTCGCCGTGGCGATCGCCCGCGGCATCCGACGCCTGTTCGGCAGGATGCCGACACCGCATCTTCGGGCGCCGGTCGCCACCACGACGGTCATGGTGCCGCGCCGTGCGCACGTCGCCGCCTTCCTCCTCTGTGTGACGCGCCGCGGGCCTCCCGGATGCCCCGCATCCGTCCCCGCCGTCTGATCCGGATCATCCGGGCCTGCGGCTGTTCGTCGCCGCCTCGCATCCGAGTGCGACGAGCCGTTCCGCGCGGCGTTCACCGCGCGCCATCGACATCACAGACAGAGAGACCTTCCATGTCCACCATCACGCCCCCGCGCCGCCCGGCGCGTCTTCCGCTCGTCGTCACCGGGATCGCGGCCGGCGCCGCTCTGGTGCTCGCCGCCCCGCTCGCCGCCTCGGCGCACGTCCACGTCACGCCCGAAGAGTCCGCCGCCGGCGCGACCACCCGGCTCGGGTTCTCGTTCAGCCACGGCTGCAACGACTCGCCGACCACCGCGGTCGTCTTCACGATCCCCGAGGGTGTCGACGGGGTCACACCGGTCGTCGACGGCGCCTGGACGATCTCGCGCCAGCTCGGCGACGACGGCGTTCCCACGCAGGTCACCTACACCGCGATCACGCCGATCGAGTCCGGGACGTCGGCGACCCTCTCGCTCGACGTCATCTTCGCCGCGTCGGCCCAGAACACCTCGGTGGCCTTCCCCGTGCTGCAGAAGTGCGTCACCGGTCAGACCGATTGGTCGCAGGTCGCCGCAGCAGGTCAGACCGAGGACGACCTCGCCTCACCGGCGCCCGTCGTCGCCGTCGGTGCCGCCTCCTCCGAGACCGGGCACGGCCACGGCTCCTCGGCCGCTGCCGACGACCATGACGCGGCCGCGGCGGGCGACGCGCATGCGGACCCTGCCGGCGACGCGGATCCGGTCGCACGCTGGCTGAGCGGTGGCGCTCTGGTGGCCGCCGTCGCCGCGCTCGTCGTCGCCCTTCTGCGACGCCGCCGCAGCTGACATCTCGCTCGCGGACCTTTGTGGTCTTACCACAAAGGTCCGCGAGCTCTACCCTGCTGCCGTTGTCGCTTTCCGACGGATTCTCTTAGTGGTCTGACCACAGGACTAGTCTGAGATCACGGTCCACACGGATGGGTGCGGACCGATCCCACGAGGATCGTAAGGAAGCGAAGACCATGACCACCGTCACCCCCACAGCGCAGGACGCCCTCCCCGCCGCCTGGACCGGATTCACCGCCGGCCCCTGGCAGGACGAGATCGACGTGCGCGACTTCATCCAGCGCAACTACACGCCGTACGCGGGTGACGCCTCGTTCCTCGCCGGCGCCACGGCCCGCACCACCCGCATCTGGGACACGCTGTCGGCGATGTTCCCCGAAGAGCGAGAGCGCGGCATCTACGACGTCGACGCACACACTCCCGCCGGCATCACCGCGCACGCCCCCGGCTACATCGCGCAGGACGACGAGGTCATCGTGGGCCTCCAGACCGATGCGCCGCTGCGCCGCGCGATCATGCCCAACGGCGGATGGCGCATGGTCGAGGGAGCACTCGAGACCTACGGCTACGAGGTCGACCAGACGCTCAAGACGGTCTTCAGCAACTACCGCAAGACGCACAACCAGGGCGTGTTCGACGTCTACTCCCCCAACGTCCGTGCGGCCCGCAGCTCGCACGTCATCACCGGACTCCCCGACGCCTACGGCCGCGGCCGGATCATCGGCGACTATCGCCGCGTCGCGCTGTACGGCGTCGACCAGCTGATCGCCGCCAAGAAGGTCGACAAGCTGGGCCTGGACACGACCCCGTTCACCGAGACCGTCGTCCGCGAGCGCGAGGAGCACGCAGAGCAGATCCGCGCGCTGCAGGAGCTCAAGCAGATGGCCGCCTCGTACGGCTACGACATCTCGGGCCCCGCGAAGACCGCGAAGGAAGCCGTGCAGTGGCTCTACTTCGCCTACCTCGGCGCCGTCAAGGAGCAGAACGGCGCCGCCATGTCGCTCGGCCGCACCTCGACCTTCCTGGATGTCTTCATCCAGCGCGACCTCGAGGCGGGAACGCTCACCGAGACCGAGGCCCAGGAGATCATCGACGACTTCGTGATCAAGCTGCGCATCGTCCGGTTCCTCCGCACGCCCGAGTACGACTCCCTGTTCTCCGGCGACCCGACCTGGGTCACCGAGACGATCGGCGGCGTCGGCGAGGACGGTCGTCCGCTGGTGACGAAGAACTCCTTCCGCTACCTGCAGACGCTCTACAACCTCGGCCCGGCTCCCGAGCCGAACATGACGGTGTTCTGGAGCCCGGCGCTGCCCGACGGCTTCAAGGACTTCTGCGCGCAGGTGTCGATCGACACGTCGGCCGTCCAGTACGAGTCGGATGAGATCATCCGGCCGGCCTGGGGCGACGACGCCGCGATCGCCTGCTGCGTGAGCCCGATGCGCGTCGGCAAGCAGATGCAGTTCTTCGGCGCTCGCGTGAACCTCGCCAAGACGCTGCTGTACGCGATCAACGGCGGACGCGACGAGGTCTCGGGCAAGCAGGTCTCGCCCGTCGCCGCACCGGTCGGTGACGGACCGCTCGACTACGACGACGTCATGGCCCGTTTCGACGCGACGATGACGTGGCTCGCCGAGACCTACGTGGAGGCCCTCAACTGCATCCACTGGTCGCACGACAAGTACGCGTACGAGCGGCTCGAGATGGCCCTGCACGACAAGGATGTACTGCGCACCATGGCGTGCGGCATCGCCGGTCTCTCCGTCGCCGCCGACTCGCTGTCGGCGATCAAGTACGCGAAGGTCACGCCGGTCCGCGATGAGCGCGGCATCGTCGTCGACTACGTCACCGAAGGCACCTTCCCCACGTACGGCAACGACGACGACCGGGCCGACGGCATCGCGGTCGACCTCGTCGAGCGCTTCATGGCGAAGATCCGCAGCCACCCCATGTATCGGAACGCCCTTCCGACGCAGTCGGTGCTGACGATCACCTCGAACGTCGTCTACGGCAAGGCCACGGGCAACACCCCCGACGGTCGCCGTGCCGGCGAGCCGTTCGCTCCGGGCGCCAACCCGATGAACGGACGCGACACGCACGGCATGCTCGCCTCGGCGCTGTCGGTCGCCAAGCTCCCCTACTCCGAGTCACAGGACGGCATCTCGCTCACCAACACGGTGGTCCCGGCCGGCCTCGGCCGCACGAAGGCGGAGCAGGTCGCGAACCTCGCGGGTCTGCTGGATGCCTACGTCGGCTCGCACGGCTATCACATGAACGTCAACGTGCTCAACCGCGAGACGCTCGAGGATGCCATGGAGCACCCGGAGAACTACCCGCAGCTGACGATCCGCGTGTCCGGCTACGCCGTGAACTTCGTGCGACTGACGCGCGAGCAGCAGCTCGACGTCCTGTCCCGCACATTCCACGGCTCGATGTGACCGGTCCCGCACCGATCACGAACGAACACCCACACGAGAGAAGCTGAGGACCATGGCCGCGACGATGCTCCGTCGCCACGCATGCAACGTGGTGCCTTCCTCCCTCCCCGATGACGCGGTGCGCCTGGAGGTCCCCCTCCCGGCGCCCGCCCATCGGCGGGCGGGCGCCGGCCTCGACGGTCTGGAGACCTCCGACGTCGACCACCACGAGAGGCTGACGGCCATGCGCGAGGGCCGCCTCGGCTCCGTGCACTCGTGGGAGCTGGTCACGGCGGTCGACGGCCCGGGAACGAGGCTGACCACCTTCCTCAGCGGATGCCCGCTGCAGTGCCTCTACTGCCACAACCCCGACACGATGGCGATGAAGGAGGGCTCGCCCGTCACGAGTGACGAGCTGCTCGCGCGCATCGCGCGCTACACGGCCGTCTTCCGCGCCACCGGCGGCGGGATCACCCTCTCCGGAGGAGAAGTCCTCATGCAGCCGGCCTTCGCCGCACGTATCCTGCGCGGCGCGAAGGAGCTCGGCATCCACACCGCGCTCGACACCTCGGGCTACCTGGGCGCCGCGGCGACCGACCAGATGCTCGACGACACCGACCTCGTGCTGCTGGACGTCAAGAGCGGCGACCCGGACACCTACCGGCGCGTCACGAGCCGCGAGCTCGCGCCCACGCTGGCCTTCGGCCGGCGCCTGGCCGAACGGGCGGACGGACCCGAGGTCTGGATCCGCTTCGTCCTCGTCCCCGGACTCACCGACGACCCGGACAACATCGAGAAGGTCGCCGAGTACGCGGCCTCGCTCAACGAGATCCGGCCGGGAACCGTCAGCCGCGTCGAGGTGCTCCCGTTCCATCAGATGGGCCGGGACAAGTGGGCGAGCCTCGGACGCACCTACGAACTCGACGGCACCGAGCCCCCCACCGCCGCGGCCACCGAGAGCGTACGGGAACGCTTCCGGGCGCACGGTCTCACGACCTACTGACATCCCGCTTCGCGCTCGCCGTCGCCCCATCGCCGGCGCGACGCCGCCGACCCACCACGAAGCGGGTCAGGATCAGCCCGCCGCCCCATCCCCGGCGGGCTGATCGCCTTCTCGCGTGCGAGAACGGATGAACGGGCGCTGAGCCCGCGCGACCTCAGGCGGCCGAGATCCGACGATCGGCCTCCGCGCGAGCCCAGCGCTCCGCTTCGACGAGCGCGTCACGGGACAGCTCGTCGGGGGCCGAGTGCGCCTCGACGACCGCACGCACCGTGTCGAGGATGCCCAGGAAGCCCAGCGCCCCCTCGTGGAACGCATCGACGGCCTGCTCGTTCGCCGCGTTGAAGACCGCCGGGTACGTCCCGCCCGCGCGGCCCACCTGTTTCGCGAGCGCGACCGAGGGGAAGGCGTCCTCGTCGAGCGGCTCGAAGGTCCAGTTCTGGGCGGTCGTCCAGTCCAGCGGCGCTCCGACGCCGGCGACCCGGTGCGGCCAGTCCACACCGAGCGAGATCGGCAGACGCATGTCGGGCGGGGATGCCTGCGCGATAGTCGATCCGTCGACGAACTCGACCATGGAGTGGACGATCGACTGCGGATGCACGACGACGTCGATCCGGTCGTAGTCGACGCCGAACAGCAGGTGCGCCTCGATGACCTCGAGACCCTTGTTCACCAGCGTGGCGGAGTTCGTCGTGACCACACGGCCCATGTTCCACGTCGGGTGGGCGAGGGCCTCCGCCGGCACGACCGAGCGCAGCTCGCTCCGGGAGCGGCCGCGGAAGGGACCGCCGGAAGCGGTCAGCACCAGCCGACGGACCTCGCCGGCCGTCCCCGAGCGCAGCGCCTGGGCGATCGCCGAATGCTCGGAGTCGACGGGCACGATCTGCCCCGGAGCGGCGAGCGCCGTGACGAGAGAGCCGCCGACGATCAGCGACTCCTTGTTGGCGAGAGCGAGGGTGCACCCCGTCTCGAGAGCCGCGAGGGTCGGGCCGAGTCCGATCGAGCCGGTGATGCCGTTGAGGACCACATCGGCCGGGACGTCGCGGATGAGCCGCTCGACGTCTCCGATCGCATCCGGACCGCCGCCGAGAGCGGTGTGCGCGACGTCGAACTCTTTCGCCTGCGCGGCCAGCAGCTCCGCATTCCGCCCGGCGGCGAGACCCACGACCTCGAACCGGTCGCGGCGCTCGCGGATCACGTCGAGGGCCTGCGTCCCGATCGAGCCAGTGGAACCGAGGATCAGAACGCGACGCATGGCGTCAGCCTATCCGTCGTCGCCTACTGCGTCGGCTGGGCCTTCTGCGCAGCGATGATGTCGATGACGAAGACGAGGGTGTCGCCCTTGAGGTCCTTGTCGTTGATCTGACCATCGCCGTAGCCGTCCTTCGGCGGGATGACGACGAGCACCTGAGAACCGACGGTCTGCCCCTCGAGCGCCTTGGTGAACCCGGGGACGAAGCCCGTCGTCCGTCCCGCGTACGGCGCAGCGCTCGCCCAGGTATCGCCGCCGTCGAATAGCTTCCCGGACGACCAGCGTGCGCCGCGGAACTGGATCAGCACGGAGTCGCCCGACTGAACCGTGTAGCCGTCGCCCTTCTTGAGCGTCGCGACCTCGGTTTCGGCGGGCGGCGTCGCGGACGTGTCGATGGTGATGTTCGGGGTGCCATCGGCATCCAGGGTGACGGTGGGCATGCCCGCGACGGGCGCCTGCTGGGCACCCCAGGCAGCTGTCGGCACGACGGCGAGGAGATCGACCACGTACACCTGGGCGGAGGCATTTTCCGAGGCGGGGAAAGCCGCGACGACGCGGGCGCCGGGCTTCGCGCACCCAAAGAGCTTCCCAATCGGGTTGTCCGCGGAAATCTGCTGCGGCAAGCTTGATGCGGGCTCGTACCCCTGCTCGCCGAGCTTCTGGCCGGTCGAGGCGTCGTACGCCGTAAGCCCGAAGGAGACGAAGTCTCCGGCCTTCACTGCCGTGCCCGACCCGCCGGCGATCTGTGTGACCTGAAGCGCAGACACCTCCAGCGGTGAGGTGAACTCCACACCGGCCGCTGGCTTGCCGATGTCACCGGTCACCGTGACGGCATCGGATGCCGCACCGGCCGCGGCCTGCGCCGCGCAGAGGTCTACGGCGGCCGAGGCGCTCGGCTGCGGCGCATCCGACGGCGTCGCTGTTCCCCCGCCGGCGCAGCCGGCGAGCAGGAGCGCCGACAGGGCGGCAGCGGACAGGGCGGCGAGCGGGCGCAGGCGCACGGGATGACCTCACAGGGTGGTGGAGCGGGGATGGCCGGAGGAATCCGACAGTGACATCCTGGCCCATCTTCTTCTGTTCCCGCTGTGAGGCGGGCCATGCACGGACCGGAATGCGATCGGGACTACGATCTACGGGTGACGCAAGAGCAGGTCAGCGCACCCGACGCGCCCGAGCCCTCCGCTTCTCCCTCCTCGGACGAGGTCGCCGGAGTCGGTTTCACGTACTACTTCGGTCGCGCCGTCCTCGTGCCCCTCACCCGGTTGATCTACCGGCCACGCATCGAGGGCCGCGGCAATATCCCGCGCAAGGGCAAGGTCATCTTCGCGAGCAATCACCTGTCGTTCATCGACTCCCTGATCATCCCGATGTTCGCCCCGCGCCCCGTCTATTTCCTCGCCAAATCGTCGTACTTCGAGGGCACCGGCTTCCGCGGGTGGGTGAGCCGACACTTCTTCACCGCGATCGGGGCCACCCCGGTCGAGCGCGGCGCCGGACAAGCCGCACTCGACGCGCTCGACCAGCAGCGACGCATCCTCGCATCCGGACGAGCGATCGCGCTGTACCCCGAGGGCACGCGTTCGCTCGACGGCCGCCTCTACAAGGGACGCACCGGCGTCGCCTTCCTCGCGCTCGAAGAAGGTGCGCAGGTCGTGCCGGTGGGACTCATCGGCACGAACGAGGCGATGCCCGTGGGAGCGAAAATGCCGTCGCGGCATCCGCGCGTCACCGTGCGCTACGGCGCGCCGATCGACCTGTCTCACCTCGGACCCGCATCGAGCGGCAAGGCGCGTCGCCTGGCGACCGATGAGATCATGGCCGCCATCCACGAGCTGTCGGGCCAGGAGCTCGCGAACACCTACAACGAGGTCCCGGCATCGAACCCGGTCGAACGCCTCAAGCAGGTTCTTCCGCACGAGCGCCGCTAAGGCGCACGAAACGTCCTGAGCAGGCGTCAGAGGTCTCCGGCAGCCGCGTCGACCGAGGACTCGGCCATCACGATCGCCTCGTGACGCACCGGGAAGGCGACCGAGTTCGCGATGAAGCACCACTCGTGAGCCTGCGCGTGCGCGGCCTCGGCTGCGGGGATCATGGCGGCATCGGCCACGACGACCCGCGGGCGCAGGACGACCTCGCGGAACGCTCCCCCTCCCTTGCCGTCCTCGACCATCGTCCCCGTCGCGTCGTCCATATAGGACACCACGACGACCCCCGCCCCGACGCAGGCGTGCAGATAGGACAGCAGGTGGCACTCCGACAGCGCCGCGACGAGCATGTCCTCGGGGTTCCACTTGGACGCGTCGCCGCGGAACGGCTTATCACTGGATGCCTCGATGAGCGGCTTGCCCTCGACCCGCAGATCGACCGAGCGGTCGTAGCCGCGATAGCCGTCGGTGCCGGCTCCCCTGTTGCCCGTCCACGTGCTGCGCACCTGATAGTGGTGTTCGCCGATCATGCGTCCAGTCTTGCAGCGCACAGCGCCGCGTGGCATCCTGCGGCCTCCGGGGCGGGGCACGCGGCGAAGTAGGCTCCTGTGCGTGGCAGTTTCACCTCACGCATCCGCTTCCCCGTCCGCACACACCGGCACCATCGCGGCCGCCGACGCCGTGGAGCTCGCCGTCGTCGAGCGCGGTGGCTTCGTGGAGTCGCGTCACATCGGCGCCGCACTGGTGCTCGACCCCGAGGGCGTGACGGCGCTCGCGCTCGGCGACGTCGACGCACCGATCCTGCCGCGATCGAGCATGAAGCCGCTGCAGGCGCTCGGATGCCTGACCGCAGGGGCCGAGCTCGACGGCGAACGCCTCGTGCTGGCCACTGCGAGCCACTCGGGGACCGATCGCCATGTCGATGTCGTGCGGGAGATCCTCGCGCAGGGCGGGGTCAGCGAGGACGACCTCGGCTGCCCGCCCGCCTGGCCCGGCGACGGCGCGACGCGTGACGAGCTCATCCGTGATCTGGGGCAGCGTCAGCGGATCCGCATGACCTGCTCGGGCAAGCACGCCGCGATGCTGCTGGCGTGCTCGGTGAACGGCTGGGACCTCGCGGGCTACCTCGACCCGGCGCACCCGCTGCAGGTCCACATCCGCGAAGTCGTCGAGCGGCTCACGGGCTCGCGCGTGACGACGACGGCGATCGACGGATGCGGCGCGCCGGTCTACGCCATGAGCCTCACCTCTCTCGGGCGCGCCGTGCACCGCATCGGCACGTCGTCGGAGCGTTCGCCCTTCGCCCTGCATCGCGCGGCGGGAACCCTCGTGCGCACGGCGCGCGAGCACCCGTGGGCGATCGAGGGCGACGGCATGCCCGACACGATCGTGATGGAGCGGCTCGGCGTGTTCACCAAGTTCGGCGCCGAGGGCGTCATGATCATGGTGGCGCCGAACGGCACCACCGTCGTCGTCAAGGTGCTCGATGGAAGCCGCCGCGCGACGACCGCGATCTCCCTCGCCCTGCTCGAACGCGTCGGTGCGCTGCCCGCCGATCAGGTGGCCGACACCCTCGCACGACTGCCGCTGGCGGTGTCGGGCGGGGGCAGGGACGTCGGCCGCATCCGCGCCACGGTCTGAGTTCGCGCTCGCCTTCCCCGCCGGGGAGAGCCGCCCGCGCGAGCGTCGGCGCCGGTACCCCCGCCGGGGTCGCGGTCGCTCAGGCAGGCACAGTGACGCGACGCACATCCGTGTCGGGCAGGACCGCCCACGCCCGGCGCGCCCCGGGTGCCGCGTACGGCGGGAGGTCCCGGCGTCCGGTCAGTGCGCGGTACTCGGCCGCACATCCCGCGTCAATGACGACCTCGCCGCGGGCACGTGCCTCCGCGAGGAGTCGCCACTGCGCCAGCCACGCCTCGGGCGAGCCGATCAGTACGGTGCCGTCGGTGACAGCGCCGCCGCGTTCCCCCGGCCCGGAGTCGGGGGAACGCGGAGCGGACGCCGCGGCATCCTCGAGCGCGCGTACGGCGAACCCGTCGGCCTCGAGGGCGGCGGCGACGGCATCGGAACGGGCACCCGCCGGCAGGATGAGGCCGCTGAGGCCTCTTGCGGTGGGATGCCAGCGCGGCGCCGTCCTCTCGTCCTCCGCCTCGATGCTCGGGCGCCGTCGCCGCCCCGCGGTCTCCGGCGCCGCGCTCTCCGTGCGGGATGTCGGCGTGCCCGCGGTCTGCGCGGCGACCGTCTCGCCCGGCGTGGCGAACTGCACGAGGGTGCGCCCCCAGCGTCCGCGCCCCGGCCGAGAGTCCGCGATGAAGTCCGCGGACTCTCCGCCCGCGGCGACGTGGTCCGCACGAGACGGCAGCGGCAGGATCGCACGCGCGGGCAGCAGATCGATCACCCGTCCGACGGGGCCTGCGACCCGCGGGGCGGAGACGACCAGGGCGATGCCGCGACCGCGTGCCTCGCGGGCGGTGCGCTCCAGCGTCGCCGTCCACGCGGCGGCGTAGTCGGCGGGAAAGCGTCCGGCAATCGCATCGGCGTCGTCGACGAGCACGACGGTCCCGGGCGGGACCGTGTCGAGCCCGAGCAGCATGTCCCAGGCGCGCTCGAGATCCGCGGGCACCCACATGCTCCGCGCGGCCTGCGCAGCGACGGCGCGCAGCACCGTCGTCCGCCCGCTGCCGGCCCCACCGACGACGGCGAACCCGGCGCTCCCTTCCGTCAGCGCGATCACGCGCTGACGTTGATGCTCCGGTTCATCGGCGATTCCGAGGAGGATGCCCGAACCTGCCCGATCCGACTCGAACGCCCGTCCGCGCACCTCCGGCACGCTCACGTGGTCGGGCAGCGGCGGCAGCCACGGCCGTCGCGCCGACTCTACCCCGACGGACTCCGCGAGAAGCGCGGCGAGGGTGTCGTCTCCGCATCGCGCGATGCGCACCGTCTGCGGGCCGTTGTCGGCAGCCCGCCGCACGAGCGCGGTCCCGCGTGCGGCGGGGCCACCGGGCAGGCGCACGGCATCGTCGTCGCCGATGACCGTGCGCGAGTCCGCGGCATCCGTCACCCGCAGCGCGATCCGCAGCGGCGCGTTGGCGAGAACGCCGTCGCGGAAGGCGCCTGCCGCGCGCTGCGAGGCGAGGATCAGATGCATGCCGAGCGCACGGCCGCGTGCCGCGATGTCGGCGAACAGCTCGTGCAGCTCGGGACGAGCCGCCACGAGTGCCGCGTACTCGTCGACGACGATGACCAGCCGCGACAGCTTTCCGACGGCCTCTGCGATGTCGCGCGCGCCGTGCGCCTCGAGCACCCGCTCTCGATGACGGATCTCGGCACGCAGGCTGTCGACCGCGCGCACCGCCCTGGTCTCGTCGAGGTCGGTGAGCACGCCGGTGACGTGCGGCAGGGGTGCGAGGGCGTCGAACGTGCGCCCTCCTTTGAAGTCGACGAGAAGGAAGGACACCTCGTGCGGTGAGCGGCCCCGGCACATCCCGACGATCCACGATGTCAACAGCTCGCTCTTGCCCGAACCGGTGACCCCGATCACGACGGCGTGCGGACCGTCGCCGACGAGATCCAGCGCGACCGGCTCGCCCGCGCTGATCCCCACCGTGGACGCGAGCGAAGCCACGCCCTCGGACGGTGCGACGGGGAGCTCCGCAAGGGCCACCGCACCGTCGACCCGCTGCCCGAGGGTCGCCGCGCGCTCACTCAGAACCACGGCGAGCCGCGCCGCCTGTGTGTGGGACAGCGCCTCCACCCGAACACGGCGGGACTGTCCGGCATGGTCCAGTCGAGCCTGGCCTGCGCCGTCGAGTGTGAGCACCGCGGCGCAGCGGGGCGGGGGCGGGGCGCCTTCGGCGACCTGCACGATCGGCACCTCGACATCCGCCGGGATCGGACGGTCGCCGTTTCCGATGAGCACCGCCGCTCCACGGGTCGCGTCGGCGTGCGGCAGGGCGAGCCCGCCGCCCGCCACCGCCGCATCGCCGCATCCGCCGCGAAGCGGTGCGGACAGGCCGCCGATGAGTCGCACCTGTCCGGGAGGATGCGCCAGGCACACCTGCAGGACGAGCGCCCGCACGACCGCGGCCGCCCAGACCGGGGGCCCGGCGACGGCGATGCCGGCCGACAGCGGAACGGTGATCGGCATTTCTGCGAGCATCCGCGCACGGCCGCGCAGCTCGCGTGCTTCCGCGGTCTCGGCCTCCCCATCGAGTCGCACAGAGCTGCGCCCCTCTCCCCTGCCCACCACGATCACGTCCGCACGCCCGGGGACGACGCGCCACACCTCGGTCGGATCGTCGGCATAGCCCGCGACATCCGGCGTCGCGTGCCACGCGCGTCGACGCTCATCGTCGTGGCGTGCCTCGAGGTCCACGGCGAGCTGAGCAAGATCCGTCGCGGCCTTGCCCCGTGCCCGACGGCGGGATCGGCGCGAGCTGCGGACGGCGTCGACGAAGGATGCCGCGGCCATGAGCGGGCCGAGCGCCGCGAACCACAGCGCCGACGGCGAGCCGGTCAGCTGCCACAGGACGACGGCACCGACCACCGGCACGATCGCAGCGGCGACGGGCAGTGAGGGCCTCGGCGGCGGGACCGGTCGGGGAGGAAGCCGAAGCGGCTCGTCGACGTCGTCGTTCATGCGCGACAGTCAACCGGCCGCGCGGCGTCGCCAGTGCGTGATCCGCGAAACCGTGGAGTATCCGGCTCAGTCCTCGGCTGGGGAGGGCGCGCCGTCGAACGTCCGGTGCACGTTCAGAACGATGATGGTGACGTTGTCGCGACCACCGTTCTCGAGCGCCGCCTCGAGCATGTCGTCGGCCGCGTCGGTGGGGTCGTCGTGCTGCAGCAGGAAGTGCAGGATGCCGTAATCGGTGAGCTCCTTGGTGAGCCCGTCACTGCAGACCACGAATCGGTCCCCGTCGACGACCTCGAGCCGCACGTAATCGGGAGCGACGGCGTCGGAGGGCCCCACCGCCCGTGTGATGACGTTTCCGTAGGGGTGATTCTCGGCCTCTTCCGGCGACAGTCGGCCGGCGGAGATGAGCTCCTGCACGACCGAGTGGTCGGTCGTCACCTGCGCCAGCGCACCGTCGCGGAAGAGGTAGACCCGCGAATCCCCGATGTTCAGCGTGACCCACGTCGGCTCGGGGTCGGACAGGTCGAGGTACACGCCGGTGACGGTCGTGCCCGTACCCTCGTCAGTCGTTTCGGGGTGGCTCGCAATGTCGGCGACCGCACGAGAGAGGGCCTTCTCGATGGTCTTCGGGGTGACCTCGCCCGTGATCGCCACGGCGGTGAGTCGCTCGACGGCGCTGGCGCTGGCGATCTCGCCGCCGATGTGCCCGCCCATGCCGTCGGCGACGACGAACAAGGGGTACTGCGCCAGAACGGCGTCCTGATTGGCCTCACGGCGGCGCCCGCGGTGGGTCACTTCGGACCACCGGAGTTCGAGCGCACCGTCGGCCAGGGGGACGGTGCGCGACTGGGTCGCGGCTTCGGGCACGGTCACACTCTAGTGGACGGCTCCCCCGCGCATCGGCGACGGGCGGGATCGCCGCCTCTTCGCGTCGCGGATGCAATCCGCGCACGGCACTCGGCATGTACGACACCGGGGTCACACGCAGCACGCACCCGCATCGGCGAGGGCGTGCTGCGTGTGCGCGAAGGCGCGACGCTCAGGGGCGCTGCTGGCCGTCGCCGGGGGCGACCGGCGGGTCCTGCGTCGGCGGCGCGACCGGCGGAGGCGTCACGGACGGCGCAGCGGCGGGAGGCTGGTACGCGGGAGGCTGGTACGTCGGCGGTGCCGCGGGCGGCTGATACCCGGCGGGCGGCTGATACCCGGCGGGCGGCTGGTACGCGGGAGGCTGGTACGTCGGCGGTGCCGCGGGCGGCTGATACCCCGCGGGCGGCTGATACCCCGCGGGCGGCTGGTAGCCCGCGGGCGGCTGGTAGCCCGCGGGCGGCTGGTAGCCGGCTGCAGGAGCGACGGGACCGGCTGTCGGCTGCACGGGAACGCCCTGCCACACCGTACGGTCGGCGAAGAAGCCGTTGTCCGCCCACGACGCCGGAGCGATGTTCGGGTTCCACCGCGACTTGTCGAAGGCGTTGATGCCGAGCCACACGATCGACAGGAAGAGGTAGAGGACGACCCACACCGGCTCCTTCTGCAGCTTGAGTCCCACGCGCCACGCCGCCATCGCGGTCGACACGACGATGAGCACGCTGCCGAGCCAGCCCAGTCCGACAGGTGCGAGGATGACCGCGGCGCCGAACCCGATGAGCGGCACCCAGGGGCTGAGGTCTCCGAGCTTGGCGAACACCATGAAGTTGTAGATCGGGACCCAGGCGCGCCATTGGCCCTGCACCCCCGCCTTCTGGAAGATCTTGCCCAGGAACAGCGCGCTCAGAACGTAGTAGCCGACCGCGAACACGAAGCTGAGCAGACCGAGGACGAGCGCCGCGAACACCACCGCGCCGCTGTCGGAATAGTTGGTGATGGATGTCCCGTACATGGGGTGAGCCTTCCCGCAGCCGCGGCCGCATCTGGGCGCCGAGAACGCCCGCCTGAGGGTCATCGTAGAGCCGCGGAGACCATCGGCACCATACCTGCGACCTCGCGCGCCTGAGGCCGCCTCGATAGCCTGACCACAGGCATCCCTCCGGAAGGACTCCCATGACCGATCCTCAGCCCACGCCGCCGCCGCTCCCCGACGTGCCCGCAGCCGCGGCGGCGCAAGAAGCCGCGCAGGCAGATTCGACCCCCGGCGTCGCCGGCGTGGACGACACCGGAGTCCCCCGCCTCGTCGGCGACCTCGACGACATCGGGCGAGGGTTCCTCTCCGCTCTGTTCGACATCACGTTCACGCGCTTCATCACGCGGCGTCTGGCGAGCGTCTTCTTCCTCGTCGGGCTCGTCGCGATCGGCATCGCCTTCGTGTCGACGGTGGCCGGCGGTCTCATCTCGGGGATCGGTGCTCTCCCCTGGAATCCGGGCGGCGGCATCGCCCTCATTCTCTCCACGGTCATCGTCGTGCCGGTGCTGGCCTTCTTCGCCGTCGTGCTGCTGCGCTTCGTGATCGAGGCGGGCGTAGCCCTCGTCGCGATCGCCGAGAACACCGAACGCACCGCAGCGAACACGCGCCGCGACTGATCCGGCGCGGCACGCCGCCGACCGCGTCGCATCGCGTCGAGGCGAGCGCACGGGGCGCGCGGAGCGTCAGACGACGAGGTCGATCTCGCCCGTAGCGCCCGCGCGCACCTCGAGCTCCACGGACTGCGCCCACCGGACGAATCCCGCGACGGTGCCGATACGCGGCCTCTCGAGCGCGAGGCGCCGGACGAGATCGCCCTTGGCGTGCTTGTTGAAGTGGTTGAGGGCGCGAACGGTGCCGTCGCCGCCGTCGCTGACGACGCGCAGATAGACCGAGGGGATGCCGGTGGGCACCGGTCCGAGCGCCGCGTACGCCTCGGACCGCAGATCGAGCACGATGCGTGGTGACAGCTCGGCGAGGGCCGCGGTCGTGGCATCCGCCCACACGCGGCGCAGCGCCGGGACGCCGGGCAGCGAGGTCCCCGCCGAAAGGCGGTAGGCCGGAAGGGGATCGAGCGCGCCCACCGGCCCGAAGGGCGCGGAGTGGATCAGCACGTGCGCGCCGAGCCAGCGGCGCGCCGGGGTCGGGAGCGACCCGGCATCCAGCGCATCGAAGAGCACGCCGGTGTAGCGGTCCACGGCGGGAAGGGTGGGCGCCGTCCGCAGCGCGGCGTTGGCGGCGATGTCGCCGCGCTGGCGCGCCGAGAGCTTCAGCACCCGCGCCGCGGCGTCCTCGTCGGCGCTCAGCGCGACGAGAGCGTCGATCATCGCCTCGCGCTGCGGGGCGAGCGTGGGCAGGGCGAGGGCGCCGAGGTCGAAGGGACGCCCCTGTCCTCCGGGACGCTTGGTCTCGGACGGGGGCAACAGGATCAGCATGCGGCTCCGATACAGCGAAAAACCACCCTCTGCGTGAGAAACCTCCGCAGGGGTGGTTTCTCGCGCAGAGAGTGGTTTCTCAGCGGGTGAGGCTCAGGACTGCAGAGCGGCGTGACCGGCCACGATGGTGAGCTCGTCGCCCTCCATCGAGAGGAACCCGTCCTGCGCCGACGCGACGACCTTCGAGCCGTCGGCCTGCGTGATGCGGACCTGGCCCTCGGCGAGGATCGCCAGCACGGGCTCGTGCCCGGTCATGAAGCCGATCTCGCCCTCGACGGTCTTGGCGACGACGAGGGATGCCTCACCGTGCCAGACCTCCTCCTCGGCGGAGACGAGGGTGACGGTCAGCGCCATGTCAGCTGTTCTCCTTCTGGATCTTCGCCCACTTCTCTTCGACGTCGGAGATGCCGCCGACGTTGAAGAAGGCCTGCTCGGCCACGTGGTCGAAGTCACCCTTGACGATCGCGTCGAACGACTCGATGGTCTCCTTGATCGGGACCGTGGAGCCCTCGACGCCGGTGAACTTCTTCGCCATGTAGGTGTTCTGCGAGAGGAACTGCTGAATGCGGCGCGCACGCGAGACGACGATCTTGTCCTCTTCGGAGAGCTCGTCGACACCGAGGATCGCGATGATCTCCTGCAGTTCCTTGTTCTTCTGCAGGATCTGCTTCACGGCGGTGGCCACGCGGTAGTGGTCCTCACCGATGTAGCGCGGGTCGAGGATGCGGCTCGTCGAGGTGAGCGGGTCGATGGCCGGGTACAGACCCTTCGACGCGATCTCACGCGAGAGCTCGGTCGTCGCGTCGAGGTGCGCGAAGGTCGTGGCCGGGGCCGGGTCGGTGTAGTCGTCGGCGGGCACGTAGATCGCCTGGAGCGAGGTGATCGAGTGACCACGCGTCGAGGTGATGCGCTCCTGGAGCACACCCATCTCGTCGGCGAGGTTGGGCTGGTAACCCACCGCGGAGGGCATGCGGCCGAGGAGGGTCGACACCTCGGAACCGGCCTGCGTGAAGCGGAAGATGTTGTCGATGAACAGCAGCACGTCCTGCTTCTGCACGTCGCGGAAGTACTCCGCCATCGTCAGGGCCGACAGGGCGACGCGCAGACGCGTCCCCGGCGGCTCGTCCATCTGGCCGAAGACGAGGGCGGTCTTGTCGAAGACGCCCGCCTCCTCCATCTCGCCGATGAGGTCGTTGCCCTCACGGGTGCGCTCGCCGACACCGGCGAACACGGAGACACCACCGTGGTCCTGGGCGACGCGCTGGATCATCTCCTGGATGAGGACGGTCTTGCCGACACCGGCGCCGCCGAACAGACCGATCTTGCCACCCTGCACGTACGGGGTGAGCAGGTCGATCGACTTGATGCCGGTCTCGAACATCTCGGTCTTGGACTCGAGCTGGTCGAAGTTCGGCGCCTGACGGTGGATGCCCCAGCGCTCGGTGATCTCGACGGTCTCGCCGGGCTCGAGGTTGAGGATGTCACCGGTGACGTTGAACACCTTGCCCTTGGTGACGTCGCCGACGGGCACCGAGATGGGGCCGCCGGTGTCGCGCACCTCCTGGCCGCGGACCATGCCGTCCGTGGGCTTCAGCGAGATGGCGCGAACCAGGTCGTCACCGAGGTGCTGCGCGACCTCGAGCGTGATCTCGGTCGCCTCGTCGCCGATCGTGATCGTCGTCTTCAGCGCGTTGTAGATGTCGGGGATCGCATCGTGCGGGAACTCGATGTCGACGACCGGGCCGGTGACGCGTGCGACGCGCCCGACGACCGTCGTCTCGGCCTTGTCGGCGGTGGCGGTGGCAGTCATTGTCTGTCTCTTTCGGTGGGAACGTTACTTGCCGGACGCCAGGGCGTCGGCGCCGCCGACGATCTCGGCGATCTGCTGGGTGATCTCGGCCTGACGCGCGTTGTTGCGGAGGCGCGTGTAGTCGGTGATGAGCTTGTCGGCGTTGTCGCTCGCGCTCTTCATCGCCTTCTGGGTCGCCGCGTGCTTGGCCGCCGACGACTGCAGCAGCGCGTTGAACACACGGCTCTGCACGTACACCGGCAGGAGCGCGTCGAGGACGACCTCGGGACTCGGCTCGAACTCGTACAGCGGGTAGACCTGCGAGGCGGATGCCGCGGCATCCGTCACCTCGTCGGCCTCGACGACCTCGAGCGGCAGCAGACGCACGGTCTGCGGCTCCTGGGTCATCATGCTCACGAAGCGGTTGTACACGAGGTGGATCTCGTCGACGCCGCCCTCTTCGTCGCCGCCGCGGTCGTAGGCGTCCAGAAGAGCGCCCGCGATCTGCTCGGCGGTGTTGAAGTGCGGGGTGTCGGTGTCGCCGACCCACTCCCCTGCCGCCGCCATACGACGGAACTGGAAGTAGCCCACGGCCTTGCGCCCGACGAGGAAGTACTCGACCTCCTTGCCCTGCGAGCGCAGGAGCTCGGCCAGCTGCAGACCTTCGCGCAGGATCTGCGAGTTGAACGCGCCGGCGAGACCGCGGTCGGAGGCGAAGATGACGACCGCCGAACGGCGGATCGTCTCACGCTCCGTGGTCAGCGGGTGCTGGGTGTTGGAATGCGTCGCCACGGCGGAGACGGCCCGCGTCACGGCCCGCGCGAAGGGCGAGGACGCGCGCACGCGCGCCATCGCCTTCTGGATGCGCGAAGCCGCGATGAGCTCCATCGCCTTCGTGATCTTCTTGGTCGTCTGAGCAGAAGCGATCTTCTGCTTGTAGACCCGGAGTTGTGCGCCCATGGATTCTCGGTTTCAGGTCGACGCCCGGCCTCAGCCGCGGCGACCCTTGACGATCTGCTCCTGGTTCACGTCCTCCTCGTGCGCCGACGCGACCTCTTCGTGACCGGGCTTGTTGATGGCCTGGCCCTTGCCGCCCTGGAACTCGAGGATGAACGCGTCGGTCACCTTCTCGAGCTCGGCGACCGTGGCGTCGTCGAGGACGTTCGTGTCGCGGAGGGTGGTGAGGATCGTCGTGTTGCGCTTGAGGTAGTCGAGCAGGTCGCGCTCGAAGCGGAGCACGTCCTCGACAGCGATCGTGTCGAGCTTGCCGTTCGTACCGGCCCAGATCGAGACGACCTGCTCCTCGACGGGGTACGGGTCGTACTGGGGCTGCTTGAGCAGCTCCGTCAGACGCGCACCGCGCTCGAGCTGGCGACGCGAAGCGGCGTCCAGGTCGGAGGCGAACATGGCGAACGCCTCGAGCGAGCGGTACTGGGCGAGCTCGAGCTTCAGCGTGCCGGAGACCTTCTTGATCGACTTGACCTGGGCGTCACCACCGACGCGCGAGACCGAGATTCCGACGTCGACCGCGGGGCGCTGGTTGGCGTTGAACAGGTCGGACTGCAGGAAGATCTGTCCGTCGGTGATCGAGATGACGTTCGTCGGGATGTAGGCCGACACGTCATTGGCCTTCGTCTCGATGATCGGGAGTCCCGTCATCGAGCCGGCACCCAGCTCATCCGAGAGCTTCGCGCAACGCTCGAGCAGACGCGAGTGCAGGTAGAAGACGTCACCGGGGTATGCCTCGCGGCCCGGCGGACGACGAAGCAGAAGGGACACGGCACGGTAGGCCTCGGCCTGCTTCGACAGGTCGTCGAAGATGATGAGGACGTGCTTGCCGCCGTACATCCAGTGCTGGCCGATGGCCGAGCCGGTGTAGGGGGCGAGGTACTTGAAGCCGGCCGGGTCGGAGGCGGGAGCGGCCACGATCGTCGTGTACTCCATCGCGCCGGCATCCTCGAGCGCACCCTTGACGGAGGCGATCGTGGAGCCCTTCTGACCGATGGCGACGTAGATGCAGCGCACCTGCTTGGAAACGTCGCCGGAGTCCCAGTTGGACTTCTGGTTGATGATCGTGTCGATCGCGATCGCCGTCTTGCCGGTCTGGCGGTCGCCGATGATGAGCTGGCGCTGGCCACGACCGACGGGGATCATCGCGTCGATAGCCTTGATGCCGGTCTGCATCGGTTCGTGCACCGACTTGCGCTGCATGACGCCCGGCGCCTGCAGCTCCAGCGCGCGGCGACCCTCGGTCGCGATGTCGCCGAGACCGTCGATCGGGTTGCCGAGCGGGTCGACCACGCGGCCGAGGTAACCGTCACCGACGGCGACCGACAGGACCTCACCGGTACGGGTGACCTTCTGGCCCGCCTCGACGCCGGAGAAGTCGCCCAGGACGACGACACCGATCTCGTTCTCGTCGAGGTTCAGCGCGAGGCCCTCGACGCCGTTGGCGAACCGGACGAGCTCGTTGGCCATCACGCCGGGAAGACCCTCGACGTGGGCGATGCCGTCCGCGGCGTCCACGACGGTGCCGACCTCGGTCGCCGCGGCCCCGGTGGGCTCGTAGGCGGCGACGAAGTCTTTCAGCGCGTCACGGATGACATCGGGGCTGATGGTGAGATCTGCCATGGTGTTCCTTCTGTTCTAGCCAGCGAGGCGCTGGCGCAAGTCGTTGATTCGGGAGGAGACGGTGCCGTCGATGACGTCGTCACCGATCTCCACGCGCATACCGCCGAGGACCTTCGGGTCGACGACGACGTTCACCGCCACGTCGGCGCCGTAGCGGGCGCTCAGCGCCGTCGCCAGACGCTCCCGCTGCGTGGCATCCAGGTCCGCGGCGACGCGGACGGTGGCGACCTTCTTGCCGCGCTGGTCGGCGACCAGTCGCAGAGCACGGTTCAGAAGGGCGCGGACACGCCGTTCACGCGGCTGCTGCACGAGCTGCGCCGCGATGAGGGTGGTGGCCTCGCCGGCGCGACCGTTCAGCAGCTTCTCGACGAGCACCCCCTTGGCCGAGGCGTCGCCCAACCGGCTGCCCAGTGCGAGCTCCAGTTCGGGGTTCGCGGCGACGGTGCGAGCGACCTGGAACAGCTCGCCTTCGACGTCTGTTCCCGGTGCCCCCAGCGCCGCTGCACGGATTGCCAGCTCCTCGATGCCCGAGATGAGGTCCTCCGTGGAGGACCAGCGCTCGGACACCGCCGTGACCAGCAGCTGCACCGTGACGGGGGCGAACCCGGCGAACACGGCGCGGGCGACCTGCGCTCGCGCCGCGGCGGGTGCACCCCACGCGGAGAGCGCGCCGCTCAGCTGCGCCGAGTCGGCGATCTCGCGCGCGGCTGCGAACAGCTCGCGGGCGATCGAGAGATCGCTCACGCTCGCCGCCGACAGCTCCGCCGTGGTCGTCGCCAGTGCCTGAGTGGTCGCGCTTCCCATTACTTCGCCTTCTCGAGGTCGGCGAGGAAGCGGTCCACGACGCCCTTCGCCTTGGCGTCGTCGGAGAGCGACTCGCCGATCACACCGCCGGCCAGGTCGAGGGCGAGCGTGCCGACCTCGCTGCGCAGCGACACGAGCGCCGACTGGCGCTCCGCCTCGATCTGCGTCTGCGCGGCAGCGGTCACACGTGCGGCTTCGGTCGATGCGGCATCCTTCGCCTCGGCGACGATCTTCTTGCCGTCCTCACGGGCGGCATCGCGGATCTCGCCGGCCTCCTTGCGGGCCGCCGACAGCTGCGCCGTGTACTCCTCGAGCGCGGCCTCGGCCTTGCGCTGGGCCTCGTCGGCCTTCGCGATGTTGCCCTCGATGGCGGCGGCGCGCTTGTCGAGCAGCACCTTCATCTTGGGAAGGGCGACCTTCCAGACGACGATCAAGATGACGATGAAGCAGACACCCGACCAGATGATGTCGTACCACGCGGGGATGAGCGGGTTGTGCGCCTCGCCCTCTTCCGCGGCATACGTGACAAGAGCGTTCAGCATCCTGTCTCCTTAAGAACTGGTGGTGGCGACTTACTGGAAGATGAAGCCGGCAGCGATGCCGATGAAGGCGAGCGCCTCGGTGAAGGCGATACCGATCCACATCAGGACCTGCAGGCGACCGGCCAGCTCGGGCTGACGGGCGACGCCCTCGATCGTCTTGCCGACGACGATGCCCACGCCGATGGCGGGGCCGATGGCGGCGAGGCCGTAGCCCATCGTCGCGACGTTGCCCTTGAGCTCGGCGAGAACCGTAATTGCGTCCACGGGTTGTTTCCTTTCGGGGTTGGGTGGGAGAGGCGGAAGCCTCGCCCGCTCAGTGCTCTTCTGCCACCGCGAGCTGGATGTAGACCGCGGTGAGGATGGTGAAGACGTAGGCCTGGAGGAAGGCCACCAGGATCTCGAACAGGGTGAAGGCCAGACCGAAGGCGAGCGAACCCGCCGCCAGAGCCGACCACCAGCCGCCGAGGGTGATGAGGAAGAACTGCGTCGCCGAGAAGAACAGCACGAGCATGAGGTGCCCGACGATCATGTTCATCAGCAGTCGGAGAGTCAGCGTCACGGGCCGGATGATGAAGGTCGAGAGGAACTCGAGGGGCGTGACGATGATGTAGAGGAAGGGCGGGACACCCGCGGGGAACAGCGCGTTCTTGAAGAAGTTCTTGGGGCTCTTCTTCATACCCGCGTAGATGAAGGTCACGTAGCTCACGACCGCCAGCAGCAGAGGCACGGCGATGATGCTGGTTCCGGCGAGGTTCAGGAACGGGATGATGCCTGTGATGTTGAAGAACAGGATCATGAAGAACATCGTCGTCAGGATCGGCAGGAAGCGCTGACCGTCCTTCTTGCCGAGCAGGTCCTCGGCGATGTTGACGCGGACGAAGTCGAGTCCCATCTCCACGAGGCTCTGGAACCGGCCGGGGACGACGCGCATATTGCGGGTGCCGAGCCAGAGGAGGACGATCACCGCGACCGTCGCCAGGATCTGGATCAGGTGGATGCGGGTGACCGGGAGGCCTGCGACGGAGAAGAGAACGTCGGGGAAGAACTCATCGATGGACGGGCCGTGGAACTGCCCGCCGTCTTCGGCGGTTTTGGCGATGATTGTCGCAGCGTGGGTAAACAGCGCGGGCTCCAGCTTCGGGGCACCGGAAAGGACCGGGGCGACGATGGTCGGTGTGAGCGTCACTGCGCACGCGATTCGCGAGGCGCGATCGGGCGCAGAGACAGCCTATCAGTCTTGAGAGTGGCTCTCATCCGCAGGACGGGCGGCGGGCCGCCCCTCCCCCTTTTCTCCGGGTGTCGGGGTGTCGACCTCGTCATCGACACCATCGACGACCTGGGCGACGCGGGACGAGTACCGCGCTTCGTCGACGACATCGGCCAGCGTCGGCAGCGACGTGTCGCCGACGTGCGGCACGCGCATCTTCAGCATGACGACGAGGTCGACGGCGAGCGAGGCCAGCACGCTCACGACGAGCGCCACGAAGAACACCGTCCCGTTCAGCCATGCCGCTCCTCGCAGGACGAGCAGCACGACGATGAACAGGGCGAACTTGACGATCCATCCGCCCATCACGGAGCCGAAGAAGATCGGCACGTAGAGCGGGTCGCCGTACCAGCGGTTGGCGACGAGGATGGTCCCCGCCGTGAGTCCGAGGAACACCGCCGCGAGCAGTACCGCGATCAACGCACTCCAGAGCCCTGACGTCCCGGCCACCGCGAGTCCGATCAGGGCGCCGGCGATCGCGAGGGCGAGCGCGACGGCACCCGACCACAGGAGGGTGGTGCGCAGCAGTCGGTTGGAGGAGACCTCTCGGGGTGCCGACGGGGTCTTCTGTCCTGATGCCTCGGTCATGCGTTCCTCTGCGGATCGCCGACCGGCGCGCCGGTCGGATGGGTCGGGTCGATGGGCGGGGTCGGGGCGGCGCGTCGGCGCCGCCCTCCTCCGGAGGGCAGGGCGGTCACGACCACGCAGGCCGCGACGCCGACGAGCAGATAGACGATGCCCAGGCTGTAGTCGCCGGGCCAGTTCTGGGTGGTGCCGAGGTACATCATGAGCACGCCGACCGAGACGACCGCCGTCCAGGCGTAGAAGACGAGCACGGCGTCGCGGTCGCTGTGCCCCATGTCGAGCATGCGGTGGTGCAGATGTTTGCGGTCGGGAGAGAACGGCGAGAGCCCCTTGCCCATACGGCGCACGACTGCCATACCGAAATCGAGCAGCGGCAGCAGCACGACGACGACGGGGAGCAGGATGGGGATGAACGCACCGAGGAGCTGCGAGCGGCCGAACACGTCGTTGTCGCCGAGCAGGCTCGTGGGCAGGTTGCCGGTGAAGACGATCGCCGCGGATGCCATCAGCAGGCCGATCAGCAGAGCGCCGGAATCCCCCATGAAGAGCTTGGACGGGCTCCAGTTCAGCGGCAGGAAGCCGACGCACACGCCGATGAGGACGACGGCGATGAACGACGCGAGGCTCGAGTAGCTCGACGCACCCGTGTCGCGGGCGACCATGTAGGAGTACACGAAGAACACCGTGTTGGAGATGAGCGCGACGCCGGCGACGAGTCCGTCGAGACCGTCGATGAAGTTCACCGCGTTCATGACGATGACGATCGCGAGCACCGACAGCGCGAAACTCACCCAGCTGGACACGACGATCAGGCCGCCGAGCGGGATCGCGAAGATCTGGATGCCTCCGAAGCCGACCACGATGCCGGCGGCGAGGAACTGCGCACCGAGCTTGATCATCCAGTCGAGGTCCCACAGATCGTCGGCCACGCCGACGACGACGATGAGGGTGGCGGCCCCGAGGAGCGACCAGATGACCGCGGGCTCGCTCCAGAAGATCTGGAAATACGGGATGCGCGAGGACAGCGCGAAGGCCGCCAGCACGCCCAGATACATCGCCACGCCGCCGATCCGCGGCTTCGGCGTGCGGTGCACGTCGCGGTCGCGGATCTCCGGGTACAGCCGGTAGCGCAGACCGACGCGCCACACGATGGCGGTCAGCACGAGGGTCGCGACGGAGGTCAGGACGACCGTGAGGACGTAGAACTTCACGCGGGGCCGCCCGGCGGCACCGCGGTGTCGTCCCGGGCGGCGTCGGAGTCGTCGTCGGGGTCCGACTCCAGCAGGTCTCCGAGCACCTCCCGCAGCCGGGCGCGCGTGAGCGCGCCCTCGCGGAGCACACGGACGGGGCGTACGCTGCCGGCGACGAGGCCCGTCGCGTCGACGATGGTCGAGGCGCGACCGGTGGACACCGGCCCCCCGTCGAGGTAGACCGACACCGAGTCTCCGAGCATCTCGACGGCTCCGTGGACGTCCAGCGCTGCCGGTCGCCCGGTCAGGTTCGCGCTCGAGACGGCGAGCGGTCCGCACTCCTCGAGCAGTTCCAGGGCGATGCGCTCGGCGGGCATCCGCACCGCGACGGTTCCCGCCGTGTCGCCGAGATCCCATGACAGAGAAGGCTGCGCGGGGAGCACGATCGTGAGTCCCCCGGGCCAGAACGCCTCGACGAGCCGTTCGACCGGCTCGGGCACCTCTGCGACGAGCGCACGCATCGTGGCGACACCGGCGACGAGGACGGGCGGCGGCGACTGGCGGCTGCGGCCCTTGGCGGCGAGCAGACGGGCCACGGCGGGAGCGCTGAACGCATCGGCACCGACGCCGTAGACGGTGTCGGTGGGCAGGACGACCAGCTCGCCCCGACCGATCGCCTGACGTGCTTTGCGCATGCCGGGAAGCAGCTGCTCGGCATCGCGGCAGTCGAAGAGGTCATACATAGCGCGTCCAGTCTACGGCGGGCGGCTGTGCGCCCGCGGGGCGATGCGCCTCGCCTGCGCGAGGCGGGCCGCTCAGGGGCGCAGCGCCGTCGTCGCCCGGTCGCGCGACGTGAGGTCGGGGTGGGTGGCGGCGGCCCGCCAGCCCGCTGCGGTGAACAGCTCGCGGATGGCGGCGCCCTGCCACTCACCGTGCTCGATCACGATGAGGCCGCCCGGGCGCAGCAGCCGCAGCCCGACGTCGGAGAGGATGCGGACGACATCCAAGCCGTCCTCACCGCCGTACAGGGCCGACGGCGGATCCCAGAAACGCACCTCGGGATCGCGCGGGATCGCCGCGTCGGGAACGTAGGGCGGATTCGACACGAGCACGTCGACGCGGCCGTCGAGGTCGGGAAAAGCGGATGCCAGATCGATGAACGCCAGCCGCGCGGCGGGCGCCAGAGCGGCGAAGTTCTCCTTGGCCCAGAGGAATGCGGGGACGGCGTTCTCCGCCGCGTGGACGCGCGCGTTCGGCACTTCCGTCGCCATCGCGAGCGCCAGGGCACCCGACCCGGTGCCGAGGTCGACGGCGATCGGCGCAGGCTCGGCGGTGGCACGGAGCGCGTCGATGGCGAGCTGAGCGACCATCTCGGTCTCGGGGCGCGGCACGAACACGCCGGGGCCCACTCGCAGTTCCAGATGCCGGAAGGGCGCGAGCCCGGTGAGATGCTGCAGCGGCTCGCGCGCGGCGCGGCGCTCGATCAGGCTCTCGAACTCGTCCAGGTCGCCCTCGAACGCACCGCCGCGCAGAGAGATCGCGGCCAGTTCGCCCCGGGAACGGCGGGACACGTGGGCGGCGAGGAGCTCGGCATCGACCTCGGGGGTCGGATCCCCTGCGGCGGCGAGGACGGATGCCGCCGTCCGCAGCACGTCCGAAAGAAGAGGATCTGCGGGGGCGGACGGGAGAGCGGGTTCGTGCGACGTGGACATGAGTGGTTCCAGACTACCGACGCGGGAGCGGGCGGCTCTGTGACGATTCGTCACATTCAGCGCTCACATCGCCTCGCCGCATAGGCTCGTCACTGAATCCGAGAGCCCCACGAAAGGTACTCCATGTCCGGCATCCATCCCGACATCACCAGCGCATTCGGCAACACTCCCCTCGTGCGGCTCAACCGCATCGCCGAGGGCCTGCCGGGCACGATCCTCGCCAAGCTGGAGTTCTACAACCCCGCGTCCTCCGTCAAAGACCGCCTGGGCATCGCCATCGTCGACGCCGCCGAGGCCTCGGGCGAGCTGAAGCCCGGTGGCACCATCGTCGAGGGCACGAGCGGCAACACCGGCATCGCGCTCGCCATGGTCGGCGCGGCGCGCGGCTACAAGGTGATCCTCACGATGCCCGCCTCGATGTCGATCGAGCGTCGTCTCCTTCTGAAGGCGTACGGCGCCGAGCTCGTGCTCACCGAGCCCGCTCTCGGCATGAAGGGCGCGGTCGCCAAGGCCGAGGAGATCGCCGCCGAGACCCCCGGCGCGATCCTCGCGAAGCAGTTCGCCAACGAGGCGAACGTCGCGATCCACCGCACGACCACGGCGGAGGAGATCCTTCGCGACACCGAGGGCGAGATCGGCTACTTCGTGGCCGGTATCGGCACGGGCGGCACCATCTCGGGCGTCGGCCAGGTCCTCAAGGAGCGCGTGCCCGAGGCGAAGATCGTCGCCGTCGAGCCCGCCGACTCCCCGCTGCTGACCAAGGGCACCCCCGGTCCGCACAAGATCCAGGGCATCGGTCCGAACTTCATCCCGCCGATCCTCGACCAGGGCGTCATCGACGAGGTCGTCGACGTCGAGTTCGACGACGCGATCCGGGTCGCCCGCGAGGTCGCGACGACCGAGGGCATCCTCGTCGGCATCTCTTCCGGCGCGGCCATCTGGGCGGCGCTCCAGGTCGCCGCGCGGCCCGAGGCCGAGGGCAAGAACATCGTGGTGATCATCCCCTCGTTCGGCGAGCGGTACCTCTCCACCGCCCTCTACGAGCACCTGCGCGACGAACCCGCAGGAATCTGACGCGCGGGTTCCGTATCATCGGCCGCGGGCATCGGCATCCGTCGACGCCCGCGGCCGTGCCCGTGCCGGGTGCGCCCCGCTCCAGATCGAGAGGACCCCAGTGACGCGCGAGTCTCCCCGTTTCGGCTTCCTCGCCCGCATGCGTGAAGACGTCACCGCAGCGCGGCTGCGCGATCCCGCGGCACGCAGCAGCGCGGAGATCGCGGTGCTGTACTCCGGCCTGCACGCCATCTGGTCCTACCGGATCGCGCACGCGCTGTGGAGTCGGGGGCTGCGCTTTCCCGCTCGCGCCCTGTCTCAGTTCACGCGCTGGCTCACCGGCGTCGAGATCCATCCCGGCGCCGTGATCGGACGCCGCTTCTTCATCGATCACGGGATGGGCGTCGTGATCGGCGAGACCGCCGAGATCGGCGACGACGTCATGCTCTACCACGGCGTCACCCTCGGCGGACGTACCCGCGAGGGCGGCAAGCGCCATCCCACGCTCGGCGACGGCGTCGCCGTCGGGGCGGGCGCGAAGATCCTCGGCCCGATCACGATCGGCGCGGGATCAGCGGTCGGCGCGAACGCCGTCGTCACCCGGGATGCGCCGGAGGACTCGATCATGGTGGGCGTCCCCGCCAAGGTGCGCTCGCGCCGGTCGGGAGAGGACACCCGGGCGCTTCTCACGACGCCCGAGTACTACATCTGAGGAGCGCGCAGCCCGTCCTCGACCACGGCGGCGACCGTTCTCCACGAACCGTCGGGAAGCGGCGCATCCATCGTCAGCACGACGGCGGCGCACAGGGCCCGGAAGGCGTCGACGTCGATGCCGGGGCGCAGCAGGCCGCGCGAGGTGTCGCGCGCGATCAGCTCCTCCAGATCGCTGCGGTGCGCCCGCATCGCGTCGTGCACGAGTGACGCCTCGCCTCGGGGCGCGGCAGCCAGGGCGAAGCGCAGCGTGGCATCGGCGGCGGCGCGATCGACATAACGATGCAGGAGCGCGACGACGTCACCGTCGGGTGTGGGATCCGCGACCAGAGCGGCGGTGACCTCGCCGAACGCCTGCAGGGTCCGCGCACCGATGGCATCCAGCAGCGCCGGCTTGTCGGGAAAATGGCGGTACAGGGTTCCGACCCCGACGCCGACCGCCTGTGCGATCTCCTCCATCGACGCGGCGGGCCCGGACGTCGACAGCACGGATGCCGCGTGCTCCAGAATCCGTTCGCGATTGCGTCGTGCGTCCGCTCGCACCCCGGCCTCCCCTCGTCCGCACCCCCGAGGGGGTCTTGCGTCGTCACCGGACGCGGCCTATCGTAACAAACGGAATACCTATTCCGTTTGTGTTCGAGAGAGAAGACCGATGCCCCGTTCCGCCCAGACGATCATCGAAACCCGCGACGGCGAGGGCCTGCGCACCGCGATCGCCGTCGCGGACGGCACGATCGTCGCTCTCGCGACGGGTGACGTCGACGACCTTCTCTCGCGCTGGCGCTCGTCCGACACGGAGCACGTCCGCCTCGACGGGGTTCCTCACCCCGCCTTCATCGACACCCACAACCACCTCGTGCTCACCTCGGCCAATGAGCTGGGCGTGCCGATGTCTGCTCGCCGCAGTGTCACCGACATCCTCGAGGGCATCCGCGAACGCGCCGCGATCACCCCCGCCGGAAAATGGATCGTGACGGCCGCCGACTGGCACGAATCCCTCGTGGCCGAGGGCCGGCTGCCCTGGGCGAGCGAGCTCGACGCCGCGGCCCCCGACCACCCCGTGCTGGTCCAGCGCCGGGGGGCACAACGGCTCTGCCAGCACCGCCGCCCTGCACCTCGCGGGCATCGGCGCCTCCACACCCGACCTCGCCGGCGGCGTCATCGTGCGCGACTCCCGCGGGGTGCCCCAGGGTCCGCTGCAGGATGAGGCACTCGTCGCCGTCCAGCGCCTGATTCCGGCTCCCGCCGCGGAGCGCCTCGTCGACGGCATCGACGTGGTCTCGGCACGCTACCGCGACCACGGTATCGGCGTCGTCCGCGATGCCGCCGTGACCGTGTCCGACTGGGGCGCGCTGCGCACCGCCCACCAGGACGGGCGGCTGCACGTCCGCACACGCGCGATGATCTACAGCCCGGCGAGCGCCATCGCCGCCGCGGGCGGGATCGACGCGTACCTCGACGGCCTCGAGGCGCAGGGCGTGCACCCCGACGCCGGCGACGACATGCTGCGGGTGTGGGGCCTGAAGATCCTGCTCGACGGCGGAGTGGAGGCAGCCGCACTCGCCGAGCCGTTCGCCGACCGCCCCGGCTTCGCGGGAACTCTGCTGGCCGACGAAACCGAGACGACGGCGATCGTCTCGGGCTGTGTGCGCCGTGGCTGGCGCGTCGGCGCGCACGCAATGGGCGAGCGGGCGATCCAGGTCTTCCTCGACGCCGTGCAGGCCACACGTGCCGCCGGACTCGCGCCGGCGTTCGGACAGGTCGTCATCGAGCATGGAGCGCTGATCACGGCCGCTCAGCGTCACCAGGCGAAAGAGGCCGGCGTACCGCTCACCTGCCAGCAGGCACTGCGCGACGGTCTGATCGGCCCGTTCCTGCACGCGCTCGGACCCGCGCGCGTCGCGCGGATGTTCCCGTGGCGCTCGCTTCTGTCCGATGGAGTCGACGTGAGCGCCGGGACGGATCATCCGATCGGCCCGCTCGATCCACTTCAGAGCCTGATCGGCATGACGACCCGCCGCACACGCGCGGGGGTTCTCGGCGACGACGAGGCGATCGATCGGACGAGCGCACTGCGGCTCTACACCGCGGCCGGGGCGCGTCTGCTCGGCGGCGGGATCACCGGATCGCTGTCGGTCGGTTCGCCCGCCGACATCGTCGTCTGGCCGATCGATCTGGCCACGGCATCCGACGGCGAGCTCACCGGAGCGAGCCCGGTCGCGACGTGGGTGGCGGGGCGTCGCTGATGGCTGCGCCGCTCCGCATCAGCTGCGACGCTCCTGCACCTTCTTCTTCAGGAACAGCGCCGGCAGCAGGAAGGTGGCGATCGCCGTGACCACCCACACGATCATGGGCGCGACGATCCAGGTCCACCACGGCTGACCGATCGTGAGGCCCGCATTCGGGATGATCGCGGTGACCAGGAGCGCGACGAACGTGGAGACGATGCCGATGCCCCCGAGGAAGGCGGGCGCGTTGCGCTGGGCGACGCGGGCGAGCCAGGGTGCCAGCACGCTCTGCAGGACGGCGAAGATCACGATCGCGAGCACGAAGCCGCCGGGGTTGCGCCAGTCGACGGTGAACCCGGGCAGCACGAGGTCTGCGACGAGCAGACCGACGGCGGCGGAGACCAGGAAGATCAGCGCGCGGAGCAGGAACATGATCATGACGCGAGCGTAGCGCCCCACGGCTCCAGTCGCGTCAGGATCCGTGCACGCCCACAGCGGCGAGCCGCGCCTCTTCGTCGGTCGCGATGGCCGACTCGATGATCGGGCCGAGGGCCCCGTCCATCACCTGATCGAGGTTGTACGCCTTGTAGCCGGTGCGGTGGTCGGCGATGCGGTTCTCGGGGAAGTTGTACGTGCGGATGCGCTCGGAGCGGTCCATCCCCCGGATCTGCGACCGCCGAGCATCGGATGCCGCGGCATCCCGCTCCTCTTGCTGCTTCGCGAGCAGGCGGGCGCGCAGCACGCGCATACCGGCCTCGCGGTTCTGCAGCTGGCTCTTCTCGTTCTGCATCGACACGACGATGCCCGTGGGGACGTGGGTGATGCGGACGGCGGAGTCGGTCGTGTTGACCGACTGCCCGCCCGGGCCCGACGAGCGGAAGACGTCGATCTTCAGATCGTTGGCATCGATCTGGATCTCTTCGGGCTCATCGACCTCGGGAAAGACGAGCACGCCCGTCGTGGACGTGTGGATGCGCCCCTGCGACTCGGTGGCGGGAACCCGCTGCACACGGTGCACGCCGCCCTCGTACTTGAGGTGCGCCCAGACCCCCTGCGCGGGATCGCTCGAGGAGCCCTTGATGGCGACCTGGACGTCTTTGAAGCCGCCGAGGTCGGACTCGTTGTGTTCGAGAAGCTCCGTCTTCCATCCCATGGACGCGGCGTACTGCATGTACATGCGCAGCAGGTCGGCGGCGAACAGCGCCGACTCGGCGCCGCCCTCCCCCGCCTTCACCTCGAGGATGACGTCGCGCGCATCGTCGGGGTCGCGCGGGATCAGCAGACGCCGCAGCTTCTCCTGCGCGGCCGAGAGCCGCTCTTCGAGAGCGGGCACCTCCTCGGCGAAGGCGTCGTCCTCGCGGGCGAGCTCACGCGCGGCCTCGAGATCGTCGCCTGCGGCACGCCAGGCGTCGTGCGCGGCGACGATTCTCGAGAGCTCCGCATAGCGCCGGTTGACGCGCTTGGCGCGCGCCGCATCAGCGTGCACCGCGGGGTCGGAGAGTTCCTCCTGGACCGCTCGGTGCTCGTCGATCAGCGTCTGGACGGATTCGAACACGACGACCCGCTCAGCGGATGCTGTTCTCGTGCCCGTGGCCTCCGGCACCGTGCCCGTTCGCGGGGGCGGGGATCGACTTCTGCATCTGCACGAGGAACTCGACGTTGGACGAGGTCTCCTTGAGCTTGCCCAGCACGACCTCGAGGGCCTGCTGCGGGTCGAGGCCGGCGAGGGCGCGACGCAGCTTCCAGGTGATCTTGACCTCGTCGGAGCTCAGCAGCATCTCTTCGCGACGGGTGGAGGACGCGTTCACGTCGACCGCCGGGAAGATCCGCTTGTCGGCGAGCTGACGCGACAGGCGCAGCTCGCTGTTGCCGGTTCCCTTGAACTCCTCGAAGATGACCTCGTCCATCTTGGAGCCGGTCTCGACCAGCGCCGTGGCGAGGATCGTGAGCGAGCCGCCGTTCTCGATGTTGCGCGCCGCGCCGAAGAAGCGCTTGGGCGGGTAGAGCGCCGAGGCATCCACACCGCCGCTCAGCACGCGACCGGAGGTCGGCGCCGAGATGTTGTAGGCGCGCCCGAGGCGGGTGATCGAATCGAGCAGCACGACCACGTCGCGACCGAGCTCGACGAGGCGCTTGGCACGCTCGATGGCGAGCTCGGCGACGGTCGTGTGGTCCTCGGCCGGACGGTCGAAGGTCGAGGCGATGACCTCGCCCTTGACCGTGCGCTGCATGTCGGTGACCTCTTCGGGCCGCTCGTCGACGAGCACGACCATGAGGTGCACCTCGGGGTTGTTCGTCGCGATCGCGTTGGCGATCTGCTGCAGCACGATCGTCTTGCCCGCCTTGGGGGGCGCGACGATGAGGCCGCGCTGGCCCTTGCCGATGGGGGCGACGAGGTCGATGATGCGCTGGGTGAGCTTCTCGGGGGCGGTCTCCAGGCGCAGGCGCTCCTGCGGGTAGAGCGGCGTCAGCTTGCCGAACTCGACACGGGTCGCCGCGTCGTCGACCGACAGGCCGTTGATCGCATCGACCTTGACGAGCGCGTTGTACTTCTGCCGGCTCGACTGCTCGCCCTCGCGGGGCTGCTTGATGGCTCCGACGACGGCGTCGCCCTTGCGCAGGTTGTACTTCTTGACCTGGCCGAGCGAGACGTAGACGTCGCTGGTGCCGGGCAGGTAGCCGGTGGTGCGCACGAAGGCGTAGTTGTCGAGCACGTCGAGGATGCCCGCGATCGGGATGAGGACGTCGTCCTCGCCGATCTCGGTCTCGAACTCGTCGCCGTTCTGCGCCTGTCCGCGGCGCTTGTTGCGCTGGCGTCCGCGGCCCGTGCTCTGCTGGTCGTCGGCGTCACCCTCGGAGGCCTCGGGACCTGCGTTCTGGCCGGCCGGTGCTGCGGTGTTCTGAGCGTTCTGCGCGCCCTGGCCATTCTGGGCGCCCTGGCCGTTCTGACCGTTCTGCGCGTTCTGGCCGTTCTGCGCGGCATCGGTCTTCTGGCCGCGGCCACGGCTGCGGCTGCGCGATCGGCTGCGACTGCGGCTGGGGGTCTCGCCCTCGGTCGCACCGTCCGTGTTCTCAGCGGTCGCCTCGGACGGCGCATCGGTGGCGTCGCCGCTCTCGGCGGGCGCCTCGGCGGCCTGGTCGCCCGCGGGGGCGGCGGCATCCGGGGCGGACTCGGCGGTCGCCTCCTCGGCCGGCGTCGCAGCCTCGGTCACGGCAGCGTCGACGGCGGTGTCCGTCGCCGGAGCCTCGACCGCGGGAACCTCCGCGGCGGGAGCCGCGTCCGCCGCGGGGGCCTCGACATCCGCCGTCGCGTCGGCGGGCTTCTCGGCCGGCACATCGGTGCTCTTCGCCCGACGCGGTGCGCGCTTGCGGGGCGCCTTCACGGGCGGGGCCTCGACGACGGGCTCGGCGGCGACCGGCTCGGCCGGTGCGGCGTCGGACGATGCCTCGGCCTCAGGCGCGGGGGTCTCGGTGGCGGCCTCGGCTGATTCCGCCGGAGCGTCGGCCTCGACGGGGACGGTCTCGGCGTGCGCCTCGGGCTCGGCCTCGGCCGGGGCGGCCTCGACGGCATCCTCGGCCTCGACGGCCTCCTCGGTCTCGGCCGACACGGCCTCGGCGGACGCGATCTGCGCGGCGTCGTCCGTCACGACATCCGCGACAGGGGTCTCGGGGGTGGGAACCGTCTCGACTGCGGCGTCCTCGCGCGCAGCGTCGACGTTCTCGGTCTGGATCTCGGAGAGTGACTCCACGAGGTCTCCTTCACTGGGAATAGTGGACATGACAGGTCCGCACGGGCGCCGTCCACGACAGGCGCCGACACGATACGCTTCAGAGCCCGTTCAGGGCGTCGGGAAGCAGGGGTGCTGTGCAGGGGTTCGCAGAATTGCGACGGAGGCCAGACTCACGGACGTGCCGCGGAACCCTCCGTATGGTCCCTCACTGTACCACCCCTCACATCGACGGCGAGCATCAGCGGCTCCCACGGAGTGTCCGAAACGGATGCCGCGACGCGCGCCGCGTCGAGCCGGCGGCCGGGGCCGTCGGCCAGCACGAGGACGCTCGGACCGGCACCCGAGACGACCGCCGCGAACCCCTCGGCGCGCAGTCCGCGCACCAGCGCGTCGGTCGCGGGCATCGCCTGCGCACGGTAGGACTGATGGAGCTTGTCCTCGGTCGCCGCGAGCAGCAGTTCCGGGCTCTGGGTCAGCGCCGCGATCAGCAGCGCCGAGCGCGACACGTTGAACACCGCGTCCTCACGCGTGACCTGCAGCGGGGCGAGCCCGCGCGCCACCGAGGTCGACATCGTGAACTCGGGCACGAAGACGAGCGGCGATACGCCGCGGTGCACCAGCAGCTTCTTGTGCTGCGGGCCGTTCTCGTCGATCCACGCGATCGTGAGACCGCCGAACAGCGCCGGCGCCACGTTGTCGGGGTGCCCCTCGAGTTCCGTGGCCAGGCGCAGCAGCGTGTCGGGGCCGAACTCGACCTCGCCCGACAGCAGGCCCTTCGCCGCGAGCAGACCCGCCACCACGGCGGCGCCCGACGAGCCCATGCCGCGACCGTGCGGGATCGTGTTCACGGCTTCGAGGCGGATGCCCGGAAGCTCGCGGCCCACGGCCGCGAACGCGTACGCCATCGAACGGACGACGAGATGCGAGGCATCCCTCGGCACGTCTGCGGCGCCTTCGCCCGTCACGAGGATCTCGAGACCGGGCTCGGGCAGGGACGTCACGACCAGCTCGTCGTAGACGCTCAGCGCGAGGCCGAGCGTGTCGAACCCGGGTCCGAGGTTCGCGCTCGTCGCGGGGACGCGGATCGCGACAGACCGCGGGTGCACCGCGTCGCTCATGCCAGGTCGAGCACGGAGGCGACCTCCGAGGTGGACGCGTCGACGACGGTCGGGGTGACCTCCGACCCGTCGGCGTTGCGCAGCGCCCACTGCGGGTCCTTGAGGCCGTGACCGGTGACCGTGAGGACGACCTTGGCGCCCGCCGGGATGACACCGGCCTCGGCACGGTCGAGCAGACCCGCGACGCTGATCGCCGAACCCGGCTCGACGAACACGCCGACGGTGCCCGCGAGCAGCTTCTGCGCGGCGAGGATCCTGTCGTCCGAGATCGCGCCGAACCAGCCGTCGGTCGCGTCGCGCGCCTCGAGGGCGAGCTGCCACGAGGCGGGGTTGCCGATCCGGATGGCGGAGGCGACCGTCTCGGGGTTCTTCACGACCTCCCCGCGCACGAGCGGCGCGGAGCCCTCGGCCTGGAAGCCGAACATACGGGGGACGCGCGTCGAGACGCCGCGCTCGGCCTCTTCGCGGTAGCCGCGCGTGTAGGCGGTGTAGTTGCCGGCGTTGCCCACCGGGATGAAGTGGAAGTCGGGGGCATCCCCGAGCTGCGAGACGACCTCGTAGGCGGCCGTCTTTTGGCCCTCGATGCGATCGGGGTTGACCGAGTTGACGAGGTGCACCGGGTAGTTGTCGGCCAGCTCGCGCGCGATCTCGAGGCAGTCGTCGAAGTTGCCGCGGATCTGGATGAGCCGTCCGCCGTGGATGACGGCCTGGCTGAGCTTGCCCATCGCGATCTTGCCCTCGGGCACGAGGACGGCGGCCGTGATGCCGGCGTGGGCGGCGTACGCCGCGGCCGACGCGGAGGTGTTCCCCGTCGACGCGCAGATGACGGCCTTGGCCCCGTGCTCGACGGCGCGCGAGAGCGCCACGGTCATGCCGCGGTCCTTGAACGAGCCCGTGGGGTTCATCCCCTCGAACTTGACGTAGACATCGGCGCCGGTGCGCTGCGAGAGCGCCGGTGCGGGGATGAGCGGGGTGCCGCCCTCACCGAGGGTGACGACGGTCGACGCGTCGGTGACGCCCAGACGGTCGGCGTATTCGCGGAGGACTCCGCGCCAGACATGTGCCATGTTCAGTCTCCTTCCATCCGCAGCACCGAGGCGACCCGGTCGACGACGCCGCTGGAGGCGAGTCGTTCCACCGTGTCACCGAGATCCTGCTCGAGTGCAATGTGGGTGCCGATGACCAGGCGCGCCCGCGCGGTCCCGTCACCCGGGATGATTCTCTGCTCGACCGTGGCGATCGAGACGTTCCCGTCGGCGAGGATGCCGGCGACGGTCGCGAGCACGCCCGGCCGGTCGTCGACTTCGAGGGTGATCTGGTAGCGCGTCGTCGCGCGTCCGATCGGCAGCAGCGGCAGGTTCGCGCGGGTGGACTCCCCCACGCCGACGCCGCCGGCGATGTGCCGTCGTGCGGCGGAGACGACGTCTCCGAGCACGGCCGAGGCCGTCTGCACGCCACCGGCGCCCGCGCCGTAGAACATGAGGTCGCCCGCGGCCTCGGCCTGGACGAAGACGGCGTTGTTCGCGCCGTGGACGCTCGCCAGCGGATGCGTCCGGCGCACGAGCGCCGGATGCACCCGGACCGAGATCGCCTCGCGTCCCTCGTCGGTGCGCCGCTCGCACACGGCCAGGAGCTTGACGACGTACCCGGCGGCGCGCGCCGATTCGATGAGCGCGGCATCCACCTGGGTGATCCCCTCGCGGTGCACGGCGTCGAGCGGAACGGTCGTGTGGAAGGCGAGGGAGGCGAGGATCGCCGCCTTCTGCGCGGCGTCGTAGCCCTCGACGTCCGCGGTGGGGTCGGCTTCGGCGTACCCGAGGCGCTGGGCGTCGGCGAGGACGTCGGCGTAGTCCGCGCCCTCGAGGTCCATGCGGTCGAGGATGTAGTTGGTCGTGCCGTTGACGATCGCGAGGATCCGCTGCACGCGATCGCCGGCGAGCGAGTCCCGGAGCGGCCGGATGATCGGGATCGCCCCCGCGACGGCCGCTTCGTAGTGGACGGAGGCGCCGACCTGGTCGGCCGCTTCGAACAGCTCGGGGCCGTGGGTGGCCAGCAGCGCCTTGTTCCCCGTGACGACGTCCGCACCGGCGTTCAGCGCCTGCAGCAGACGTGTCCGTGCGGGCTCGATCCCGCCCATGAGCTCGATCACGATGTCGCTGCCGACCAGCAGCGTCTCGGCATCGGTCGTGAGCAGCTCGCGCGGGATGTCGGTGTCGCGGGGCGCGTCGAGATCGCGGACGGCGACGCCCACGAGGTCGAGCCGGGCTCCGGCCCGGTCGGCGAGCTCGTCGCCGTGGCGGAGGAGGAGCGCGGCCACCTGCGAGCCGACGGAGCCCGCACCCAGCAGCGCCACGCGGAGGCGGCGGTCGTCGGTCATTCGGTGTCCTCGGTCGGGGTGGGGATGCCGGCGTCGCGCGCCAGCAGGTCGTCGATGGTCTCGCCGCGCACGATCACCCGGGCGGTCCCGCCCGCGACGGCGACGACGGGCGGGCGCGGCACGTAGTTGTAGTTGCTGGCCAGCGAGAAGCAGTAGGCACCGGTGGCGGGCACCGCGAGCAGGTCGCCGGGGGCGACGTCGCCGGGCAGGTACTCCGCGTCGACGACGATGTCGCCCGACTCGCAGTGCCGACCGACGACGCGGCTGAGCGCGGGCGCGGCGGCCGAGGTGCGCGAGGCGATCCGAGCGGAGTACTGCGCGCCGTAGAGGGCGGGGCGCGCGTTGTCGCTCATGCCGCCGTCGACGCTGACGTAGAGACGGGTGACGTCCTCGGATGCCCGCACCGGCTTGACCGTGCCGACCTCGTAGAGGGTGACGCCGGCGCGACCGACGATCGAGCGGCCGGGTTCGAAGGCGAGGCTCGGCAGCGGCACATCGCGCGCCGCGCATTCACGCGCCACCGCGTCGACGATGCCGTCGGCGAGGTCTTCGATCGCGGTCGGGGTGTCGACCGAGGTGTAGGCGATGCCGAAGCCGCCGCCGAGGTTCAGGACGGCGAGCTCTCCCCCGGCGCGCAGGTCCGCGTAGAGGTCGACGAGCCGGGCCGCGGACTCGGCGAACCCGCTCGTGCCGAAGATCTGCGATCCGATGTGGCAGTGCACCCCGGCGAGGTGGAGCGAGGGCAGCTCGCGGATGCGCCGGGCGACGGCGGGGGCATCCGTCAGCGCGAACCCGAACTTCTGGTCCTCGTGCGCCGTCGCGAGGAAGTCGTGCGTCTCGGCGTGCACGCCCGTGTTGACGCGGATGAGGACCTTCTGGGCGGTGTCACCGACGAGGCCTCGCGCTGCGGCGATCTCGGCGACCCGCTCGATCTCGATCACCGAGTCGATGACGATCGTTCCGACGCCGATCTCCACCGCGCGCTCGAGTTCGGCACGCGACTTGTTGTTGCCGTGCAGGCCGATGCGCGCGGGCTCCGCCCCGCCCGCCAGCGCGACGGCGAGCTCGCCGCCGGTGGCGACGTCCACCGCGAGCCCCTCCTCGGTCACCCAGCGGACCACCGCAGTCGAGAGGAACGCCTTGCTCGCGTAGTAGACGCGGGCCTGGATGCCATGCCGTGCGGCCGCGGCCTCGAACGCCGCGCGCACGCGGCGGGCACGAGCCCGGACGCCGTCCTCGTCGAGGACGTAGAGCGGGGTGCCGAACCGCTCGCGCAGCTCGGCGACGCCGATGCCGCCGATGTGCAGTGCACCCTCGGCATCGCGGGTCGCGGATTCCGGCCAGACGGAGGCGACGAGCTCATTGGCGTCACGGGGCGCGACGAGCCATTCCGGCACGAGCGGGCGGTCGGGAACGGCGGACACGGGAGGGCACCAATCGTGTGGGGTCGGGCTGCCGTCGGTCACGTCACGCCCGGCAGTCATAGAAGTCTAGGGCACGCCCGCATACCGCCTCGCGCATGCGACACACCGGTGTCGGAACGGCCCGGTCCGGGTCAGGCGCAGGTCCCTCGGTGGTCCGCCGCGCCGGGCTGCAGGATCGAGCTGTCGATCTCGAAGCGGGCGATGAGCGAGGCATCCCGCACTTGGACGCCCGTCAGGCGCACGGCCTCGGGCAGATACGACGCGATGCACACCTTCCAGTCGCGCACGACCGTGCGCGCGACGGCGCCGAACTGGTCGACGAGGATGTCGGCCGAGACCTCGGCGTCGCCGAGGCGCAGCGTCGTCGGCGTGAGCACGAGATCCGTGCCGGACACGCCGGGGGTGAGTCCCACGCCGACCGGCACCGTGAGGGCGAACAGCGGGATGTCCATGGCCACGTCGATCGTCGGCGCCGCGAGGCTCACCGTGTCGGCCGGAAAGCCGTCGACGCCGCGCAGGAGGTCGCGCAGCTGCGCCTGGTCCAGCGTGACGCTGGCCTGTGCGCCGCTCCAGTCACCGCCGCGGATCGGCACGTCCTGGGCTGTGACGACGACATCGGCGGTGAGCGCCGCACCGCCGTCCTTCTGCTGCAGCGTCACGTCGTCGGACGAGATCGTGACGCTTCCGAGGCTTCCCACGACCAGCTGCGGCAGGATGGGCCCCGGAACATCGACGTCGATGCGTTGATCCGCGCGCAGATCGAGACCCCGCACGACCTGCTCCCGGATCGTGCGCTCGACCACGCCGCGCGCGATGTACTCCCCCGCGAACCACGCCGCGACGGCGAGACCCGCCACCGCGATGAGGGCGACGAGCCAGGGCCAACGACGGCGGCGCTCGCTCATGTCACATGCGCTCCGGTGCACTCACTCCGAGCAGGTCGAGGCCGTTGCGCAGCACCTGGCCCGTCGCGTCGTTCAGCCACAGGCGCGTGCGGTGCAGGTCGGTGACCTCCTCGTCGCCGAGCGGCGTGACGCGGCAGCTGTCGTACCAGCGGTGGTAGAGGCTCGCGAGCTCTTCGAGGTAGCGCGCGACGCGGTGCGGTTCGCGCACCTCCGCCGCGTAGGCGACCACCCGCGGGAACTCCTGCAGCGCCCCCAGCAGTGCCGACTCGGTCTCGTGGTCGAGCGTCTCGGGTGCGAACGCGCTGCGGTCGACGCCGGAGTCGGCGGCGTTGCGGGCGACGTTGTGCGTGCGCGCGTGGGCGTACTGCACGTAGAAGACGGGGTTGTCGTTCGTGCGCTTCTGCAGGATCTCGGGGTCGAGGGTCAGCGGCGAGTCGGCGGGGTAGCGGGCGAGCGAGTAGCGCAGCGCATCGGTACCGAGCCAGTCGCGCAGGTCGTCGAGCTCGATGATGTTGCCCGCGCGCTTGGACAGGCGTGCGCCGTTGACCGAGACGAGCTGCCCGATGAGCACCTCGATGTCCTTCTCGGGGTCGTCGCCCGCGGCGCCCGCGAGCGCCTTGAGGCGGTGCACGTAGCCGTGGTGGTCGGCCCCGAGCAGGTAGATCTTGTGGCGGAAGCCGCGGTCGCCCTTGTTGAGGTAGTACGCGGCATCGGCAGCGAAGTAGGTGTACTCGCCGTTCGAGCGGCGGATGACCCGGTCCTTGTCGTCGCCGAAGGCGGTCGTACGGACCCACACCGCGTCGTCGGCGTCGAAGACGTGGCCCTGCGCGCGCAGGCGCTCGACGGCCTCGTCGACGAGGCTCGGCTCGCCGGAGGGTCCGTGCGCGTGCAGGTCGCGCTCGCTGAAGAAGACGTCGAAGTGGACGTTGAACTTCTCCAGCGAGGCCTGGAGGTCGGCCAGCTGCAGGCGGTAGGCGATGTCGCGCGCCTGGGTCTCCTGCTCGTCGAGAGAGAGGTCGAGGATGCCCGGGAGCTCCGCGACGACGCGGCGTCCGAGCTCGTCGATGTACGAGCCCGGGTAACCGCCCTCGGGGGTCGGCTCGCCCTTGATCGAGGCGAGGACGGAGCGGCCGAAGCGGTCCATCTGGGCACCGGCGTCGTTGACGTAGAACTCGCGCACGAGGGTCGCGCCGCTCGCGAGCAGCACGCGGGCGATCGCGTCGCCGAGCGCCGCCCATCGCGTGTGGCCGATGTGCATGGGTCCGGTGGGGTTGGCGCTCACGAACTCGAGGTTGATGCTCGCACCGCGCTGGGTGTCGTTCGTGCCGTAGGCGGCTCCCGCCTCGACGATCGTCTTCGCGAGGGCGCCGGCTGCCGCGGCATCCAGTCGGATGTTGATGAAGCCGGGCCCCGCGACCTCGACGCTCGCGACCCCGTCGGTCGCGGCGAGCGCGTCGGCGATCTGCTGCGCGAACTCGCGCGGGTTCGCACCCACCGCCTTGCCGAGCTTCAGCGCCGCATTGGACGCCCAGTCCCCGTGGTCGCGGTTGCGGGGGCGCTCGAGCGGCAGGTCGGCGGCGGTGAGGCCGACGCTCGACCCCTCGCGTCGGGCCTCGGCGAGCGGGACGATGACGGCGAGCAGGGCTTCAGCGAGGGCATCCGGATTCATAGCCCGTCAAGTCTACGGGCGCAGCCCTGGGTCCCCGCTCGGCGCCTGCTCGTCGGTCGGGGCGGGGTGGGCCGCGCGTGGTCTGCCGGGCGGGGGGCGGGCTCTCGTGCGGCCGCTTGCCGCGGGCGTGGGTCCCGTGTGCCCGGCAGGCGGGTTCGGGGTCTCCTGGGGTCGCCACCCGCACGGTTTGGGGTCGCGTGCGGCCGCTCGCAGCTACGCGAAGTGACCCCACGCGACCCCGAACCTGCGCCGACGATCCACGACAGCCCGACCCGCCAAAGCGTGGGGCCTTCGTGACCATGTGGTGGAGTGTGGGGTCGCTTGTGCCCGGCAGGCGGGCTTGGGGTCCCCTGTGCCCACACAGTGGAGTGTGGGGTCGCTTGTGCCCGCACGGTGACGTTCGGGGTCTCCTGGGGTCGCCACCCGCACGGCTTGGGGTCGCGTGCGGCCGCTCGCAGCTACGCGAAGCGACCCCACGCGACCCCGAACCTGCGCCGACGGTCCACGACAGGGCAGAGAGCAGAGGGCACACGGCACAGAGCCAGTCCAGAGCGCACAGACAGAGGCCGAGGCCCCGCACGCGGTGACGGTCAGGCGAGCTGGACCGGCTCGGCGAGATCGTCGAGGTCGGGGTCGGATGCCGCAGCGGCGGCGTAGAGCGCGTCGACATCCGAGGCATCCGCGGGCACGACGCACGCGTCGACGTGCATGCGCTGAAGGCCGACGTAGCCCCCGTGATAGCTGAGGAACGCACAGTCGGCCGCGTCGCGCCCCGTGGCGATGCGCACGAGCGAGCGCCGGTTCGACAGGCGCGTGGCGTCGATGACGTACCACGAGCCGTCCACGTACGCCTCGGCCACCGCATGGAAGTCCATCGGGCGCAGGCCCGGCGCGAAGCACGCCGCGTAGCGGGCGGGCATGTCCATGGCGCGCAGCAGCGCGATGACGACATGCGCGTAGTCGCGGCAGACGCCCTGACCGGTCATCAGGGTGGTCACCGCCGAGTCGGTCCCCTGACTGAGCCCCGGGGTGTACGTCGTGCTCGTCGCGACGAACTCGCTGACGGCGGTGACGAGATCCATGCCGTGCAGCCCGCGGAACTGACGGCGCGCCTGCGAGAAGACCTCGTCGGACTGGCAGTAACGACTCGGGCGCAGATACGTGATCGCCTCGAGGTCACTCGTGGCGCGTTGGGCGACCTGTCCGTCGATGTGCGCCTCGTACCGCACGGTCAGCAGCCCCGACTCGCCCACCAGCCGGTGCAGACGACTGCCGGATTGGTCGACGATCTCGGTCGGTGTGTACACGCGATCGCCCTGCGTGAACGTCAGATCCTCACGGATCACGGGCGCCGGTTGGGCCGCCGTGATCTGGAAGATCAGGTCGACGGATGACCCCAGTTCCAGGTCGAGTTCGGCGGTCACGATGCGTTGCACCGAAGTATCCTCGCACGCCCGGGAGCCCTGTCGGCGCGCGGACACCGACGAGGTTTCCGGGGGCGGGGAAAGTGGCTCGACCCACGACCGGCGAGACGACGTTCTCACCTCGGATGCGTCGGTCCGCACCCCGCCGCGGTGATACCCTCGATCGGTACGCCTCCGTAGCTCAGGGGATAGAGCGTTGGTTTCCGGTACCAAAGGTCGCAGGTTCGATTCCTGTCGGGGGCACAGTGAACGTGGTCGGTCGGGCGCATGCGCCACGCGAGTCGTCGCGCACGCCCCAGCGTCGCCCCGGGCACCTCGACGGCGGTGACCGCCCCGTGAACCCCCGAACGACAGCCGCATGGGAATCATCCCCGAGATGGATGCCCCTCACCCCCGAGACCGACGCGCACCACGGTGGCCTGTTCGTACCGTCGGATCATGGCCACTGCGAGCATCCCCGCCCTCTTCTCTCCGCGCACCTCCGCGCGGCGCACTCCGCTGCGCGAGCGGGTCTCCGCGGCCGGAGCCGCGGTGCTGTCGATCATCGGATCGATCGGCGCGATCGCACTCATCGTCCTGGCGCTGCTGGTCGTCCCCGTCGCGGCGGCGCTGGCATTCGGTCCCGCGCTGCTTTCCCGACTGTGAGCGGCATCCGCCTCCTCGGCCCGGCGGACTCGCCGCGAGCAGCCTCCTGCCGCGACGCGACGTGTCGCGCGGCCGCTCCCCCTCTCGATAGCGTGGCATCATGACCGAACCCACGGCGCGAGCGCGATCCCGCCGTCTGCTCGGCATCCTCACCCGCACCCCCGCGACCCTCGTCACCCTCGTGATCCTGCTCGTCGTCGGGGTGGTCTCGCGCGGGCTGTGGGAGCCGTTCGTGGAGAGCCCCGGCATGGATGTCTGGGCCTTCGGCCTGCCGGCATTCGACGAGGGCCGCTGGTGGACCCCCGTGACCGGTGCGTTCCTGGTCGTCGAGCCGTGGGTCTACCTTCCCACGCTCATCGGGATGGCCGCACTGGGGCTACTCGAGTACCTGCGCGGATGGCGCGTCGCGCTCGGGTACTTCTGGATCGGGCAGCTGTTCGGTGTCTTCGGCGCCGCACTGCTGCTCGGCGGGCTGCGGCTGTTCAGCGGCTGGGCGTGGGCGCAGGAGATCGCCGGCTCGCTCGATGTCGGCCCCAGCGCCGGTGCGCTCGCGTGCGTCGCCGCGCTCGTGGGCATCGCCCGCGCCCCCTGGCGGACACGCGGCTGGATGGTGCTCCTGACCGCGATCATCGTCGGCGTCCTCATCTTCGGCACCGTGGCCGACCTCGAAGACCTCGTCGCCGTCCTGCTGATCCTGGTCGTCGACCGCACCCTGCGCCCGCAGCGCGCGACCGTGCGCGAGCAGCGCTTCGTCGCGTTCCTCGGCATGCTCGTGTTCGTCGCGATCGAAGTCATCCTCGCCCTCGTGCCCACGGACGGGCCGTTCGGCGCCACCGACCCGCTCGACGGCAACTGGTGGTCCACAGCGATCGACGTCGTCGTCGTCATCATCATCGCCAACGGACTTCTCCAGGCCCGACGCTGGGCCTGGGTGATCGCACTGATACTGATGTCCATCAATGTGCTCAGCGCGATCGGCCTCGCCCTGCTGCTGCCGGTCATCGGCGACCCGGAGCTCGACGCCGACGCGACTCTCCTCGGCGATGTCTCGCTCGAGATCGGCGCGGGCTTCCTCTCGCTGCTGATGCTCGTCTACCTCTTCAGCGTCCGCGGCGCCTTCGCAGGGCATCGGCGCATGACGATCGGCGCGAACACGGAGCCCACGATCGACGAGGTCGCCGCGCTCGTGCGTCGCTCGGGCGGCGGGACGCTCTCGTGGATGTCGACGTGGGAGAACAACGACTACTTCCGCTCCTCGACGGGCATCGTCGCGTTCCAGAAGCGGGCGGGCGCGGTCATCGCCCTCGCCGACCCGCTGGGCGTCGAGCAGGGACGCGCCCGTTCGGTCGTCGAGTTCATCGACGCCGCCGAGCACGCCGGGCTCGTCCCCTGTTTCTTCAGCGCGAGCGAGGCGACCCGCGCCGCGGTCCCCGCCGGCTGGCGCTCGCTCGTGGTGGCCGACGACACGATCGTCGACCTGCCCGGGCTCGCCTTCACCGGCAAAGCCTGGAACTCGGTGCGCACGTCGATGAACAAAGCCGCGCGCGAAGGGATGACCTTCCGACTGGCGCGTCTGCACGATGTGCCGTGGGGCGTGCGCGCTCAGCTCACCGCGATCTCGGAGCAGTGGGTCGGAGACAAGGACCTGCCCGAGATGCGCTTCACCCTCGGGACGCTCGCGGAGGCCGAAGACCCCGAGGTGCGCATCGCCCTCGCCGTCGACCCGCACGGGACGATCGACGGATTCCTCTCGTGGCTGCCGATCTACGGCGAGAACGGCGTGCGCGGCTGGACGCTCGACCTGATGCGACGGCGTGAAGGCGGATTCGGACCGGTCATGGAGTACCTGATCGCTTCTTCCGCCGTCGCCTTCCGCGACGAGGGCGCCGAGATCATGTCGCTCTCGGGTGCGCCCCTCGCGCACGAGTACCCGTCCGAGGCCACGATGATCTCGACGCTGAGTGCCCGACTGTCGGACGGGCTGGAGCCGGTATACGGCTTCCAGTCCCTGCACCGGTTCAAGGCCAAGTTCCAGCCGCGCTACGAGACGCTCTACCTGCTGTACCGTGACGAGGCCGACCTGCCGCGCATCGGCGCGGGGCTCACGCGCGCGTTCCTGCCGGATGCCACGACCCGCCAGTTCGCCCGCGCGGGTCTCGAGCTGGTGCGCGGCGCGGACTGACCGCACCGCCGGCGCGCTCAGTGCTCGCCGACCAGCTTCAGCCCCACCACGCATCCGACGAGCCCCACGATCAGCAGCACGCGGACGAGCGAGACCTGTTCGTCGCCCGTGATCATGGCGTACGCGACGGTGAGGGCGGCGCCGATGCCCACCCAGATGGCGTAGGCGGTGCCGGTCGAGATGTCGCGCATGGCCCACGCGAGACCGCCCATGCTGGCGACGAGCGCGACGCCGAAGACGATCGTCGGACCGAGCTTCGTGAAGCCCTCCGACTTGCCGAGCGCGGTAGCCCAGACGGCTTCGAGAACACCGGAGACGATGAGGATGACCCACGACATGATGCGACCTTTCGGCCAGTCTTGTCGCTCGCCGGGTACTGGGATCCCTCGTCCGGAAACCCTGTGCGGGGTCTGGTGAGAGCATATCCCGTCATTCTGAGCATCGGCCGGGCATACGGCGGCCCCGGGCCGGAGGCATCCGCTCACACCGCGGCGGCCGTCCCCCCGCCGTCGTCGAGAGGATGGGCGATCTCGTCCTGCGGCATGCGCGCCACCCAGAGCACGATGAACGACAGGACGAACGGCGCGACGCCGGCGACGACGAAGATCACCGGGACGGGCACCACGGTCGCCAGCGGCCCGGCGAGCGCCATGGACAGCGGCATGAGGGCGAGCGAGACGAAGAAGTCGAGGCTCGAGATCCGGCCGAGCATGTGCCGGGGAACCCGTCGCTGCAGCAGCGTGCCCCAGATGACGTTGCCATAGCTGAAACCGAACCCGCACGCCAGGCCGCACAGCGCCATCAGCCAGTACTGATCGGTGAGACCGATCACGACGAACGGCAATGTGCTGACGCCCCAGACCAGGGTCATCGCGGTGAGGTAGCGCCGCGGCATCCGCAGCGAGGAGACCACGATCGAACCGACCACACCACCGGCGCCGAAGCAGGCCAGCAGGAAGCCGAACAGCCGTGGATCGTCACCGAAGCGGTCGCGCGTCACGAACGGCAGCAGCACCTCCTCGGGGCCTATCGTGAGGAGCACCCAGATCGTGGCGAACAGCAGCGTGCAGAGCAGCCACGGGGTGCGCACCGTGAACTGCACCGCCTCGACCAGGTCGTGCCGGATGCCTCGGGCCGAGGAACGCTCAGCCGCCTGCTCGGGCGCGGCACTCTCGGGCGCCGCGGGCTCCGGTCGCAGCCGCAGGAGCAGCACGAGCGCGAGCCCGTGGGCGATCAGAACCGCCGTCGCCGCCTGACTCGGGATGAGCGCGGCGAGCAGAAGCCCGGCCATCGCGGGCCCGGCCGCCTGCTGCAGCGCAGGCCTGATCGCCCCCTCCAGTCCGTTCGCCGGCAGCAGGTGCTCCGCCGGCAAAATGCGGGGCAGGATCGCGCTGTAGGCCGGAAAGAAGAACCCCGCGACCGCGCCGAGCACGAAGGAGACCGCCGCCAGGTGGGCGATCGTGAGCGCGCCGAACTGACCGGCGATCACCACGGATCCGACCGCGAGCACGTTGAGGGTCTCGACGGCGCGCAGGATCACGCGCCGCGGCAGGCGGTCGGCGGCGATGCCGCCCGGGATCGCGGATGCGAGCAGTCCGATCGCGTTGGCGGCCGCGACGACGGAGAGCTGGACGGGGTCTTCATCGATGCGGATGACGGCGAACACCATGACCACGGCCCACATGCCGGCCGCCGACACCGAGAGGACGACGGCGCCGAACAGGATCCGGAACTCACGCTGCGCGAGCGGACGCACGGCCCGCCAGCGGTCACGCGCAGGTGGGGCCGCGTTCACGGCCGGGCGGCGGCGGCGCGCGGCGCGCGGCGATACACGAGGTCGCGGATGTCGCGGCCCTTGGCGATGCCCTTGCGCTCGAACGCGGTCATCGTGCGCCCGTCGAATCGCGGCGCCCACTCCCCCGCGAAGGCCGGGGCGAAGCCCTCGGCGTCCGCCATCACGTCGCGCATCTGCAGCGCGTAGTCTTCCCAGTCGGTCGCGAGGCGCAACAGGCCGCCGTCACGGAGCGCGCGCGCCGCGAGCGGCGGGAACACGGGGGCGATCAGACGCCGCTTGTTGTGCTTGGACTTGTGCCACGGATCGGGGAAGAAGATCCATACCTCGTCGACGCTCGCCTCGGGCAGTAGGTGCTCGAGCACCTCGGGGGCGTTCGCCTCGACGAGGCGCAGGTTGCGGATGCCGGCGCGGTCGGCGTCGAGCATCGTGCGGGCGAGCCCTGCGCGGAACACCTCGACCGCGAGGAAGTCGGTGCCGGGTGCCTGCGCGGCCGCGTGCACGATCGCGTGCCCCTGCCCCGATCCGATCTCGACGATCAGTGGCGCGGTGCGTCCGTACGCTTCGGACGGGGCAAGAGGGCTCCCCGGCAGGATGCTGGTGGCCGCGGCATCGCGCTGCACGTCGATGACGTAGCGGGGCGACAGCTCCGCCCAGGCGCGCTCCTGAGCGTCGCTCATGCGCCCGCTGCGTCGCACGAACGAGACGGGCTTGTCGCGGAAGCGCGGGGTGTTCTCTGTCTCGTTCGGCATCCGTCCAGGGTACCGGGGGCACTCGACGCGGGTCAGGCGGTGACGAAGTCGATGAGCTCCTCGACGCGGCCGAGCAGGGCCGGGTCGAGGTCGCGGTACGTGTGCACCGAGGCGAGGATGCGCTGCCAGGTTCGGGCGATGTCGGCCTGGTCGTCGGCGGGCCAGCCGAGGGCGCGGCTCACACCGACCTTCCATTCGATCCCCCGCGGCACCGGCGGCCAGGACGCGATGCCGAGCGACTCCGCGCGCACGCACTGCCAGACGTCGATGTGCGGATGCCCGACGATGCGCACGTGCGCGCCGTGCGGCCCCCGCGCCACGGCCTCGGCGATGCGCGACTCCTTCGACCCCGGCACGAGGTGGTCGACCAGCACCCCGTAGCGACGCCCGGGTCCGGGCGGCTCGTCACGCAGCACGGACTCGAGCAGGTCGACCCCCTGCAGGTACTCCACGACGACACCCTCGACACGGAGGTCGTCACCCCACACCTTCTCCACGAGCTCGGCGTCGTGCCTCCCCTCCACGAGGATGCGCGAGGCCCGGGCCACACGCGCCCGCGCCTCGGGCGCCGCGAACGAACCCGACGCGGTGCGCGCCGGCGCGGCGGGCGCCGCACGGGGGACGACGAGCCGGACGGCCTCACCGTCGATGAGAAAGCCCCCGCCGAGGGGGAAGAGTCGTCGGCGCCCCCGCCGGTCCTCGAGTTCGACGGTGCCCGACTGCACGCGCACGACGGCGCCGCAGTAGCCGTCGGCGGCGACCTCGACGACGAGGTCGTGCTCAGCGGGCACGTCCTTCACCTGCCGGCGCCCGGCATCGCGCCACCCTGCGGCCAGGACATCGCCGCCGTATCGATCGAATCCGTCGTGATCCATGTCTCCTCCGAAGGCGACACCCTACCCGGAGCGGTGCCGCGGGCACGGCAGCGACTCCCGGATCGACTCACCCGGCAGCGGCACGCGCGGGGTGCGGCCGATTCGCGGCATCCTCTCTGCGATCTCTCTGGGGCGGTGCCCCGCTCCGCCTTTCGCCGCATGCCGGAAGCGGCATAGGATCGGGCGAGGGGGCCCACGCGGCGGCCTCGCGAGGAAGGATGACGCTGTGCGTTCGCGTGTGATTCTGGCCCTCGCCCTGGCCGCGGCCCTCGTCTTAGGCGGCGCCGCAGCGGCCTCGGCGGTCGACCCGGTGAGCCTGCGGGGCTCGCACGTGCTCGACCAGTCGGACGTGCTCTCGGATGCCCAGGAATCGAGTGTCGACGCGCGGTTGCGCTCGCTGTCGTCGACCTCCGCTGTGGACCTCTGGGTCGTCTATGTGCCGACGTTCACCAATCCGTCCGACCCCGAGAAATGGGCGAACGCGACGGCGGAGGCCAACGGCCTCGGCCCGAACCAGTACCTGCTGGCGGTGTCGACCGACGGGCGCCAGTACTACCTGTCGGGGTATTCCAAAGGCCCCGTGAGCGAGCAGCAGCTGACCTCCATCGAGCAGCAGCGGATCGGGCCGGCCCTCGCATCGGGCGACTGGGAGGGCGCCGCCGCGGCCGCGGCCGACGGACTCGCCGACGCCGTCGAGGGCGGATCGGGCTCGGCGGTCGGCGTCGTCCTGCCGATCCTGCTCGTCGTCGTGGTTCTGGCTCTGGCCGGACTCGTGCTGTGGATCGTGCTCCGCTCCCGCCGCGCGCGCACGGACGGTCACGGCGGCGCGCTCGTGCCGGGATCGTCGGCGCCGTCCGGGCCGCCCGACCCGCTCGCCGGCGTTCCGACGGCCGAACTTGCGCAGCGCGCCTCGTCCGCACTCGTGCAGACAGACGACGCCATCCGCACGAGCGATCAGGAGCTCGGATTCGCCCGCGCCCAGTTCGGCGACCAGGCGGTGACCGAGTTCGAGCAGGCCCTCGCGCAGGCGCGGCGGAACCTCGACCAGGCGTTCGAGCTCAAGCAGCGCCTCGACGACGACGTTCCCGACACCGAGGCCGAGGTACGCGCCTGGAACGCGCGGATCATCGACCTGTGCGCGCAGGCGAACAGCGGACTCGACGAGAAGGCGCAGGCGTTCGACGAGCTGCGCCAGCTCGAGCAGAACGCCCCCGAGGCCCTCGCACGCGTGCAGGAGAAGCGCCAGAGCGTCGGAGCCCAGCACGCCGCCGCCGTCGCAGCCCTCACCGCCCTGCAAGCGTCCTACGCTTCCGCCGCCCTCGCGACGATCGTCGACAACCCGACGCACGCGGCCCAGGATCTGAGTTTCGCCGACGACCAGTTGGCCGCCGCCGCGAAAGACATCGGCGCCGGCGACGGCGCCGCAGCAGCCGTGGGCATCCGTTCCGCCGAGGACGCGGTCGCCCAGGCCGAGCTGATGCATACCGCGATCGAGAAGCTCCGCGTCGACCTCGCGCAGGCGGAGGTCGACGCGAACGCTCTGGTCGCCGAGGTCGGTCACGACATCGGAACCGCCAGTGGGCTGCCCGACCCCGACGGACGCCTGGCTGCGGTCATCGCCTCCACCCGCGCGCAACTGGATGCCGCCACCGCTCTCCTCTCCGGACCGCAGAAAGACCCGGCATCCGCCCGCGCGGCGCTGGACGCCGCCAACGCCCAGATCGACGCGGCCGTCGCCGGCGTGCGCGACGCGCAGGAGCAGGCCGCCCGCGCGGCGCAGCAGCTCGGCATGCTCCTGACGCAGGCACAGGGCCAGGTGTCGGCCGCCGAGGATTTCATCACCTCGCGGCGCGGCGCGATCGGCGCCGAGGCCCGCACCCGCCTCGCCGAGGCCGGCGCCACACTCGTGCAGGCCCGGCAGCTGCAGCAGAGCGACCCCGCACAGGCGCTGTCGTACGCGCAGCGCGCGAACGACCTCGCCGCTCAGGCGATCCAGTCCGCCCAGCGCGACGTCGGCGCCTTCCAGGGCGGCGGTATGTTCGGCGGCGGATCCTCCGGCGGAGGAGGCGGCAACATGATGGGCGCCGTGCTGGGCGGCATCGTCATCAACTCGCTCCTGAACGGTGGCCGCGGCGGCGGCTCGTTCGGCGGTGGAGGCTTCGGCGGCGGACGCCCCAGCGGCGGCGGATCGGGCCCCGGAAGCTTCGGCGGCGGCGGTACCCGCAGCCGCCGCGGAGGAGGCCGCTTCTGATCCTCCGTCCGCGACCGACCACGCGCCCCGCCCGCCCCTGAGACCACCCACGACATCTCCGTCCCGCGAGGACACACCCGTGACGAAAGGAAACCCGATGGCAAAGCAGTCCATCTTCGGCCGCATCTCGACGCTCGTGAAGGCGAACATCAACGCGATGCTCGATTCCGCCGAAGACCCGCAGAAGATGCTCGACCAGCTCGTGCGCGACTTCACCAACAACATCGCCGACGCCGAATCGGCGATCGCCGAGACGATCGGCAACCTGCGCCTGCTCGAGCGCGACCACGAGGAAGACGTGCGCGCCGCCGCGGAGTGGGGCAACAAGGCCCTCGCCGCGAGCCGCAAGGCCGACGAGCTGCGCGCGACCGGCGCCGCGGCCGACGCCGACAAGTTCGACAACCTCGCCAAGATCGCCCTGCAGCGTCAGATCAGCGAGGAGAACGAGGCGCGCGCCGTGCAGCCGACGATCGCCGCGCAGACCGAGGTCGTCGACAAGCTCAAGGACGGCCTCAACGGCATGAAGCAGAAGCTCGAAGAGCTGAAGTCGAAGCGCAGCGAGCTGCTCGCCCGCGCCAAGACCGCCGAGGCCCAGAACAAGGTGCACGACGCCGTCAAGTCGATCGACGTCATGGACCCGACCAGCGAGATCGGCCGGTTCGAGGACAAGGTGCGCCGCCAGGAGGCCCTGGCCGCGGGCAAGGCAGAGATCGCGGCATCCTCGCTCGACGCGCAGTTCAACCAGCTCGAAGACGTGGGCGAGCTCACCGAGGTCGAGGCGCGCCTGGCCGCGCTGAAGTCCGGCGGCACTCCCGCAGCCCTCGAGCAGTAATCACATCCCGCGACACCTCCCGTCTGTACGCTTTCGCGCCGCGAAACGTGACAGACGGGAGGTTTCGCGTCGGGGCCCGGCGCCGGTCGGACGGCGCCCGCGCGAGGCGCGGGCGCACAGGCAGGCACGAAAAGGTAAGGAGGGGATCGTGTCACGGTTCCTGGTGGTGCCGCAGTGGCAGGGGTCTCCCGCCGCGCGGGCGATGCTGCTCGTCGACGGCGCCGAGGCGATCGCCGGCGACCTTCCCCGTGCGAGAACGGTGCGGGTCGAGGTGCCCGCGTCGGCGGGCGAGTCCCTCGACACGGGCATCCGACGATTCAGCGCCCTCGCCCGCAGCCGTGACGCTCTGCTCGACGCTCTCGCCGCGGCAGACTCCCCCGCGACTCCGGGCGACGACGATGCGGATGCCGGGGCTCCCGCCACGGCGGACGAGAACGTCATCGTCGTCGGCGGCGACTGCGGGGTGGCGGTGCCGGCGATCGCCCACGCCGCGTCGCGGCACGACCGGCTCGCGGTCGTGTGGTTCGACGCGCACGGCGACCTGCACACCCCCGAGACCTCACCGTCCGGCGCCTTCGCGGGCATGGCACTGCGCGCGGTCGTCGACGACCTGCCGCTCGGCGTCGCCGCGTCCGGCTCGGGCGGCATCCCCTCGGATCGGGTCGTGCTCGCCGGTGCCCGCGACCTCGATGTCGCCGAGGCGGTGGCTCTCACACAGCTCGGTCTGACCCATCTCGCTCCCGACGCACTCGAGGACCCCGCGAGCCTCCGCTCCGCACTCGAGGGCACGGGCGCGACCGCCGTCTACATCCACGTCGACCTCGACGTGCTCGACCCCGCGGTCATCGGCGGCGTCGCCGACCCCGTCCCGTTCGGGCTCTCGCTCGAGACGCTCCTCGCCGCGATCCGCACGGTGCGTGCGCGGCTGCCCCTCGCCGGCGCCTCCCTCGCGGGTTTCGCACCGGCCTCCCCCGCCGCCGCGGTGGACGACCTCGGCACGATCCTGCGGATCGTCGGGGCGCTGACGTGATCGCGCGTCCGCCGGCGGGCTGGCGCGAGCGCGCGGATCGCGCCGTGGCCCGGGGTGCGGCGCTGGACGACCTCATCCCCCGGGTGCTGCTCGATTCCCCCGTGAGCCTTCTCGGCTACGCCTGGGGAACCACGATCGGCTGGGCGTGGGGAGGCCTCTGGTCCACGGGCCGCGTCGAGCGCCGCGGCGGGCTCTGGGTGTTCACCGGCATGCCCGGCTGGACGTTCGGGCGCGGCGGCGTGTGCGTAGGCGGCTGCTACCTCACCGGGGACGCCCGCGTGACGGACGCCGTGCTCCGCCACGAAGCGGTGCACGCCCGTCAGTGGCGCCGGTACGGCTTTCTGATGCCGCTGCTGTACCTCCTGGCGGGGCGGAACCCGCTGACCAACCGATTCGAGATCCTGGCCGGGCTCGAAGACGGCAACTACGTGCCTCGCGGGGTCTGAAGAGAGCGCGGCGAGCGCGCGTCAGTGGGCGGTCGCGAGGCCGAAACGCGCCGGTGTGTGCACCGCGGACTGGTCGACGCCGAGGGTGCCGGTGAGGTGGTCGGCGATGTCGGCCGTGCCGAGGAATCCCCCGAGCAGGTGGATGCGTGTGGCGCAGGCCTCGTCGGCATCCGTGCACAGCATCTCGTCCGCCCACGCGATGACCGCGCGGGCCAGCGCCTGACCGGGGGCGCAGGCGCGGCCGGTCCCCGGGTCGCCGGTGCGGGCCGATCGGTCGAGCCACGTGACGATCATCCGGGCCGGAACGGTGAGATCGAAGATCCACGAGGCATCCGGAACCTCGACGAACACGCGCCCCGTCGAGCAGATCGGCAGGGTCGCCACGAGCGTCTCGAGATCGACGAGGGACGTCTCATCGGCGGTGATCAGCTGCTGCACGCGCGCGTGCCGCGACGCCCTGCAGGCGGCGGCGTCGTGGGTGACGACGGACTCGATCAACGTGGCCATGATGCCCCCATCATACTCCCGCTTTAGGGGAGCCTTACCTCAGGTGGGGGAGCCGTCGATGAGGATGCCCGCGAGCGCGTCGAGCTCATCCGTCCGCAGACCGTGCGCGCGCAGGTAGTCCGCGGCCGAGCCGAAGCGCTCGTCGACGCCGGTCAGAAGCTCGCGCATCACGGGCGCCGGCGACCGCGTCGCGAGCTGCTCGAGATGGCGCGCGTCGGGGTGCAGAGCGCGCAGGAACGCCACGACGCGTGCGTTGCGCTCGGGCGGCAGCAGATGCTCGGTGCGCGCATAGTCGGCGACGATCGCCTCTTTGTCGACACCGACGGCCGCCAGCAGGATCGCCACCGCCACGCCGGTGCGGTCCTTGCCCACGGTGCAGTGCACGAGCACCGGATGCCTCTCGATCACCGAACGGGCGATGAGGACGAGGCGATCGGCGGCCCCGTCGACGAGGGCGCGGTACATGTCGGGGAGCGTGATGTCCTCGATGAAGAAGGATGCCGCGGAGCCGAGGAAGAGCGGCGCGTGCACGGTGTCGAGGTCGAGCCCGGTTACCAGACTGGGCTCGGCGGCGATCTCCTCATCGGCGCGCAGATCGACGATGCGGCGCACACGCAACCCGGCGAGGTCGGCGCGTCCCTCCCCGGTGAGGCCGGCGAGGTTCCCCGAGCGGAAGAGCACGCCCGTGCGCGTTCGCCCACGGTCGGCGGGTAGCCCGCCCGTATCGCGGAAGTTGAGCGCCCCCGCCACGCGCGCAGGCTCGGACGCTGCGCTCACGCGCTCTCGCTCGCCGCGGGTCCCCCTCGCCGCGGCGGCACCGGGTACTTGCCGGCGATCGTGATGCGGTTGAACGCGTTGATGGCCACCAGCAGCCAGCTCAGCGCGACGTACTCCTGTTCGCTGAGGATGCCGCCGACATGGTCGTAGACCTCGTCGGGAATCCCCTCCTCGTGGATGAAGACGTAGCTCTCGGCGAGCTCGAGCGCGGCGCGCTCGCGCGCACTGAACACGCCGGATTCGCGCCAGGTCGCCAGTTGCGCGATCTCGTCCGCCGTGAGCCCGGCCGCGACGCCGCGTTCGACGTGCACACGCACGCAGTAGGCGCAGCCGTTCAGCTGCGACGAGTGGATGAGGGCGATCTCCTTCAGCCGATCGTCGATGCCGGCCTCGGCCGCGATCCGGGCGGCCGTCTGCGAGAACGCGTCGAGGGCGTCGTAGGCGGGACGGGCCGAGCGAGAAAGGTGGACACGGCGTTCGGCGCTCATGTCCCCACCCTAGCGACGGGGTCGCCCCCTGGGCACGGAGGTCGACGTCGGGCCTGCGCACCCACCCGGGTGCCGCTCGGGCGCCCGGTACTGGACAATGGCGGGATGGCAGACGAGTTCTCCTTCCTGGCCGCGCAGGCCGCCGATCTCGGCGTCACTCCCCCACCGGTGCGTAGGCTCACCCATCCTCTGCCCGACGGCCGCGTCGTGAGCGCCCTGCAGTACGGGGACGCGGCGACCGGTGCGTACCCGCCACCGCGCGTCACGTTCCTGCACGGCGCGGGGCTCAACGCGCACACGTGGGATACGACGGTGCTCGCTCTCGGGCGCCCTGCACTCGCGCTCGATCTCCCGGGCCACGGCGACTCGTCCTGGCGCGCCGACGCCGCCTACACCGCGACGCACCTCGCGGCCGACATCGCCGACGCGGTCGCGGAGTGGACGGATGCCCCGCAGGTTCTCGTCGGCCAGTCGCTCGGAGGACTCACGGCGGCGGCACTGACCCGCCTGCGCCCCGACCTCGTCCGCTCGCTCGTGATCGTCGACATCACCCCGGGCATCGACCCCGATGCCGGTGCCGCTCAGATCGCGGCCTTCTTCGCCGGGCCGACCGACTGGGCCCGTCGCGACGAGCTCGTCGAGCGGGCGCTGGCGTTCGGCCTCGGTGGCACCCGCGAGGCCGCGACACGCAGCGTCTTCCTCAATTCGCGCGTGCGCGCCGACGGGCGTGTCGAGTGGAAGCATCACTTCGCGCACCTCGCGAATGCGGCGCCGGCGGGCACGGCATCCGATCGGGCCGCCCTGCGCAGCGCGATCTCGGCATCCGGGTGGGAGGATCTCGCCGCCGTCTCCGCGCCCATCGTCCTCGTCCGCGGCGAGCGCGGCTTCGTGACGGCGCCCGACGCCGAGACATTCCGCACGCATGCCCCCGATGCGACGATCGTCGTGGTTCCCGCGGGGCACAACGTGCAGGAGGAGCTGCCCGTCCCACTCGCCGCACTGGTGGTCGACGCCCTCGACGAGTGAGGCGGACGGACGATGACGCCGGATGACCGAGGCCCGGGCGCAGGAGCCTAGGCTGTAACGCGCACCGCGTCCGCGGACGGGCGGGACAGCAACCCGATGCCCGTCCCCCGCCCCTGCGAAAGGAACCTCACATGCCTCGTCGTGTCACCCTCGCCGCCGCGCTCGTCGCGGTCGGTGCCCTGCTGCTGTCCGCCTGCTCGGCCGGCACCTCCCCCTCGCCGTCCGATTCCTCGGCCGGACCCGCCGATCCGAACGCCTCGGTCGCGGTGCGCCTCGTCTCGGAGCCCGGCAACCTCGACATCCGCCAGACCGCCGGCGCAGCACTGGATCAGATCCTGATCGACAACGTCTACCAGGGCCTCGTCTCGCGCACCCCCCAGCAGGAGATCGTCGACACCCTCGCGACGAAGCACACGGTCTCCGGCGACGGACTCACCTACACCTTCACCCTGCGCGACGGCGTCACCTTCCACGACGGTCAGCCGCTGACTCCCGCCGACGTCGTCTGGTCGCTCCAGCAGGTGAAGGCGAACGCGGCGTACCGCGACTCCGACCGCCTCGCGCGCGTCAGCTCGATCGCCGCGAACGGTCAGGACGTCGTCCTGACACTGAGCGAGCCCGACTCCACGCTGCTGTGGAACCTCACCGGCCGCGCCGGTCTCGTCCTGAAAGAGGGCGACACGATCGACCGCAAGACGAAGGCGAACGGCACCGGACCGTACACCCTCGCGAGCTGGAAGCAGGGCGATTCCATCACCCTGAAGCGCAACGAGTCGTACTGGGGCGACAAGGCGAAGGCCGCCGAGGTCGTGCTCGATTTCATCCCCGACAACCAGGCGGCCCTGAGCGGCGCGCTCGCGGGCGAGCTCGATGTCGTCACCGGCTTCGATGCGACGCTGAAGAGCCAGATCGAGGCGAACGGCACCTTCTCCCTCGTGCTGGGGGCCTCGACCGACAAGGGCACCCTCGCGATGAACGCCACGCACGGCAAGCTCTCCGACGTCCGCGTGCGCCAGGCCATCCGTCAGGCGATCGACAAGAAGTCGATCGTGCAGGCGCTCGGCGCCGGCCAGACCCTGTACGGGCCGATCCCGGAACTCGACCCCGGCTACGAGGACCTCTCCTCGACGGCGCCGTTCGATCCGGATGCCGCGCGCAAGCTGCTCGCCGAGGCCGGAGCGTCCGACCTCACCCTGACCCTCACGATCCCCGCGTTCTACGGGACGACGGTGTCGCAGATCCTCGTGTCGAACCTGCACGACGTGGGCATCACGCTGAAGGTCGCCCAGGTGGAGTTCCCGACCTGGCTGAAGGACGTCTACACGAACAAGGACTACGACCTCAGCTTCGTGCTGCACACCGAGGCGCGCGACTTCGAGAACTGGGCGAACCCGGACTACTACTTCACGTACAACAACCCGAAGGTGCAGGACCTGTACGCCCAGTCCACTCGCGCCACCGACCCGGCGACCTCGGCCGATCTGCTGAAGCAGGCCGCGAAGATCGTCGCGGACGACCAGGCCGCCGACTGGCTGTACAACGGGGCATCCGTCGTCGCGGTCGGCACGAACGTCACCGGATTCCCGTCCATCAACGTCAACGAGCGCATGGACCTCGCCCAGCTCGCCAAGAGCTGACGGGACGAGAGATCGGGGTGATCCGCTACGCGCTGACCCGACTGGCCCTGCTGGTGCTGGGCCTGTTCGTCGCCAGCGCGCTGATCTTCCTGACGCTGCGCATTCTGCCCGGCGATGTGGCGCAGCTCATCGCCGGGCTGAACGCGACTCCCGAGCAGGTCGAGGCCATCCGGGAGCATCTGGGCCTGTCCGACCCGCTGCCGGTGCAGTACGCCGCGTGGATCTCCGGCGTACTGCACGGCGACCTCGGCACGTCGCTGCTGACGGGGTCGTCCGTCGCGGGCGAACTCGCGCAGAAGGCGCAGGTGACCATCCCCCTCGGCCTCATGGCGATGACGGTCGCGATCCTCGTCGCCCTGCCCTTCGGGGTGATCTCGGCGATGCGCCGCGGTCACGCCGACGGCACCGCGCTCAGCATCGGTGCCCAGACCGTGGCGGCCGTGCCGGTCGTCTGGGCCGGGATGATGCTCGTCGTCGTCTTCGCCGTCTGGCTCGGCTGGCTGCCGGCGCAGGGCTTTCCACGCGGCGGCTGGACCGATCCCGGCGCCGCGGTGCGCGCGCTGTTGCTGCCGGCGGTCACGATCGGCGTCGTCGAGGGCGCCATGCTCATGCGGTTCGTCCGCTCGGCCACCCTGCAGGCGACCGGGCAGGACTTCGTCCGCACCGCCGCCGCGAAGGGCCTCACCCGCACGCAGGCGCTCCTGCGCCACGGCCTGCCCACCGTGGGGCTCTCGATCATCACGGTGCTCGGACTCCAGGTCGCGGGGATCATCGTGGGCGCGGTCGTCATCGAACAGCTGTTCAGCCTGCCGGGCATCGGTCGGATGCTGGTGGCCGACGTGGGCAATCGCGACCTGCCGAAGGTCCAGGGCGAACTGCTCGTGCTCACCGGTTTCGTGCTGGTCGTCGGATTCGTCGTCGACCTCGTGCACCGCGTGATCGACCCTCGGCAGCGGGAGGCGGAATGACACCTCGGCAGATCCGTGACGCGGATGACGGCGACGCCGCCCGCCTCGGCGCAGATCCCTCCCCCCGCTCGCGCCGCACGCGGCGGGCCCGCCTCGCGTGGCTGGGGCGGCTGTGGGCGCTGTCGACGGGGCGCTTCGGCATCGTCGTGGTCGTCGCCATCGGGCTCACCGCGCTCGTGGCGCGGTTCTGGACGCCGTTCGACCCCCAGCGGGTCGATGTCGCCGCACGGTGGGATGCCCCCGGCATCCCCCATCTGCTCGGCACCGACGGTTCCGGACGCGACATCCTGAGCCTGCTCATGGCCGGCGCTCGCACGACCGTGTGGGTCGCACTCGGCGCCGGCGTGGTGGCGACCCTCCTCGGACTGGCGCTGGCGGCCCTGGGCGCACTCACGACGCGCTGGGTGCGCGAGGGCGTCGCCGTGGCGGTCGACATCCTCATCGCGTTCCCCGTGCTGCTCATCGCGATGATGCTGTCGTCGGTCTGGGGCGGATCGCTCTGGGTCGTGATCGTCTCGGTGGGGATCGGGTTCGGCGTGAACATCGCACGCGTCACCCGGCCGGAACTGCGACGCGTGCTGCACAGCGATTTCGTGCTGGCCGGACGCGCATCGGGGCTCACGCCGTTCCAGAACCTGTGGCGCCATCTGCTGCCCAACGTCGCTCCCGTCTTCATCGTGCAGCTGTCGTGGGGCATGGCCGTCGCTGTGCTCGCCGAGGCCGGCCTCAGCTACCTCGGGTTCGGCGCTCCGGTGACCGAGCCGAGCTGGGGACTGCTGCTGAAAGAGCTGCAGCAGTACATCTCGGTGCACCCGCTGACCGTGGTCTGGCCCGGCCTCACGATCACCCTGACGGTGCTCGGACTCAACCTGCTGGGCGACGGTCTGCGCGAGGCGACCGACCCCACGCTCGCGCGCCGGCGCAGCGCCGCCCGCACCCACACGCCGGCGGTGATCGCATGAGTCTCGACGTCCAGGACCTCGTCATCGAGATCGACGGCGCACGTCTCGTCGACGGCGTCTCGTTCACGGTGCCCGACGGCGCACGGCTGGGCCTCATCGGCGAATCGGGCTCGGGCAAATCGCTCACCGCGCTCGCGATCCTGGGCCTGCTGCCCGAGGGCGCCACGGCCACCGGCAGCATCCGCTGGGACGGCCGCGAGCTGATCGGGCTCCCCGACCGCGACCTCGCGAGGCTGCGGGGCGACGAGATCGGGATCGTCTTCCAAGAGCCGCGCACCGCGCTGAACCCGATCCGCACCGTGGGGCGCCAAATCGCCGAATCGGTGCGCATCCACGAGGGCGTGGGGCGACGCGAGGCATCCGCGCGGGCCATCGCCGAAGCCGAACGCGTGCACCTGCCCGACCCCGCGCAGATCGTGCGACGGTATCCGCACCAGCTTTCCGGCGGGCAGCGTCAGCGTGTCGCGATCGCGATGGCGCTGGCATGCCGGCCCCGGCTGCTCATCGCGGACGAGCCGACCACGGCGCTCGACGTCACGATCCAGGCCGACGTCCTCGACCTGCTGAACGGCCTGGTCTCTCGAGACGGCATGTCGCTCGTGTTCATCACCCACGATCTGGCGGTCCTCTCGCAGGTCGCCACCGACGCCGTCGTGCTCGAGCACGGGCGCGTCGTCGAGGCCGGCCCGCTCTCGCAGCTGCTCACGACTCCCCGGTCGGCCGTGACGCAGGGGCTGCTGCGCGACGCGACCGCGACCCTGTGGAAGCCGGGAGGGGCGCGATGAGCAGATCCGACGAGACGCGAACCGACCGCGCCGAGCCGGACGTGCTGCTGCGCGGGCGCGGACTCGGACGCGCCTTCCGGCAGCGCGGATCGGGCCTGTTCGAACGTGCCCGCACCACGACGGCGCTCGACGACGCCGACATCGACGTGCGGGAGGGCACGGCCGTCGGCATCATCGGAGAGTCCGGCTCGGGAAAGTCGACCCTGGTGCGGATCCTGTTGGGGCTGGATGCCCCGACGACCGGCACCGTCGAGTTCGACGGCCGCCCCGTCGACGCCCGCGCGGACGCCCGGTCGCTGCACTGGCTCCGCCGCGCGACCGGCATCGTCTTCCAGGATCCCTACGCGTCTCTCGATCCCCGGATGAACGTCGGGCGCATCGTCGGCGAGCCGCTGTGGGCGCTGGGGATCGCGGGCGATCGCCGCGCCCGTGTGCGCGAGGTGCTGGTCGATGTCGGCCTCGAGGCAGAGATGGCGACCCGATACCCGCACGAGTTCTCCGGCGGGCAGCGCCAGCGGATCGCGCTCGCCCGCGCGCTCGTGCACCGGCCGCGTCTGCTCGTCGGGGATGAGCCGCTGTCGGCCCTCGACGTGACGGTGCGCGCCCAGATCCTCGAGGTGCTGCGCGGACTGCGCGCCGCGCAGGATCTCACGCTGCTGATGGTCTCGCACGACATCGGCGTGGTGCAGAACCTCTGCGACGAAGTCATCGTGATGAAAGACGGCCGCATCGTCGAGGAGGGCCCGACCGAGAAGGTGCTGCTCGCCCCGCAGGTCGCCTACACCCGGCGACTGCTCGCGTCTATCCCCGTCATCGATCCGCCGCGCTGAGCACGATCGACGCCGCTCAGTCGGTGCGTGCGCGGCCGAACAGAGAGCGCTTCTTCTTGATCGGCTTCAGCTGCTTCTGCAGGTAGACCGTGCCCAGCCACCGGCCGAACTTGAAGCCGACGCGTCCCATCCGCCCTACCTCGACGAAGCCGAGCCGCTCGTGCAGGGCGATGGATCCCTCCGCACCCTTGTCGCTGATGACCGCCACCATCTGGTGGATCCCCGCCTGCTCGCTGGCGGCGATGAGCGCTTCGAGGAGCGCCCGCCCCAGTCCCTTGCCGGTCGCGGCGTGGCCGAGGTAGATGGAGTTCTCGACGCTGTAGCGGAAGGCCGACTTCGCCGACATGGGCTGCACCAGCGCGTACCCGAGGATCTGGCCCGTCGGCGACTCGGCGACCAGGAACGGCATGTCGAGCTTCTGCAGATGGGCCACCTTCTCGCGCCACTGCGCGAGGGTCCACTTCTTCTCATCGAAGGTCACGACGGAGTTCGTCACGTAGTGGTTGTAGATCTCGCGGATGTCGGGGATGTCGGATGCCCGGACGGGCCGGATCTCGTACGCGAACGGACGCTCGCTCTCGACCCGGCGCAGGTGCGCGGGGAGGCGTCGGCGCGTCTTGTCGTACTCCTCTTCCAGCATGGGCGTCAGCCTACGCGGCGGGCGCCGACGCGGTCACGCGCCAGTCCACGGGGGCGGCGCCCTGCTCGACGAGCAGCGCGTTGGCGCGCGAGAACGGCTTCGAGCCGAAGAAGCCGCGGCTGGCGGACAGGGGTGACGGATGGGCCGATTCGACGGTCGGCGTCGCGCCGAGGAGCGGGCGCAGGCTCGCGGCGTCGCGCCCCCACAGGATCGCGACGAGAGGGGCGTCCCGCGCAACGAGGGTGCGGATGGCGTGCTCGGTGATCTTCTCCCAGCCCCACCCGCGATGCGAGGCGGGAGCGCCCGGGGCGACGGTCAGCACCCGGTTCAGGAGCATGACCCCCTGGTCGCTCCAGGCCGACAGGTCGCCGTGCGGTGCACGGGGGATGCCCAGATCGCTCTCGAGCTCGGTGTAGATGTTTCCGAGGCTTCGGGGCACCGGGCGCACGTGCGCGTCGACGGCGAAGGACAGACCGATCGGATGCCCCGGCGTCGGATACGGGTCCTGCCCGACGATCAGGACACGGACCTCGCTCAGCGGGCGGGCGAACGCGCGCAGCACGCGGTCGCCGGCGGGAAGGTAGCCGCGCCCCGCCGCCGTCTCGGCGCGCAGCCTCTCGCCGAGAGCCGCGATGTCGGGCGCGACGGGTGCGAGCGCCTCGGCCCACGAGGGGTGGACGAGCCCCGCCGCGCCGAGCTCGTCGAGGCTCATCGCCATCAGGCGCTCGCCTCGCCGCCCGCGTCCTCTTCGGCGACCGTCCCGCGGGCCGACCACGGGAAGTCGATCCAGCGGTCGGTCTCGCGCCACGAGTAGTCGGGCGTGGCGACCGATCCGGGCTTGGTGTAGATGCAGACCGAGCGGACATCCGCATCGGCGTCGCGCAGCATCTTCACAGCGAGCGCGAGCGTGCGCCCGCTGTCGGCGACGTCGTCGACCAGCAGCACGCGCTTTCCGGGCAGGTAGCCGAGGTCGAGGTCGGGCGGGAGCAGTTCGGGGGCCTCGAGCACGGTGCCGATGCCGGTGTAGAACTCGACGTTCAGCGCACCGCAGCTCTTGACCCCGAGGCCGTAGGCGACCGCTCCGGCGGGAAGGAGCCCGCCGCGGGCGATCGCGACGACGACGTCGGGCACGAAGCCGTCGGCCAGGATGTCGCGGGACAGCGCCCGCGTCGCGTCGCCGAACCCTTCCCAGGTGAGGATTTCGCGTTCAGGGGCGGGCGTCTCGGAAGTCACCCCTCCAATGTAGAGCCCCGATCGGGTACGGCCCTCCCTAGACTGAGCGCCATGTCTTCCTCGCCCGCACCGCGTACCGTCTCGGCGGGGACCGGCAGCCTGCGCACCTCCGCCCTCGGGGTGACGGCGGGACTCATCGGCTGGTTCGTCGTCGTCGAGCTCGTCAGCGGCATCCTGCAGGGCTACTACGTGCCCCTCTTCAGCGACATCGTCCTCTCCCTCGGGATCCACGACTCCGACGTCAACTGGTTCGAGGCCGCGCAGCTGCTGCTCTCGGCCCTCGTCGTCCCCGTGCTCGCCAAGCTCGGCGATCTGTACGGGCACAAGCGGATCCTTCTGATCGCGGCGATCCTCACCGCGGGCGCGACCTGGTGGGTCGCCTTCGCCGCCTCGTTCTGGTCGTTCCTCATCGCCTGGGCGCTGCAGGGCTTCTACGTCGTGTGGCTGCCGCTGGAGATCGCGCTCATCTTCGAACGCGGCCGACGCCGGCAGCACGGCACGTCCACCACGCGACGGGCGGCCGGACTCCTCGTCGTCGGGCTCGAGGCGGGCGCGATCATCGGTGCTCTGGCGGCCGGTCGCGTCTTCGCGGCGACCGGCGATCTCACCACGACCCTCGTGGTACCGGCCGTCGCCGTCACACTCGTCGCCGTGGTGATCTGGCTCGGCGTGCCCGAATCGACGCCGCACGTCTCGCCCGACGGTCCGCGCTCACTCGACACGTGGGGCTTCGTGATCCTCGCCTGGGGACTGCTCCTGATCACGGGAGGCCTCGCCTGGATGCGCATGATCGGCGAGCTCCGTCTCGATGCCGGCGCCTGGTGGTGGGTCGTGCTGCTGATCGCCGCGGGCATCGGGGTGCTGGTCTGGTTCGTCGTCTACGAGCGGCGGCAGAAGGACCCCGCGATCGACATCCGCGTGCTCGCACGGCCGGAGATGTGGCCGGTGCAGGTGACCGCGTTCCTGATCGGGATCAGTCTGCTGGGTGCGCAGGGTCCGCTGTCGACCTACGCCGGAACGGACCCCGCGCTCGGGTACGGGCTGGGGTTGGATGCCACCGACCGCTCGAACCTCATCGGCGTCTACCTCGTCTCACTCATCGTCGGCGCCGTCGCGTTCGCTCTCACCTCGCGGCGGGCGAGTCCGCGCGTCGTCCTGATCATCGCCGCTCTTCTCGTCGGTGTCGGGTACGCACTGTTCCTGCCCTTCCACCTCGAGACCTGGCAGGTCATCGTCAACCTCTCGATCGCCGGGATCGGTGCGGGAGCGCTGGTCGGCGCACTCCCGGCGGCGGCCGCAGCGGCCGCGCCGATGGGCCAGACCGGCATCGCCTCGGCGCTCACCAACACGACCAAGACGATCGGCGGCACGTTCGCGTCAGCCGTCTTCGGCGTGGTGCTCGCCGCGGGGGTCGGAACCGTGGCGAGCCAGACCGCGGCATCCCTCGGCGGCTACCTCACCGTGTGGACGGTCTGCGCCGCCGGCGGGTTCATCGCCGCGGTGCTGCTGCTGTTCGTGCCGAAGGTGGCCTTCGCCGACGGCGCATCGAGCTGACCCGGCCGTCTCAGGCGCGGGGGCGCAGCGGGCCTCGCGCCAGAAGATGCTGCGCGGACTGGGCGACGGGCCGCATCGTCACGAGGTCGAGGTTCACGTGCCCCGGAGCGTTGAGGGCGTACGCGATGACATCGGCGACGTCATCGGCGGTGAGGGGGTTCTCGACGCCGTCGTAGACCTTCTCGGCGCCGGCCTGGTCTCCGCCAAGGCGATTGAGGGTGAACTCCGGCGTATAGACCATTCCCGGCGCGATCTCCGTGACGCGCAGCGGCTCGCCGTTCAGCTCGAGCCGCAGGGCGTGGACGAGCATCGACTCGCCCGCCTTGGCGGCGTTGTAGCCCGCGCCGCCCGGGTAGGCGGCCTGCGCGGCGGTCGAGGTGACGTACAGCAGGTCGGCGTGGCCGGTCGTGCCCGCACCGCCGGCGGATGCGGCGGCACGGCGCAGCAGCGGCAGCAGCGCCGCCGTCACCAGCTGCGCCGACAAGACGTTGACCTCGAACATCCAGCGCCAGTCGGCGGGGCGGCCGTCTTCGACGCGATCGGTGCCGCGGGCCCCGCCCGCGATGTGCACGAGCGCGTGGACGTCTCCGGTCGCCTCGAGGTGCGCGGCGAGCGCCGCGACGTCGGCCTCTCGCGTGAGGTCGGCGGCGAAGGATGCCGACCCGATCTCCGCGTCGAGGGCGTCGAGCCGGTCGGCTCGGCGAGCGACGCCCACGACGTCCCAGCCGCTCGCGCGGAGGGCACGGGCTGCGGCATCTCCGATTCCGGAGCTGGCCCCGGTCACCACGGCACGTCTGGTCTGATTCGGCTGGGTCGTCATGCGCCCCACGCTACCGGCCGCGTTCGTTACGTCACATTTCCCGATCGTTGTTGACAGCGGACGCCGACCGTACTCTCGGTCGTGGCCGCGGCATCCGTCGCCGTCTTCCCGATCTTCCGCAGGAGCCCGACATGTCCGCAGCCGAGAACTGGCGCTTCGAGACCACGCAGATCCACGCGGGCGCTCAGCCCGACCCGGTCACGAAGGCGCGCGCCACGCCGATCTACCAGACGACCTCGTACGTCTTCGACAACGCCGATCACGCGGCGAACCTGTTCGCCCTCGCCGAGTTCGGCAACATCTACACCCGCATCCAGAACCCGACGCAGGATGTCGTCGAGCAACGCGTCGCGGCGCTCGAGGGCGGCACCGGCGCCCTGCTGGTCGCCTCGGGCCAGGCCGCCGAGACCTTCGCGGTGCTCAACATCGCCGAGGCCGGCGACCACATCGTCTCGTCGTCGTCGATCTACGGCGGCACGTACAACCTCTTCAAGTACACCCTCGGCAAGCTCGGGATCGACGTCACGTTCGTCGAGAACCAGGACGACCCCGAGGAGTGGCGCCGCGCGGTGCGCCCGAACACGAAGCTCTTCTTCGCCGAAACGATCGGCAACCCGAAGATCAACGTCCTCGACATCCGCTCCGTCGCCGACGTCGCGCACGAGGCGGGCGTCCCCCTCATCGTCGACAACACGATCGCCACCCCCTACCTCATCCGTCCGTTCGAGCACGGCGCCGACATCGTGGTGCACTCGGCGACGAAGTTCCTCGGCGGACACGGCACCGTCATCGGCGGCGTCATCGTCGACGGCGGCACGTTCCCGTGGACCGAGCACGCCGACCGGTTCCCCGGCCTCACGACGCCCGACCCGTCGTACCACGGCGCCGTGTACACCCAGGCGGTCGGCGACGCGCTCGCCTATGTCATCAAGGCCCGCGTGCAGCTGCTGCGCGACCTCGGTGCGGCCATCTCGCCGCAGAGCGCATGGCTGCTCATCCAGGGCATCGAGACTCTGTCGCTGCGCGTCGAGCGCCACGTGCAGAACGCGCAGGAGATCGCCGAGTGGCTCGACGACCGTGAGGACATCGCGTCGGTGAACTACTCCGGCCTGCCCAGCTCGCCCTGGTACGCCGCCGCGAACAAGTACGCCCCGAAGGGCGTCGGCGCCGTGCTCTCGTTCGAGCTCAAAGGTGGCGTCGAGGCGGGGCGTGAGTTCGTCAACTCGCTCGCCCTGTTCAGCCACCTCGCCAACATCGGCGACGTGCGCTCGCTGGTCATCCACCCCGCCTCCACGACGCACTCGCAGCTGACCCCCGAGCAGCAGCTCACGGCGGGCGTCACGCCCGGCCTCGTGCGCCTGTCCGTCGGACTCGAGAACGTCGACGACCTGAAGGCCGACCTCGAGCAGGCCCTCGCTGCCGCGCGTCGGGTCTCCGAGGCCGCTCGCGCCTGAGGCATCCCTCGCCTGGCACGTCACGAGCCTGAGGCATCCCTCGCCTGTGTCATGCGCCTGAGGGGTCACGAACTCCGCAGAATGCCACGTACTCCGCACCCGATCACCGCATCGGGTGCGGAGTACGTGCGTTTCTGCGGGCTTCGTGCGCGGGAATGCACCCCGCGCACGTAACACGACGGCGGGCGCGCGCGGCACCCGCGAGAATGGATGCCATGGACTGGCAGGCCTCCGAAGACACGGTGCCCTCGGCTCCGATCTCAGAAGCCGACGCGCGGCTGCTGCGCGCCCGTCCGCCCGCGAGCGGCGCGTGGCGCGACGGAGACCCCGCGGGCGGGCGCGGATTCGCCGCGCTGGGCGCCTTCCGCACCGAGAACGGCCAGGGGCTGCCGTTCGCACGCCTCGCCTACGAGGCGTGGGGCGAGCTCAACGCCGCTCGTGACAACGCGGTGCTGATCCTGCACGCCCTCACCGGCGACAGCCATGTGCGCGGAGAGGCGGGGCCCGGGCACCCCACGGCAGGCTGGTGGGAAGACGTCGTCGGGCCCGGTGCCGCGATCGACACCGACCGCTGGTTCGTCGTCGCGCCGAACATGCTGGGTGGATGCCAGGGTTCGACCGGCCCCTCCTCGATCGGGCCCGACGGGCGTGAATGGGGGCCCCGGTTCCCGTACCTGACGATCCGCGACCAGGTGGCGGCGCAGGTCGCGCTCGCCGACGACCTCGGCATCGGCCGCTGGGCGGCCGTGATCGGCGGCTCGATGGGGGGCATGCACGCGCTGGAGTGGGGCGTCGGGCATCCGGATCGCCTCGAGCGCCTCGCGGTGCTCGCCGCTCCCCCGACGACCACGGCCGATCAGATCGCGCTCAACTCAGTGCAGCTCGAGGCGATCCGCATCGACCCCCGCTTCGCCGGCGGCGAGTACTACGACGCGCCCGACGGCGAGGGACCGCACCGCGGGCTCGCCCTGGCACGTCGGATGGCGCTGCTGAACTACCGCAGCCCGGTCGAGCTGAACCTGCGGTTCCAGCGATCGTGGCAGTCGGGCGTCAGCCCCCTCGGCGGCAGCGGCCGCTTCGCCGTCGAGAGCTACCTCGACTTCCACGGCAACAAGTTCACCCGCCGCTTCGACGCGAACAGCTACCTCACGCTCGTCGAGGCGATGAACTCGCACGACATCGGTCGCGATCGCGGCGGTGTCGAGGATGCCCTCGCGCGCGTGACGGCGCGGACGCTCGTCCTTGGCATCGACAGCGATCGCCTCTTCCCGGTCGAGGGCCAGGAGCGCATCTTCCGAGGCATCCGCTCGACGATCGATCCCGAGACGGTCGTCCTCTCGAGCGACTTCGGCCACGACGGATTCCTCATCGAGACCGCCGTCGTCGGCGCGCACCTGCGCCGCCTGCTCGAGGACTGAGCCCGCGTCACACCGCGGTGCGCCGGCGCGCGTCGACGGCGAAGCTCACGAGAGCGAGCACGAGGCCGGATGCCGCGAGCAGCGCCCCGACCCAGACCGGTGCCACGAAGCCGAACCCCGCGGCGATGACGACGCCGCCGAGGAAGGCCCCGGTCGCGTTGCCGATGTTCAGGGCGGAGTGGTTGAGCGCCGCGGCGATGGACTGGTTGTCGCCGGCGACATCCATGAGCCGCGTCTGGATGGCCGGGCTGATGACCGACGAGACGAAGCCGACCGCGAAGACGAACACCGCGAGCGAGACGATCCACGCCGAGGTGAGCGCCAGCAGAACCTGCACCACGACGAGCGCGGCGAGACCGACGAGGATCGTGCGCCGCAGGTCGATGTCGGCGAGCCGTCCGCCGACGAGGTTGCCGATGGTCATGCCGAGCCCCATGACGATGAGGACGAGGGGGACGGCCCACTCGGGCGAGCCGGCCACCTCGGTGACGATCGAGGCGATGTAGCTGTAGGCGGCGAAGAAACCGCCGAAGCCGATCGCACCGATGCCGAGCGTGAGCCACACCTGTCCGATCCGGAAGACCCCGAGTTCGGCGCGAAGCGTGCGACCCGGGTCGCCCGCATGAGCAGGCACCGAGAAGAAGATGAGCACGGTGGCGAGGGCGAAGATGCCCGCGACCAGGGCGAACGCCGTGCGCCAGCCGAACTGCTGGCCGAGGAAGGTGCCCACGGGCACCCCGACGACGTTCGCGATCGTGAGGCCGGTCAGCACGAACGCCACGCCCTGGGCGCGCTTGCCCGGCCCGAGGACGTCGGCGGCGACGAGGGCGCCGATGCCGAAGTAGGCACCGTGCGGCAGGCCCGCGAGGAAGCGCGACGCGGCGACCAGCTCGAAGCTCGGCAGCAGGAAGGTGAGCGCGTTGCCGATCGTGAGAGCGGCAGCGAGGGCCACCATCACCCGGTGGCGCGGGTACTTCGCCACGGATGCCGCGATCGTCGGAGCACCCACGACGACGCCGAGCGCGTACAGGGTGATGAGCCACCCGGACTGGGCGATGGCGGCGTCGGGGTCGGTCGCCGACAGGGCTGGCAGCAGGTCCGCGGAGATCTGCGGCAGCAGCCCCATGACGACGAACTCGGTCATACCGATGCCGAAGGAGCCGATGGCGAGGGACAGGAGCGCCCAGGTCGCCGCCTGCCGCGAGCGGGTCGGGGAGGTCACCGCGCCATGCTACCGGGGCTCCGGAGCCGCGCGGGCCGTCCGGAACAGGCTCCGGGTCAGGACGCGAGGTCGTCGAGCGCCGCTTCGAGCCGCTCGATCTTGCCGTCGAGCTCGCCGGTGTGCCCGGGCCGGATGTCGGCCTTGAGCACGAGCGAGACGCGCGAGCCGAACGGCAGCACCGCCTCGGTCGCGGCCTTCACGACGGCGAACACCTCATCCCACTCCCCCTCGATCTCGGTGAACATCGAGGTGGTGCGGTGCGGCAGTCCGGACGCGCGGACGACCGCGACGGCGGCGGCCACCGCATCGTGCACCGACCCGTCGGCGGAGACCGATCCGCCGGCCGGACCAGAAGGGGCGCCGGACGGGGCGACGGAGAAGGCGATGAGCATGGGGACCTCCGGAGGGGATGGGGGGATGGCGACGGTCAGGGAGCGGCGACGGCGGGCGTCGTCGCGCGGAGAGGGGCCGGGAGGCGGATGACACGCACGACCATCCACACGAACAGCGCGATCAGCACGAGGTTCCGCAGCGTGAGGATCGTCACCGGCCCGACGGCCGGCGAGAGAATGCCGTCATAGAACACCGGGTAGACGAGCTGGGTGAGCACCGCGGCGACGAGTGAGAGCAGCGCAGGGGCGGCCCAGCGCCGGCGGGCGATGACGAGCCCGGTGACGAGCGACGGTACGAGCCAGGCCAGGTACTGGGGCGATCCGACCTTGTTGCAGACGATGAAGCCGAGCACCAGGGCCAGCGAGAGCGGTGGGAAGAGCGAGACGAATCGCACGCCGCGACGCACATGGACGATGCCGACCGCGACGAGAGCCGCCATCACGGTGAGCAGCAGCGGGGTCATCGCGGCGACGACGAGGCCGATCTGCGGTCCGTCGACCTGGTACGTGAGCAGTTCAGGCGAGTAATACACCTGAAAACCGGGCACGTGCAGCACCGTGCCCCACACGTAGGGTGTCGCGACGGGCGACTCGATCTGCAGCCCGCGGGTGGTCTGCTCTCCCACGAAGCCGAACGCGTAGGTTCCCCCGCCTGCAAGCGTCACCCCGCCGAGCGTCAGGGCGGTGAGCGCGACCGCCCCCCCGATGAGCGCGGCGCGGCGGCGAGCAGCGATCACGGCGGCGGCAAGCAGGGCCGCGGGCCACACCTTGATCCACGTGGCGGCGGCGAGCAGCAGCGAGGCCGCCCACGGGCGGCCGACGATCCACAGGCATCCGATGATCGAGAGGGCGACCGTCACCGCTTCGAGGCGGTACAGGCCCACGGGCCCCAGCGCGGCGATGAACGCGAGCCAGAATCCCCCCGCGATCACGCGCGGCCTCGACGATGCGCGCCCGACGAGCACGGCGAAGGCGGCCGCGTCGACAAGGGCGGCGACGATCGCCCACCCGACGATGTATCCCGCGATCGGATCGAACCCATGCGCGAGGATCATCGGCACGAGGGCGAGCTGCGGATACACCCACGGCTCGGTGATCCCGACGATGCCGGCACCGGTCAGCGCGTGCAGCGACCACGGTTCGTACACATGGTAGATGTCACCCATCGGCTCATTCGGCAGTGCGAAGCCGAGCCAGGCGACACCGATGTGCACGACCGCGAACGCGATCCACAGCCCTGCGCGCCTCGACACCCTCACCATCCTACGGACGCCCGCGGACGGCGCCGGGGCGCCTGAGCGTCCCGAAGGCTCACTCGCCGCTGCGCAGCATCGACCCGACGACGGATGCCACGGCATCCGCGACGTCGAGCGCGGCGACCGGGCCTCCGTTCCGCGCCTCGGACGCGGCGGCCGCGGCCTCGCCGTGGACGAGCGCGGCGGTGGCCGCCAGCGGCCCCAGGTGCTCGACGTCGCTCGCAGCGGCGGCAGCCACGAGGGCTCCGAGCACTCCACCCAGCACGTCGCCGGTGCCGGCGGTCGAAAGCCACGCCGTGGGCGCGTCGACGATCCGCGTCCATCCGGCGGGCGTCGCCACGACCGTCTGGGCACCCTTCAGCAGCACGGCGACCCCGAGCGCGCGCGCCGTGCCCACGGCGGCGGCCACCCGCGCATCGAGGGAGTCCTCGTCGATCGGAGGAAGACCGGCCGCCGCACGAAGACGCACGTGCTCCCGGGCGTGCGGGGTGACGATGACAGGAGCCGCGCCGACCCGCCCCACCACGAGATCGAGCGCGCCCGCGTCGACGACGACGGGCACGTCGCCGTCGAGGATGCTTCGGAGCGCCACCGCCTCGTCGGGGTGGCGGTCGGCGGCATCCGTTCCCGACCCGACGAGCCACGCCTGCACGCGACCGTCCGCACCGATCGTCTCGGGGCGTCGGGCGAGAACGAACGACAGCGCGCGATCGGGGCCGAGATAGCGGACCATGCCCACCCCGGCTCGGTGGGCCGCTTCGACACCGAGGACGGCGGCCCCCGGGTAGCGCTCCGATCCGGTGCGCACACCGAGCACGCCGCGGGAATACTTGTCGTCGTCGGGGGTTGGCCTCCGCAGGAGCCGCGCCGCCTCGGATCGGTTCCAGACGTGCGTCATGGCGCCACCCTATCCCCGGGGGGTGCGCCGCACACCGCCCGCGAGATCCGGACCCGCCCAGAGGAGACCCCCGCATGAGCCTGCTGTTCACCCCGATCGACGTGGGAACTCTGACCGCCCGCAACCGCCTGTGGGTCGCTCCCATGTGCCAGTATTCGGCGCACGACGGGGTGCCGAACGACTGGCACCACGTGCACCTGGCGCAGTTCGCGTCGGGCGGGGCCGGGGTCGTCATCGCCGAAGCGACGGCGGTCTCGCCCGAGGGCCGGATCTCCCCCGAGGACGTCGGCCTGTGGAACGACGCGCAGCGCGACGCCTGGGCGCCGATCGTGCGTGCGATCAGAGAGCGCGGCGCCGTCGCCGGCATCCAGCTCGCCCATGCCGGGCGGAAGGCCTCGACGTGGGCGCCGTTCGCGGCGCAGCGCGGGTCGGTGCCCGTCGCCGACGGCGGGTGGCACACCGTCGCCCCGTCCGCGATCGCCTATGAGGGCTACGCCGAGCCCGGCGCCCTGGACGAGGCCGGGATCGACGCGATCGTCGACGACTTCGCCTCCGCCGCGGCACGCGCGGTCGACGCCGGATTCGAGATGCTCGAGATCCACGCGGCGCACGGGTACCTGCTGCACCAGTTCCTGTCGCCGCTGTCGAACCATCGGGGCGACCAGTACGGCGGGTCGCTCGAGAACCGCGCGCGCCTGCTGCTGCGCGTCGTCGACGCGGTTCGCGCGGCGGCACCGGATGCCGCGACGACCGTGCGCTTCTCGGCCACCGACGCCGCCGACGGCGGCTGGGACGCCGCCCAGACGGCCACCGTTGCCGGCTGGGCCGCCGCGCGCGGCGCCGTGTTCTTCGACATCTCCAGCGGAGGCCTCGTCGCCCACCAGCGGATCGTGACCGGCCCCGGCTACCAAGTGCCCCTCGCCGCGGACGTCCGGGAGGGAGCAGGCGTCCTCGTCGGCGCCGTCGGCGAGATCACCTCGGGCCCGCAGGCCGAAGCGATCCTCGCCGCGGGCGATGCCGACGTCATCCTCGCCGGACGGGAATGGTTGCGCGACCCGCACTTCGCGCTGCGCGCCGGGGCTGAACTCGGCGATCCCACGGCGGCCCCGTGGCCGCCGCAGTACGTCCGCGCCCGCCCGCACGCCTGAGAGCCTCAGCCCTCGGGCGTTCGGGCCTCGCACGCCGGGGATGCACGCCTCGGGTGCATCGGCTGGGCGGTCGTGACGGGTGGGCCCGGCCCACCCGTCACGACGCTCAGCGGACGCCGCGACGGGTGGCGTCGTGCACTTCGCCGACGAGTTCCTCGATGATGTCCTCGAGGAACAGCACGCCGGTCGTCTCGCCGGAGGCATCCCGCACCTGGGCGAGATGGCGACTGGATCGACGCATCAGAGCGAGCGCGTCCTCGAGATCGGTGGTCTCGGTGATCGAGACCATGTGATGGATCCGCTTGGCCTTGATCGGCGCCGAACGGCGCACCTCGGCATCCGGTCCCTCAGCAACGCGCAGCACGTCCTTCAGGTGCACGTAGCCGCGCGGGGTGCCCTCGGCATCCACGATCACATAACGCGAGAAGCCGTGCTTGGCGACGGCGCGTTCGATCTCGTCGGGGGTCGTCGACTCCGGCAGCGTCACGAGCTCGGCGAGGGGCACGGCGATGTCGCGCGCCTTCTTCTCGGTGAACTCGACCGCCGCCGTCACTGCGCCGGAGGCGTCGTCGAGCACGCCCTCGATGCGCGACTGGTTCACGATCGTCGCGACCTCGTCGAGCGTGAAGGTCGAGGCGGCCTCGTTCTTCGGCTCGACACGGAACAGGCGCACGGCGTGGTTCGCGATCCAGTTCAGCGCGACGATGATCGGGTAGAAGATCTTCGAGACCCACACGAGCGGCGTCGCGAGCAGCAGCACCGCGCGGTCGGGCAGCGAGAACGCGAGGTTCTTCGGCACCATCTCGCCGAACACGACGTGCAGATACGACACGATGATCAGCGCGATCGCGAAGGCGACGCCGCCGATGACGGCCTCGCTCCACCCGGTGAGCCCGAGCGGCCCCTCCAGCAGATGGTGGATCGCCGGCTCCGACACATTCAGGATCAGCAGCGAGCAGATCGTGATGCCCAGCTGGCACGTCGCGAGCATGAGCGTCGCATGCTCCATCGCGTACAGCGCGGTCTGCGCCGACGTCGACCCGCGCTCGGCGAGCGGCTCGATCTGCGAGCGACGCGCCGAGATGACCGCGAACTCCGAGGCGACGAAGAAGGCGTTGAAGGCCAAGAGCACGACGAGCCAGGCGATTCCCGCCCAATCGTTCATCGGGTCTCACCCCCCTCGGCCTCTGCGGCATCGGGCAACGGGTGCGGCGTGAACCGCACGCGATCCACCCTCCGTCCGTCCATGCGCGCCACTTCCAGGGTGCCGTCCTCGATCTCGACGCTGTCGCCCACGGCGGGGATCCGCTCGAGCTGCGCCATCAGGAACCCTCCGACGGTGTCGTACACGTCGCCTTCCGGAACCCGGATGCCCGTGCGGTCGAGCACCTCGTCGGGCCGGAGATCGGCGGGGAAGATCACGGTGTCGGCGACGCGGACCACACCGGCGATGCTGCGATCGTGCTCGTCGAGCACCTCGCCGACGATCTCCTCGACGAGGTCTTCGAGGGTGACGACCCCGGCCGTACCGCCGTACTCGTCGACGACGATCGCCATCTGGTAGCCGCGCGAGCGCAGCTCCGTCATCACGGCGTCGAGATGGACCGCCTCGGGAACGCGCAGGGCATCTTCGGCGATCGCGGCGGCCGGTACCTCGGCACGGCGATCGCGCGGCACGCTCACGGCCTGCTTCAGATGCACGATGCCGGTGATGTCGTCCATCGATTCGTCGAACACGGGAAAACGGCTGTGCCCCGTGCGCCGTGCGAGCAGGATGACGTCCTCGACGCTGTCGCCCGCGGCCACCGCGTGCACGCTCGGGCGCGGCGTCATGACATCCGCCGTCGTGAGACGGGTGAAAGTGAGCGTGCGATCCAGCAGCGACGCGGTGTCCTGCTCGAGCACGCCGGCGCTCGCCGACCGGCGCACGAGGCTGGAGAGCTCTTCCGCGGTGCGCGCGCCCGACAGCTCTTCCTTGGGCTCGATGCCCATGCCCCGCAGGATGCCGTTGGCGCTGCCGTTGAGCACGGCGATCGCCGGGCGGAACACCGTGGTGAAGGCGACCTGGAAGGGCATGACGAGCTTCGCCGTCTGCCGCGGGATGGCGAGGGCGAAGTTCTTCGGCACCAGCTCGCCCAGGATCATCGAGAACGTCGTGGCGATGGCGATCGCCACGACCGTCGAGATCGCCCGGCCCGCGGCATCCGGCACACCGGCGGCGTGGAACAGAGGACTCAGCAGGTTCGTGAGCGCCGGCTCCATCGTGTAACCCGTGAGCAGGGTCGTCAGTGTGATGCCGAGCTGCGCGCTCGAGAGGTGCGTCGAGGTGATCCGCAATGCGCTGATGGTCAGCGACAGTCGGGACTCACCGGCGGCCTGGCGAGACTCGAGATCGGCGCGGTCGAGATTGACGAGGGCGAACTCACTCGCGACGAACAGGCCCGTTCCGATCGTCAGAAGCAGCCCCACGCCCAACATGACGTAATCCATCACACGTCACCCCCGATCACGATCGGGGAGGGTTGGTGGGGCGAGCGTCTACAACTGGGAGGGTCGTCCATTATGCGACGAGTTTACGGCACCGATTCCTGAGGCGGGGCTGGACGCCCCGCTCCGCGGTCGCGCGCTCGCCGGCGCTGTCGAAACCGGCATCCGCGCCCGAAACCAACACGGCGCGAGCAGATATCGACCGCGCGAACCGTGGATGCCTCGTCCTCCCCATGCGGGGTGGGCGAGGAGGTGTCCACAGTGGGGGCGCGCGAGCGAGGGGGTGGATGCCGCGGATGCGACGCTCGGGGGCATGACGCACGCTCCCGAGATCTCGGTCCTGCGACGACGAGAGCTCCACGATCCTCTCGACGATCGCCACGCCCGTCGGATGGTCGCGGACGGCACCTGGGTGCGCGTCGCTCCCGGCGTCTTCGTCACCGGCGCCGAGTGGCGGCGCCTGACCCCGATGGCGCAGCATCGCATCCGCGTCGAAGAGGTCATGGCGCGCAGCCGCACCCCAGCGCTGATCTCGCATTTCGCGGCGGCGGCCCTCTGGCAGATCGACGTGCTCGGAGCGTGGCCGACCCGGGTCGACGTGACCATCGATCGAGCCACCGGCGGACGCTCCGGTGGCGCGATCACACGGCGAGCGCTGGGCCGGGAGGGGCGCGCATCCGTGCCGTTTGGGCACCACCGGCTCGCCACGCCCGCGCAGACCGCCCTCGATCTCGCGCGTCTGCTCCCGTTCCTGCGGGGTGTCACGGCGATCGAGCAGGCGCTCTGGACGGGCCGCCACGGCGGCGCGCTCGCGACGGCCGCCGATCTCTCGGCGCTCCTCGATGAAGCGGCACCCGCGCGGGGCGACGCCCGCGTGCGGCGAGCGCTGGAGGCATCCGCGACTCTGGCCGCCAACGTCCGAGAGACGCACATGAGACTGCTGGTCGTGGCGCTGGGCTTTCCGACCCCGCGTCTGCAGGAGCGGCGCGTGCTCCGCAGCGGCCGGCTCGTCTACGGCGACCTGTACTTCCCCGACGCGGATCACTGGCTCGAGATCGACGGCCGCGGCAAGTACCTCAGCCCCGAGTACACGGCGGGCCGTACGCCCTCGACCGTCGTCATCGACGAGAAGAACCGCGAGAACGAGATCCGCCGCGAGGTCCGCGGCTTCTCCCGCCTCGAGGCGACCGACGCCGACCGCCCGCAGCGTGTCTACGACGTCCTCACCGCCGACGGGCTGCGCAGCACCAAACCGCGCCCGCACCCCGGCGACCCGATCCTGCGCTGACCTCCGCTCGCGCTGTCGAAACCGGCATCCGCGTCGGATATCCGCACAGCGCGAGCAGGTTTCGACCGCGCGAACGGCCAGCAGGGCACCGCGAGACTGACACTCACCAGCTGACGGGGAGCGCCTTGCCCTCCTCGTAGCCGGCGGCGGACTGCAGACCGACCGTCGCGCGCTCGTGGAAGGCCGCCACCGAGGACGCCCCCGCGTAGGTGAATGACGAGCGCACGCCCGAGGTGATCATGTCGACGAGATCCTCCACCGACGGACGCAGCGGGTCGAGGTAGATCTTCGACGACGAGATCCCCTCGGCGAACAGCTCCTTGCGGGCGCGGTCATAGGCATCCAGTCGCCCGAAGCGGCCCTGGACGGCCTTTGTGGATGCCATCCCCCACGACTCCTTGTACACGCGGCCGGCCTCGTCGACCTGCAGCTGCCCGGGGGCTTCGATGGTCCCCGCGAACCACGAGCCGATCATGACCGACGCGGCTCCCGCCGCGAGCGCCAGGGCTACATCCCGCGGGTAGCGCACTCCCCCGTCGGCCCAGACGTGCGCGCCGAGCGCGGCGGCGGCCTGGGCGGTCTCGAGCACGGCCGAGAACTGGGGCCGCCCGACGGCGGTCATCATGCGCGTCGTGCACATCGCGCCCGGGCCGACGCCGACCTTCAGGATCGACGCTCCCGCCTCGACGAGGTCGCGAGCGCCGTCGGCCGTGACGATGTTGCCGGCGACGATCGGGATGCCGAGACCGAGCCCCGACACGGTGCGGAGGGCTCGCAGCATCCCCTCCTGATGCCCGTGCGCGGTGTCGACGACGAGGACGTCGACACCCGCGGCGGCCAGGGCCTGCGCCTTGGCGGCGACGTCTCCGTTGATCCCGACGGCGGCGGCCACGATGAGTCGCCCGTCCGCGTCGACGGCCGGGCGGTAGAGGGTCGAGCGCAGGGCGGTGCGCTGCGAGAGCGTTCCGACGAGGTGGCCGTGGTGGAGGACGCAGACGGTCTCGGCCTCGGCCTCGACGATGAGGTCGAACGCGTGCCGGGCATCCGTCACGTCGTCGGCGTCGATCGACGGCGTGCGCCCGCGCACGAGGTCGCCGAGGCGGGCATCCGGGAGGGCCGTCCCCAGCCGCGTCGCCGGCACCACCCCCAGGATCTCGTCGACGTGCACACGCTCGGCGAGTGCGGAGACGACCACGATGCCGTGCCCGGCGGTCGCGGGCAGGAGCGCCGCCGCCTCGGCGACGGTGGCGTCGGCGGCGAGGACGACGGGGCTGTCCCACCGCACGGGCTGGTCCTTGACCCAGCGGATGGCCGCATCGAGATCTTGCAGCGCCATGTCCTGCGGCAGCACGCCGAGTCCCCCGCGGCGGGCGAGGGCGGCGGCCAGGCGCGGCCCGGTGACGGAGTTCATGTTGGATGCCACGAGAGGGATCGTCGCGCTCGTACCGTCGCCCGGCGAGAGGTCGACGTCCAGGCGGCTCGTGACGTCGGAGCGACGGGGCACGAGGAAGACGTCGGAGTAGGTCAGATCGACGGTGGGCTGAGCGCCGGAGAAGTGCATGACTCCACGGTACTCACCACAATCCTGGGATACCCTTGGTGGATGTGTGCGTGAGGGCCCGCACCGGCCCTCGCCTCGTGAACTTCATCGACGAAAGCAGGCGCTACCGTGTCCAGTCAGGTGACCGGCGTGGGAACTTCAAACGACGGCGATTTCGGAGCCAACGAATGGCTCGTCGCCGAGATGTACGACCAGTTCGCCAAGGACCGCAACTCCGTCGACCAGTCCTGGTGGCCGGTCCTCGAAGCCTATGAGAAGGCTCAGCGCGAGGGCGGCGCACCCGCCGCGAGCGCGCCGGCACCTGCGGCCTCTCCGGCCGCCACGGCGGAGCCGCGCCCGATGACCGCGCCGATCCCCGTCATCGGCGCCCAGCCGGTCGCACGCACGACGGCGCGTCCGGCCTCGCCGCAGCCGGTCCCGGCCCAGGCGCCCACGAAGGATCCGGCGCCCGCTCCTGCCGCGCGCGAGGACGTCGTCACCCCCCTGCGCGGCATGCCGAAGACCCTCGCCGCCAACATGGACGAGTCGCTGACCGTGCCGACCGCGACGAGCGTGCGGACGGTCCCGGCGAAGCTCATGATCGACAACCGCATCGTGATCAACAACCACATGTCGCGCACGCGCGGCGGCAAGGTGAGCTTCACGCATCTGATCGGTTGGGCTCTGATCCAGGCGCTCAAGGTCTTCCCGAGCCAGAACGTGTCGTACGCGGAGATCGACGGCAAGCCCTCCGTCGTCGCTCCCGCCCACATCAACCTCGGCATTGCGATCGACCTGCCCAAGCCCGACGGCACGCGCGCCCTCATGGTGCCGAGCATCAAGCAGGCCGAGTCCCTCACCTTCGGCGAGTACCTCTCGGCCTACGAGGATCTCGTCAAGCGCGCCCGCGGCGGCAAGCTGACCGCCGCCGATTTCCAGGGCACCACGATCTCGCTGACGAACCCGGGCGGCATCGGCACGGTGCACTCGGTGCCCCGTCTCATGAAGGGCCAGGGCTGCATCGTCGGGGCGGGAGCTCTGGAGTACCCGGCCGAGTTCCAGGGGTCGAGCGAGAAGACCCTCGTCGAGCTCGGCATCGGCAAGACGATCACGCTCACGAGCACGTACGACCACCGCGTCATCCAGGGTGCCGGCTCGGGCGAGTTCCTGAAGATCGTCCACGAGCTGCTCATCGGCCAGCGCGACTTCTACGAGAGCATCTTCGCGGCGCTGCGCATCCCCTACGCCCCCATCCACTGGGCCGGCGACATCAACGTCGACATCGCCGAGCGCGTCGACAAGACCGCCCGCGTGCAGGAGCTCATCAACTCCTACCGCGTGCGCGGGCACCTCATGGCCGACACCGATCCGCTCGAGTACGTGCAGCGCACGCATCCCGACCTCGAGATCGAGAACCACGGGCTCACCTTCTGGGACCTCGACCGCGAGTTCGTCACGGGCGGTTTCGGCGGCAAGCGCGTCATGAAGCTGCGCGACGTGCTCGGAGTCCTGCGCGACTCGTACTGCCGCACGATCGGCGTCGAGTACATGCACATCCAGGACCCGGCCCAGCGCAAGTGGTTCCAGGACAACGTCGAGGTCAAGTACCAGAAGCCGAGCCACGACGAGCAGCTGCGCATCCTCGACAAGCTGAACCAGGCCGAGGCGTTCGAGACGTTCCTGCAGACCAAGTACGTCGGCCAGAAGCGCTTCAGCCTCGAGGGCGGCGAGTCGCTGATCCCGCTGCTCGACGAGATCCTGCAGGGCGCCGCGGATGCCGCTCTCGACGGCGCCGCGATCGGCATGGCCCACCGCGGTCGCCTGAACGTCCTCACCAACATCGCCGGCAAGACCTACAGCCAGATCTTCCGCGAGTTCGAAGGGTCGGTCGCGATCGGCTCGAAGTCGGGCTCGGGCGACGTCAAGTACCACCTCGGCACCGAGGGCACGTTCGTGTCGGATGCCGGTGAGGAGCTCCCCGTCTACCTGGCCGCGAACCCGTCGCACCTCGAGACGGTGGACGGCGTGCTCGAGGGCATCGTCCGCGCGAAGCAGGACCGCCGTGCCATCGCGACCTTCTCGTGGTTGCCGATCCTCGTCCACGGCGACGCGGCCTTCGCCGGCCAGGGCGTCGTCGTCGAGACGCTGCAGATGTCGCAGCTGCGCGGCTACCGCACCGGCGGCACCGTGCACGTCGTGGTCAATAACCAGGTCGGGTTCACGACCCTCCCCCAGGACGGCCGCACGTCGGTGTACGCCACGGATGTCGCCAAGACGATCCAGGCACCGATCCTGCACGTCAACGGCGACGACCCCGAAGCCGTCGTCCGCGTCGCCGAGCTCGCGGTCGCCTACCGTCAGCAGTTCCACCGCGACGTCGTCATCGACCTCGTCTGCTACCGCCGGCGGGGCCACAACGAGGGCGACGACCCCTCGATGACGCAGCCGCTCATGACGAACCTCATCGAGGCGAAGCGCTCGGTGCGGCGTCTGTACACCGAGTCGCTCGTCGGCCGCGGCGACATCACCGAGGAAGAGTACGAGAAGGCCAAGCAGGACTTCCAGAGCCGCCTCGAGGTCGCCTTCGCCGAGACGCACGCCGCCGAGACCGGCACGACCGGCGTCGTCTCGCCGGCGACGGGCAGCATCGAGCAGGCCGTCGGCGAGCCCGAGACGACGGGTGTGTCGACCGAGGTCGTGCACCAGATCGGCGATGCGTTCGTCAACAAGCCCGACGGCTTCACGGTGCACCCGAAGATCCAGCAGCTACTGGAGAAGCGCCTGGAGATGAGCCGGACCGGCAAGATCGACTGGGGCTTCGGCGAGCTGCTCGCCTTCGGTTCGCTGCTCATGGAGGGCACCAACGTGCGCCTGGCCGGGCAGGACGCCCGCCGCGGCACGTTCGTGCAGCGGCACTCGGTCATGCACGACCGGGCGAACGGCCAGGAGTGGCTGCCTCTGGCCAACCTCAGCCAGACGCAGGGTCGTTTCTACGTCTACGACTCGCTGCTCAGCGAGTACGCGGCGATGGCGTTCGAGTACGGCTACTCCGTCGAGCGCCCCGACACCCTCACCCTGTGGGAGGCGCAGTTCGGCGACTTCGCCAACGGCGCCCAGTCGGTCATCGACGAGTACATCTCGGCGGCCGATCAGAAGTGGGGCCAGCAGTCGGGCGTCGTCCTGCTGCTGCCGCACGGCTACGAGGGCCAAGGGCCCGACCACTCGTCGGCGCGCATCGAGCGCTACCTGCAGCTGTGCGCGCAGGACAACATGACCGTCGCTCGACCCTCGACGCCCGCGTCGTACTTCCACCTCCTGCGCCGCCAGGCCTACGCCCGCCCGCGCCGTCCCCTGATCGTGTTCACCCCGAAGGCGATGCTGCGTCTGCGCGGAGCGACCAGCAGCGTCGAGGACGTCACCACGGGCCGGTTCCTGCCGGTGATCGACGACGGCCGCGGGCTCGACGCCGGATCGGTCAAGCGGGTCCTGCTGCACTCCGGCAAAATCCACTGGGACCTCGTCAGCGAGCTGGAGAAGAAGCCGAACCCCGAGATCGCCCTCGTGCGCATCGAGCAGCTCTACCCGGCGCCGATCGACGAGCTCAACGCCGTGATCGATCGGTACCCGAACGCCGAGATCGTCTGGGTGCAGGACGAGCCCGAGAACCAGGGCGCGTGGCCGTTCATCGCCCTCGAGGTCGTCAAGCACCTGCACGGCCGCACCATCCGGCGCGTCTCGCGCGCGGCCGCCGCGTCGACCGCCACGGGCTCGCCGAAGGTCCACGCCCGCGAGCAGGCCGCGATCATCGAGAAGGCGCTGACGCTCTGACCCGCTGACGTCGCGAACCGACACGAGTGAGGGGTGGATGCCGCGGCATCCACCCCTCACTCGTGTCGCGGCGCGCTCGTGATGGCCCGACACGGCAAGATGGGCGAGCACCTTCGCGCCCCGACGGGGCCCTCACACCGACAGGACGACATGGACGTCGCGCTCCTCGTCAATCCCACGGCTCGATCCGGCGGGAGCTCGCGCATGGTCGACAGCGCCGCGGAGCGCTTGCACGCGCACGGCATCCGCACGAACCTCGTCGTCGGCGCCGATGCCGCCGACTCGACGCGCCTGCTGCGCCGGGCGCTGGACACGGGGACGGATGCCGTGGTCGTGGCGGGCGGCGACGGCACCGTGAACCTCGCCGTTCAGGAACTCGCGGGCACTCCGGTCCCGCTCGGGATCGTGCCCGTCGGCACCGGCAACGATGCGGCGACCGCTCTCGGTCTGCGCGAGCGCGACGCGATCGGCGCGGCGGATGCCGTCATCTCGGGTGCACTGCGGACGATCGACCTTGCGCGGGTGCGTCGCGCGGACGGCACGACCCGACTTTTCGCGACCGTGCTCGCGAGCGGCTTCGACTCGCGCGTGAACGATCGGGCCAATCGCATGCGGTGGCCGCGCGGCCACCGCCGGTACGACATCGCCCTCCTGGTCGAGTTCCTCCGATTGCAGGCATGCTCGTTCGACGTGGAGCTCGAGAGCGCCGACGGCACCATCGAACGACTGTCGGAGGATCTCATCATCGCCGCCGTCGGGAACGGACCGACCTACGGCGGAGGGATCCCCATCTGCGCCGACGCCCGGATGGACGACGGGCTCCTCGATGTGACGATCGTCCGATCCATGTCACGCGCACGGATGCTGCGCCTGCTGCCGCACGTCTATCGCGGCACGCACACGGCGCTTCCCGAGGTGCGGACGATGCGGGTGCGACGGGTGCGCGTCGGGGCACTCGAGACCACGGCATCCGCAGACGGCGAGACGGTCGGACCGCTGCCGCTGGAGGTCGAGGCCGTCCCCGCAGCGCTGCGCGTCTTCTTACCCACGCCAGCGTGAGGACCGACCCCTCACTCCGGCGGACGCGTCAGTGGTGGGTCGCCTGCTCGCTGCGCAACCGAGCAAGAACCTGGTCGCGCAGCTGCTCGGGGGCGGTCTCTTTGCAGGCGCGGGCGATCACCGCGGTGAGAGTCGTCGCCACCAGGGCTTCGTCCCGGCATGCGGGACAGTTCTCGAGGTGCTCGGTGATGTCGGAGTGCTCGGTCTTGCAGACCTCGTTGCGGAGGTACTCCTCCAGGTCTTTACGTGCCTTGTCGCAGCCGCAGTCGCTCATTTCCTGCTCCCAGATGATGAAGTCGCGGGCGCCGGCACCGCGATGCCGCGCTCTCGCGCGTAGTCGGCCAGCAGGTCGCGCAGCAGTCGTCTGCCACGGTGCAGACGGCTCATGACCGTGCCGATCGGGGTTTTCATGATGTCCGCGATCTCCTGATACGCGAAGCCTTCGACGTCGGCGAGATACACCGCGAGTCGGAAATCCTCGGGGATGGACTGCAGGGCATCCTTCACGGCGGACGCCGGCATGTGGTCGATCGCCTCGGCCTCGGCCGAGCGCGAGCTCGTCGCCGTCGTCGACTCGGCACCGCCGAGCTGCCAGTCCTCGAGCTCGTCGATCGTGCCCTGGAACGGCTCGCGCTGCTTCTTGCGATACGTGTTGATGTACGTGTTCGTGAGAATGCGGTAGAGCCACGCCTTCAGGTTCGTGCCCTGGGTGAACGAGGCCCACGAGGCGAACGCCTTGACGAAGGTCTCCTGCACGAGGTCCGCAGCATCGGCGGGGTTGCGGGTCATCCGCATCGCGGCCGCGTACAGCGGGTCCATGAACGGCAGCGCCTGCTGCTCGAACTGTGCACGGGCATCCTCCGCGCGCAGCGCGTCCACCGGATGCGGGGTCTCTGACTGCGCCTGCTCTTCCATCGCGGCCCAGTCTACGTCCGCGAGGCCGCCGATAACCGGTGGGAGTGTCGCTGTCAACACCGAGATGATCCTTTCGATCGCGTCGGACGGGTTCGTTAGGGTAGAACTCGATGACCACGACCGGGTATTCCCCTTCTCACCCCGCTTCGCCGTCGACCTGGGTTGCGCCCCACGTGGACGAGCCGGTGCAGGCGACGGTCGCGGTGCCCGCGTCGAAGTCGCTGACCAACCGCAAGCTGGTCCTGGCGGCCCTCGCGGACGGCCCGAGCACACTGTCGTCGCCTCTGCATTCGGACGACTCGGATCGCATGGTCGATGCGCTCCGCACGCTCGGAGCCGTCATCGACGAGGTGCCGGGCGACGGCGCGTTCGGACCGGACTTCCACATCACTCCCCCGGCCTCGCTGCGCGGCGACGTCACGATCGACTGCGGCCAGGCCGGCACGGTCATGCGATTCATCGCACCGCTCGCGGGGCTCGCCGAGGGTGACGTGACCATCACGGCGCACGAGAGCGCCCTGCACCGCCCCATGGGCGAGATGATCAAGGCGCTGCGCGAGATCGGCGCCGACATCGACGACGGCGGGCGCTGGGCACTGCCGTTCACGGTGCGCGGCCGCGGCCGCATCCGCGGCGGCGAAGTCATGATCGATGCCAGCGGTTCGAGTCAGTTCGTCTCCGGTCTGCTCCTGGCCGCACCCCGGTTCGACGTGGGCCTGCATCTCATCCACTCGGGCGAGCGCCTTCCGTCGATCCCGCACATCGACATGACCGTCGAGACACTCGCACGCCGCGGCATCCAGATCGAGCACCCCACCCCGAACGAGTGGATCGTCCCGGCCGGCATCCCGCGCGGCCGCGACACGGTGATCGAGCCCGACCTGTCGAACGCCTCCCCGTTCCTGGCCGCGGCCCTGCTTACCGGCGGCTCCGTGACGATCCCCGGGTGGCCGCCCACCTCGACCCAGCCGGGTGCGCTGCTGCCCGAGATCCTGTCGCTGCTGGGAGCACGGACCGGCCGACGCGGCGGGGCTCTCACCGTGACCGGGTCGGGCCGGATCGCCGGCGTCGACCTCGATCTGACGGCGGCGAGCGAGCTCACCCCCACCCTCTTCGCTCTGGCGGCGTTCGCGGATGCCCCGACGACGCTCCACGGCATCGGTCACATCCGCGGCCACGAGACCAACCGCATCGACGCCCTCATCGGCAACCTCCGGGCCCTGGGCGGCCAGGCCGATGAGCTGCCCGATGGCATCCGCGTCACTCCGCGACCGCTGCACGGCGGGCTGTGGCGAGCGCACCACGACCACCGCATCGCGACCGCGGGCGCCCTCATCGGTCTGCGCGTTCCCGGCGTCGAGGTCGATGACATCGGCACGACGGCGAAGACCATGCCCGAGTTCCCGCAGCTGTGGCAGCGGATGCTCGACGGCGACGCCGCCGCGCGGTCCTGAGCTGAGCATCCGATGAGCTGGCTGGGCGACGTCGACGACGACGAGTTCGACGAAGCCGACATCCGGGTGCGCCCGAACCCGAAGGCCAACCGCCCGCGCACCAAACGCCGCCCCGCGCACGCCGACGCCCGCATCGCGCGGGTGCTGGGCGTCGACCGGGGACGATACACCGTGCTCGTCGACGAAGACGGCCCCGACGAGCACATCGCCCTGGCGACGCGCGCGAGAGAGCTGCGCAAGCAGCCGATCGTGACGGGCGACCGGGCCCGCGTCGTCGGCGACTCGAGCGGCGATGACGGCACGCTGGCGAGGATCGTCGGAATCGAGGAGCGCACGTCGCTCCTCCGCCGCAGCGCTGACGACACCGATCAGGTCGAACGGGTCATCGTGGCCAACGCCGACCAGATGCTGATCGTGGTCGCCGCGGCCGACCCCGAGCCCCGACCCCGCCTCGTCGACCGATACCTGATCGCCGCGCTCGACGCGGGCATCCACCCCCTGCTCGTGGTCACGAAGACCGACCTCGCCGACCCGGCCGAGTTCCTCGCGCATTTCGAAGGCGTCGACGACCTGCAGGTGTTCACGAGCGGTCGGGACGAGATGCCCGTGAACGAGATCGGGCGCCACCTCGTCGGTCACGCGACCGTCTTCGTCGGCCACTCCGGCGTCGGCAAGTCGACCCTCGTGAACGCCCTCGTCCCCACCGCCGACCGCGCGACCGGGCACGTGAACGAAGTGACCGGGCGGGGTCGGCACACGTCGAGCTCGACGGTGTCGCTGCGCTACGTCGGAGAGACGGGGCGCGGCTGGGTGATCGACACCCCCGGTGTCCGGTCGTTCGGGCTGGGGCACGTCGATCCCGCCAACATCCTGCGCGCCTTCAGCGACCTCGCCGCCGTCGCGGAGGACTGCCCGCGCGGGTGCACCCACCTTCCGGACGCCCCGGACTGCGCCATCGTCGAGGCCGTCGCCGAGGGCCGGCTCGGCGAGCGCGGCGCCGCGCGTCTGGACTCGCTGCAGCGTCTGCTCGCGACCTTCGCCGCGTAGTGCCGCTCGCCCGCGTCGGGTCCTTCTCGCACGTGCGCGTGCCGTGGCATCCCTCGTAGGCTGGATGCCATGACGCAGCTCACCCTCGGAACCGACGCCCCCGACTTCACCCTCGTCGATCAGGACGGATCCCCGGTCTCGCTCCGGGATCTGCGCGGCCAGAGCGTCATCCTGTTCTTCTATCCCGCGGCGATGACGCCCGGATGCACCACCGAGGCGTGCGACTTCCGCGACAGTCTCGCTCCCCTGCAGGCGGCGGGATACCGCGTCCTCGGCATCTCACGCGACGAGCCGGCGAAGCTCCGCGCCTTCCGCGAGCGCGACGCGCTCACCTACGATCTGCTCAGCGACCCCGACCACTCCGTGCACGAGGCGTACGGCGCATGGGGCGAGAAGATGAACTACGGCAAGGTCGTCGAAGGGGTCATCCGCTCCACCTTCGTGATCGACCCCGACGGTCGCATCGCGCACGCCCTGTACAACGTCAAGGCCACCGGTCATGTCGCACGGGTGCGGAAGCTCCTCGGGCTGGTCTGACCGCCTCTCCCGCAGCGGGGCACCGCGACGGCGCCGCAGTGCGCGCAGTCGCGGGTCCGTCAGAGCGTTCCCGGGTCGCCGTCACGCGATTGCTCGTCGCGACGGCGGAGTCCGGCACGTCGCGCCGCGGCGAACAGGACGATCAGACCCAGGATCGCGGGCACCGCGACCATCAGGGCGACCCCGGGTGCCGGAGCCGGACCGGTCACCGCTCCGAGGGCGACGGCGAGCATCAGCAGCTGGGTGACGATGCCACCCGAGCGGCCCCACGAGGCTCCGCGCGCGGTGGCGACGGCGAAGGCGAGCACGGCGGCCGCACCGACCGCGGTCAGGACGATCAGCGCGATCGACGTGCCGGTGTCATCGGAGTCCCCCGAGGCGAGCGCGACGATCTCCCAACCGGTCACGACCAAGAGCACGAGCCCCTCGAGCGCCAGCAGAGCCGCGGCAAGACGTTCCGGTGCGGTCTTCGGCATGTTTTTTCCTGGTCTCGGGGCGTAAAACCCGCGCACGTGCGGCATATACTCAGCAATCCACTGCGGGATGTCAGCAGTTCACCCTTGATTCATCCGAATCAGCATGGGACGATAGGTGAACCAGTGTGCTCCCACAGCGAAGTGGGGCGAGCCTCGAGCTCGCACACCCACCAGGGTATCGGACACCCGAGTCCTACCCTCACGTCACTTCACTTCCCTCATCAAGGAGCACCCCACTATGGACTGGCGCGACAAGTCTGCCTGCCTGACGGTCGACCCCGAGCTGTTCTTCCCCGTCGGTAACACCGGCCCCGCGGTGGAGCAGATCGAGAAGGCGAAAGCCGTCTGTGCACGCTGCACCGTCACCGAGGTCTGCCTGCAGTACGCCCTCGAGACCGGTCAGGACTCGGGTGTCTGGGGTGGACTCTCCGAAGACGAGCGCCGCGCACTGAAGCGTCGTGCAGCGCGCGCGCGTCGCGCAAGCTGAGCGCGTAAAGCCGCCGAGGCATCCCGCCCACGCCGTCCACGGCGCACCGGATGCCTCTCGTGAGGCACCTCGAGCCGAGACCGCGTCCGACGCCCGTCAGTCCCGAGAACGCGCCTCGCCCCGAGCGAGGTAGCGCATCGGAATCTCGATGGTCACCTCGGTGCCCGATCCGACCATCGTGTGCCAGTCGATCGAGCCGCTGAGCTCTCCCTGGATGAGGGTGCGCACGATCTGCGTGCCGAGGCCTCGGCCGACCTGCCCCTCGGGTAGGCCCACGCCGGTGTCGCGCACCTTCACATCGAGACGATCTGCGGTGCGCTCGGCGATGATCTCGACCTCGCCCTCCTGATCGACGAGGCCGTGCTCGACAGCGTTCGTCACCAGCTCCGTCAGCGCAAGCGCGAGGGGGGTGGCGTACTCGCTCGGAAGCGTGCCGAACGTGCCGGTCTTGAGCGTACGGGCCCGCGTGTTCGGCGATGCGGCGACCTCGGCGATGAGCTTCAGCACGCGGTCGAACACGTCGTCGAAGTCGACGTTCTGCGCGAGGCCCTCCGAGAGGGTGTCGTGTACGACGGCGATCGCTGCGACCCGCCGCATGGCATGCGTCAGCGCGTCACGGGCCTCGTCGGAATGAGTACGGCGCGACTGGATGCGCAGCAGGGACGCGACCGTCTGCAGGTTGTTCTTGACCCGGTGGTGGATCTCGCGGATCGTGGCATCCTTCGTGATGAGCTCCTGCTCCTGGTGCCGGATCTCGGTCACATCGCGGCACAGCACGATCGCGCCGATGCGGTGCCCGTTCTGCTTCAGCGGGATCGTCCGCAGCGACACGGTCACCCCCCGCGCTTCGAGATCGGCGCGCCACGGGGCGCGCCCCGCCATCACGATGGGCAGCGACTCATCGAACTCGCGTCCTTTGGGGAGGATGCCCGTGGCGACCTCGAGCAGCGATTCGCCTTCGAGCTCGTCTTCGAACCCGAGTCGGTTGAACGCAGAGAGCGCGTTGGGGCTCGCGAACGTCGTGACCCCGTCGACATCGATGCGGATGAGACCGTCGGATGCCCGCGGCGCGCCACGGCGAGGCGAGGTGGGAGCGGCGAGGTCGGGGAAATCGGCCGAGGCGACCATGCCCGACAGCTCGTCGGCGCACTCGATGAAGGTGATCTGCTGCCGCGACGGCGTGCGCGCCTCGCCCAGGTTGGTGTGCCGGGTGAGCACTCCGATGATCCTCGGAGGATGCCCCGCGACGCCGCGCTCGCGAACGATCGGCACGGCGCGCACGCGCGTCGGGGTCTCCTCGAACCAGTCCGGCGAGGCCGAGTCGACGATCTCCCCGCGGGTGAACGCCTCGCGAACCTGGGTGCGCCACTGCGGACGCACGAGGTCTCCGACGATGTCGCGGTAGAAGAGGGTCGCCGCACCGCTCGGGCGCGTGTGGGCGACTGCGATGAACGAGTCATCCGGGGTCGGCACCCAGACCACGATGTCCGCGAAGGCGAGGTCGGCGAGCAGCTGGCCGTCGCCGGCGAGGCGATGGAGCCACTCGACATCCGCCTCGGTGGAGCGGCCCTGGGCATACACGAGATCGCTGAGCGTCGACACGAGCCCAGCCTATTCGGCGCCGCTCAGGCCGCGCGTGCACGACGCCGCGACGGGCGCGTCGAACGAGCCGAAGCCGCCTCCGCGTCGGCCTCGACCGCAGTCGCCGCGCGACGCGTCGCGCGCGCAGACACCGGCGGATCGATCGCTTCGCCCACGAACCGGCGCACCGCTCCGGCGAAGGCGGATCGCGCCGCGACCTGGGCGACCGGCTGGGCAGCGAGAGTCGCGGCATCCAGCGCTTTCGGGTCCCACGGGACGAACCAGGTGTCGCGAGCGTCGGTGTACCGCTCCAGAGTGCGACGCAGCTGGCCGCGGGCATCGATGCCGAGGGTCGCCGCACGCAGTTTGTTCGCGACGATCCGCACCGGCGTCGCGCCGACGACGGCACGCAGCTCGGCGTACGCGCGCACGAACCGCGACACTCCGATCGGATCGGCGGACACCACGGCCACGACGAGGTCGGCGCTCTCGAGCGCGGCGAGCGTCGCCGCGTTACGACGCGGCCCCGCCAGGTCGCTCACGATCTCCTCGTCGCGCTCAAGCGGTGCCGCGACGTCCACGACGATGTCATCGGCCCACCCTCGGCAGCATTCGAGCGCCGCGATCACGCGATCGCGCGCGAGCTCAGGCCATCGAGCGGGACGGTTGATCCCCGTGAGCACGTCGATCGCCCCGAGTGGGACGGCGATGCGCGTGAGCTCCGCAGGCGTCAGGGTGCCGCGTTCGGCCTGCCGGCACGCGGCCGCGAAACCTGGCCCTTCGTCGGGGAGACCGGTGGCCATCGCGACCGACGGCGCATGGGCGTCGGCATCCACCAAGGCGACGTGGCGGCCGCCGCGCGCGAGCTCGCAGGCGAGGTCGATGGCGAGCGTCGTGCGGCCGGGCGATCCCGCCGCGCCCCAGACGGCGATCATCCGTCCACGCGCGGGTGCTCCGGACGAGGGAGGAGCCGAGCCCGGCCCGAGGATGTCCCGTGCCGCGGCATCCTCATCGCGCGCATCGACGCCGAAGGCCGCCGCCACGCGCCGCTGCGCGTCACCGCCGCACAGCGCGACGATGCGGACGCCGAACCGGTCGCAGGCCTCGACGAGGGGTGCGGTGAGTGTGCGTCGATCCGCGGCGAGCACCAGGAGGTCGGTGCGGGTGAGCTCGCCGAGCAGCTCCGCGGCGTCGCGTCCGCGGGCACCGTCCGCCGCGGCCTGGGCGGGCGCGTCGGCGGCGACCACGAGGCGCACCTCCGCTCCGGCATCGGCCAGGTCATCCGCGAGCGTTCGAGCGCGTCGTCCGTCGACCGCGACGACGACAGCGACACCGGCGCCGGCGCCCGACCGGCCCGTGCGCGTCACGGCGACACCGCCGCGGTGGGGACGACGGACAGACTCGCGCGACCCGAGATCGCGGCGAGGGTGTCGGCGACCTCGGCTCGGCCGATCACGAGCTCGACCGTCGACCCGGCGCCGCCGATCATCGAGTCGTCGGCGGTGACCGAGACGACGGTCGCGGTGGGAACGAGGATGCGGGGCGTGTCGAACGCGCCCCGCTCCAGCTGCGGAGCGGACCACACCTCGACGGTCGCGCCCGGCGTCACCGCGGCAGGCAGGTCGGTGGATGTCCGCACCACGACGGTCGTCGTGCGCAGCGACGCCGCGTCTCCGACCGCGTCTCGTGGGACGAGCTGGCCCGACGGCACGGTGCGGGTCGCCACGGCGCCGGGTGCCAGGGTCGCGGGCGAGGCGTACGCTCCCTCGAGCTGTCCGAGCGCCACCTCGACGACGCGGAGGTCGTCGGCGCCGACGGCATCCCCGGGAACGAGCGTGCGTGCGGCGGCGAACACCGGCACAGTCTGCCGCGCGGCGGCGACCACGAGCCAGACGCCGATGACGGATGCCACCACGAGCGCGACACCGACGAGGAATCGGATGTCGGCCCAGAAGGCACGGGGCCGCGGACGCGCGGCGGGGAGTTCACTCATGGCCATATCGTGGCGCTCGTGCCGGCGCTTCGCCGACGTTATCCACAGGCGGCACGTCTGGCCCGCGCTGTCGGACGGGGCGACCATAATTGCCTCATGCCCGAAACCCCCGCTGACGGCGTGCGCCTGTTCACGCCTGCCGAAGTCGCGGAGATGCTCCAGCTCTCCGTCGATGAGGTGATCGCGCTCGTGCTCGACGCGCGTCTGCGCGGCATGAAGATCGGATCCCCCGCCCGATGGCGCATCGAGGCCGACAGCGTCGAGGGCTACCTGGACGACCAGGTGGAGGAGGCGCGACGCATGGCGCTGTGGCGCGAATCGAACGCCGCGAGCTTTCCCGAACTGTGGGGGCGCAGCCGACGCGACTGATCCGCGATCCACGCGGTGAGAAAGCACGGATCGGCGATGTCGCCGCCGGGGAGCAGCACTCATGTGGAGCGGGCCCGGTCTCGCCGCTCGAGAGGACTCAGGCGAGATCGTCCGCCTCGGCCAATCGCACGGCCGCGAGGGCCTCGAAGGGCACCAGGCGGTAGCCCGTCACGCTCGTCGCGCGACGCGGAGTCCCCGGTTCGTGCAGCGCGAGATCGAAGTGGTCGACACCGGCGCGATCGATGGTGCCGTCGAGGGCCGTGCCGTCCACCAGCCGTGCGGTCACGGCGCTGCGTCGGCGCACCAGATCGCGCAGAACGAACCCGACACCCATGCGCTGCGTGAGCGACGTTCCCGGCTGAGCGTCCCGCACCGACACGAGTACCGTGTCGAGCGAGGCGCCGACGGAGACGACAGCGCCGAGCGGGACGATCGTCACCCGGGCGGACGCCTCGTCGCCCGCGAGCGCGAACCAGTCAGCCCCGACCCTGGTGACGCGACCGGTCATCGCCCCGGCACCTCGCAGGGCGACGCTCACCGCTCGCGTGTCGCGGGCCATCGCCACGAGGCGGTCTCGCAGCGGCACCCGCGCCAGGCGCAGTCGCTCCGCCTCGGTGTCCAGCGCGGCGCGCTCGGCCTCCCACTCGGAGTCGAGCTGATCCTCCAGGTCCTCGAAGAACCGATCCCATCGCACGCGGCGACAGTACGCCACGACCGGCGGCGGGCGCGGGCACTGTCCACAGGTGAGGACTTTCTCATCCCGTAGACGGGCCGCGTGTGCTGTACTCGGTCCACGTCACCCCGCGTCGTCCCCGCAACGATCCGGTCCGGCATCGGCGCCGGTCCGACACGAGGAGGTCCCCATGGTCCCGCCGCCCGCACCCGGTCGCCGCACGTCGCGCTCGGGATCGGCACTCGAGGTCGAGGAGTACTTCGCTCCGCAACGCACGTCGACCGAGAGCCTGCCCGACCCCGAACCCCTGCTCGCGAATCTCACGATCGGCGTGCTCGAGGTGCTCGCCGGTGTGCGCGAGGTCGATCAGCTGGCACGGTGGCTCGGCGAAGACGCCTTTCGTTCCTTGGTCACGCGCGCGAACCTCTCGACCCGGGCCCGCAGCGCCCGCGGCATCGCACCGGCGCGCCCTTCGTACCGCATCCTCTCGACGCGCTGGTCCTCTCCCGCCGACGGCGTCGTCGAAGGCGTCGTCATCACCGCCGGCCCGGCTCGCACGCGCGCCGTCGCGGTGCGTCTTGAGGGATGGGACGGTCGTTGGAGGGCGACGTCGCTCGCCGCGCTCTGAGCCGCGGTCCGCTCGCAACGGCCGCTACTGCTTGTACGACGACAGGAAGTTGCCCAGCCGTTCGATCGCCTCGGTGAGAACGCGAGCCTCGGGTAGCGTCACGATCCGCAGGTGATCGGGCGTCGGCCAGTTGAAGCCCGTCCCCTGCACGAGCAGCACGTGCTCGGCGACGAGGAAGTCGTAGACGAGCTTCGCGTCGTCGTGGATGTCGTAGACCTCGGGATCCAGCCGCGGGAACGCGTAGAGCGCGCCCGCCGGCTTGAGGCACGACACGCCCGGGATCGCGGACAGTCCCTCCCACGCGGCATCCCGTTGCTCGTGCAGCCGCCCGGACGGCCCGATCAACGCGTCGATCGACTGCACGCCCGACAGTGCGGCCTGCACGGCGTGCTGCGCCGGCACGTTGGGGCACAGACGCGTCGACGCGAGCAGCTGGATGCCCTGGAGGAACCCCGAGGCGTGCGCCTTCGGCCCCGTGATCACGAGCCACCCGGAGCGGTACCCGGCCACACGGTAGGTCTTCGACAGACCGTTGAAGGTGAGGCAGAGGAGGTCGGGCGCGAGGGTCGCCAGCGGGATGTGCACCGCGTCGTCGAAGAGGATGCGGTCGTAGATCTCGTCGGAGAGCAGCAGCAGCTCGTGCTCGCGGGCGATCTCGACGATCCCCTGCAGCACCTCGCGCGAGTAGACGGCACCGGTCGGGTTGTTCGGGTTGATGACGACGATCGCCTTGGTGCGATCGGTGATCTTCGCCCGGATGTCTTCGAGCGAGGGCTGCCATCCGTCCTCGTTGTCGCAGAGGTAGTGCACGGGGGTGCCGCCGGCGAGGCTCGTCATCGCCGTCCACAGCGGATAGTCGGGTGCGGGGATCAGCACTTCGTCGCCCGTGTCGAGAAGGGCCTGCATCGTCATCGTGATGAGCTCGGACACCCCGTTGCCGAGGTAGACGTCGTCAGGGTCGACGTGCGGGAATCCGGGCGTCTGCTCGTAGCGCGACACGACGGCGCGACGTGCGGACATGATGCCGCGGCTGTCGCTGTAGCCGTGCGCGTGCGGGACGGCCTCGATCATGTCGCGGACGATCTGGTACGGCGCCTCGAACCCGAAGGTCGCGGGGTTCCCCGTGTTGAGCTTGAGGATCCGATGCCCGTCGGCCTCGAGCCGGTCGGCCTCGACGAGGGCTGCTCCGCGGATCTCGTAGAGGACGTCCTTCAGTTTGCTCGATTGGTCCAGGATGCGCGGAGTCATCGCATCAGGATATCGCCGCCTCCTGAGCGGGCCGCGTCCACCGGCCCGGGCCAATCGTTCCACCGTGGACCGCCGGGAGCACGCGAGACCTCCCGTGTGTCACGCTTTCGGCCCGAAAGCGTGACACACGGGAGGTCTCGTGGGGTTACTTCTTCTTGTCGGCCGCGCGACGGTCGGCACGGTTCTGCGGCGCGGATGCCGGGGCATCCGTCCGCTGGCCGAACGCTCCGCGCGGTGCCTCGGCGGCGGGCGCCTGCTCCGCGGGAGCGGCGGCCTGGCGGGCCTTGGCCGTCGCCGCCTGCTGGACCTGTCCTCGGTCGTTGCGGACCTCGACCTCGCCGTCCGCGCCCGGAGCCGTGTACTGCAGCTTCTGCGCCTCGACGGGGGGCGCCTGCAGACCCTTCGCCTCGACCTGTCCGTCGCCTGCCTGGCGCACCTCGACCTCGAGGTTGTAGAGGAAGCCGACCGACTCCTCCTTGATCTGCCCCATCATGGCTTGGAACATCTGGTAGCCCTCGCGCTGATACTCGATCAGCGGGTCACGCTGGGCCATCGCCCGCAGGCCGATGCCGTCCTTGAGGTAGTCCATCTCGTACAGGTGGTCGCGCCAGCGGCGGTCGAGCACCTGCAGCACGACGCGGCGCTCGAGCTCTCGCATCGCGGGCGATCCCAACGCCTCCTCACGGCTCGCGTAGGCGATCTTCGCGTCGGAGAGGATCTCGCGCTTGAGCCCTTCCGGCGTGACCCGCCCCTTGCTGCCGCTCTCGGCGACGACCTCGTCGATCGTGACGCTCACCGGGTACAGCGTCTTCAGCTCGGTCCAGAGCGCGTCGAAGTCCCAGCTCTCGTTGTGGCCCGCTCCGGTGTGGTCGTCGATCACAGCACCGATGGCATCCTCGACGAAATGCTCGACGCGGCTCGACAGGTCGTCGCCTTCGAGCATCTGACGGCGGTCGGCGTAGATCGCCTCGCGCTGGCGGTTGAGGACGTCGTCGTACTTCAGGACGTTCTTGCGGATCTCGGCGTTGCGGGCCTCGACCTGGCTCTGCGCGCTCTTGATGGCCCGCGACACCATGCTGGATTCGATCGCGACGTCGTCGGGGAAGTTCGCGCGGGCGAGGATCGCCTCGGCCGCACCGGACTGGAACAGACGCATGAGGTCGTCGGTCAGCGACAGGTAGAAACGGCTCTCACCGGGGTCGCCCTGACGCCCCGACCGGCCTCGCAGCTGGTTGTCGATGCGGCGCGACTCGTGACGCTCGGTGCCGAGGACGTACAGACCGCCGGCCTCGACGACCTTCGTCGCCTCCTCGGCGACGGTGTCGCGCATCTGTGTGTAGACCTCGTCCCAGGCCGTCTCGTACTCCTCCGGAGTCTCGACGGGGTCGAGGCCGCGCGACTTCATCTCCTGCACCGCGAGGAACTCGGCGTTGCCGCCGAGCATGATGTCGGTGCCGCGCCCGGCCATGTTGGTGGCGACGGTGACCGCGCCCAGGCGGCCGGCGCGAGCGACGATCTCCGCCTCGCGCGCATGGTTCTTCGCGTTCAGGACCTCGTGCTTGACGCCCTTCTTGGCGAGCAGGCGCGACAGGTACTCGCTCTTCTCGACCGAGACGGTGCCGACCAGCACCGGCTGACCGCTCTCGTGACGGTGCGCGATGTCCTCGACGACCTGTGCGAACTTCGCCGGCTCGTTCTTGTAGACGAGGTCGGGCTGGTCCTTGCGGATCATCGGCTTGTTCGTCGGGATCGGCACGACGCCGAGCTTGTAGGTCGACATGAACTCGGCCGCCTCGGTCTCGGCGGTACCGGTCATGCCGGCGAGCTTGTCGTAGAGGCGGAAGTAGTTCTGCAGCGTGACGGTGGCGAGGGTCTGGTTCTCCGCCTTGACGGGAACGCTCTCTTTGGCCTCGATGGCCTGATGGATGCCTTCGTTGTAGCGCCGGCCCACGAGGATACGACCGGTGTGCTCGTCGACGATCATGACTTCGTCGTTCATGACGACGTAGTCCGTGTCGCGCTTGAAGAGCGCGAGCGCCTTGATCGAGTTGTTGAGGAACGAGATGAGCGGTGTGTTCGCCGACTCGTACAGGTTGTCGATGCCGAGGTAGTCCTCGACCTTCTCGATGCCGGGCTCGAGCACGCCGATGGTGCGCTTCTTCTCGTCGACTTCGTAGTCGAGGCCCGGTTCGAGGGTCTTCGCGATTTTCGCGAACTCGACGAACCAGCGGTTGGCCTCGCCCGACGAGGGGCCGGAGATGATGAGCGGCGTGCGGGCCTCGTCGATGAGGATGGAGTCGACCTCGTCGACGATCGCGAAGAAGTGGCCGCGCTGCACGAGGTCCTGCTTCTGCCACGCCATGTTGTCGCGCAGATAGTCGAAGCCGAACTCGTTGTTCGTGCCGTACGTGATGTCGGCGTTGTACTGCTCGCGGCGGACCTCGGGGGTCTGGCCCGCGATGATCGTGCCGGTGGTCATCCCGAGCGCCCGGTAGACGCGGCCCATCAGCTCGGACTGGTACGACGCCAGGAAGTCGTTGACCGTGATGACGTGCACGCCCTGCGCGGCGATCGCGTTGAGGTACACCGCGAAGGTCGCCGTCAGGGTCTTGCCCTCACCGGTCTTCATTTCGGCGATGTTGCCGAGATGAAGTGCCGCGCCACCCATGATCTGCACGTCGTAGGGGCGCTGGCCCAGCGTCCGCTTGGCGGCCTCGCGGACGGCGGCGAATGCCTCGGGCATGAGCTTGTCGAGCGATTCGCCGGCCTCGTGGCGCGCGCGGAGCTCGGCGGTCTCGCCGCGCAGCTCTTCGTCGGTGAGCTGTGCGTAGTCCTCCTCGAGAGCACCGACGGCCTTGACGACCTGCTGAAGTCGCCGAAGGATGCGTCCTTCACCGGCGCGGAGCAGTTTCTCGAGAGGGTTGGCCACGGAGGATCTCCAGACGTTCGGGCTCGTGCGGCGTCGCACGCGATCGGCGCGCGTCAGACCCACGCGCATCCGGTGGGCATATGGTGTCATGTTACCCGTTCGTGACCTACGCGTGCGCGGCGCCCCGCGACGCGCCGACGGATGCTGTGGAACTGCTCGGATTCCGCGTCATGCGCGGCTCCGGCACGGCCGCAATCCGCGCGCCGACCGTAGGATCGAGCCATGGCCGGATTCTGGGGCTCCCGCAAGCAGGAACGCACGCAGCGCGCGCACGAAGACGCGGAACTCGGGCGACGTGCCGATGCGGCGCTCGTCGCCGTGGACGAGCGCCTGCGAACAACCGGAGACGAGCTCATGTTCGCCGAGCTCGAGCTCGGCCGCGACGCCACCCGCGATCTGCGCGATGCGCTCGATGCCGTGCGCACGCACCTGGGAGAGGCGTTCCAGCTCAACCAGCTGAACCACGATGAGATCCCCGACACGCCCGAAGAACTGCGCACCCGGCACGCGCGTATCGTGCAGCTGTGCGACTGGGCCGAGGATCTCCTCGACGATCGCCTGCAGGCCCTCGCCGAGCCGGTCGCCCGCGCCCGGCGCGCGCCCGAGATCATCGACGGCATCCGCGCCCAGGTGGAGCGCGACGCAGCCCGCATCCCCCGGGTCGAGGCAGTGCTCGCGCGCCTTTCCGAGCGCTACTCCCCCGATGCGATGCGCAAGATCGCCGGCAACACGCGCGAAGCGTCCCAGCTGCTCGAATTCGCCTCGCATGGATCCGACGTGTCGACCTCGCGACGTGAGAGCGGTCAGCGCGAGCAGGCCAACCTCGCCCTCGAGACCGCGATCGAGGCGAGCCGCCGCGCGACGACGCTGCTCGACGCCGTCGACTCGTTCGAGATCGAGGCCCTGCGGGCCGAGTCGACGTTGGATGCCATCATCGACGACTCCCGGCAGGATCTCGCCGCCGCGCGTGAGTTCCGCAGCGTGCCCGCCGTGACGGAGGCCACGATCGCGCTCGAGCGGGAGCTCGACGCCCTCGCCCCCGCCGGCACCAAGCCCGATCCGTTCACCGAGCTCACGCGGCTGCGCGCCGCGAACGCCGCTCTCGACGCGGCTGTCGCGAAGGCTCGGGAGAGAGCCGCACGTCCTGTTCCGCCGGAGGCGCACGTGCGTCACGCGATCGACGACGCCGATCGGCAGCTGGGAGTCGCCCGCACGGTGATCTCCGGGCACCGAGGCTGGATCGGTGCGGATGCGCGGACGCGTCTCGCCGAAGCGGAGCGTCTGCGCATCGACCTCGGCACCCTCGCCGCGACGCCCATCGAGGAGGACGACCGCGAGCAGGCTCTCGCCGACGCCCGCCGGTGCGGACAGCTCGCCGCCGAGGCGCTGCATCTCGCGCAGCGCGACATCGATTCGTCACGTCCGGACGACGGCGGTTGGGGCGGGCCCGGTCAGGGCGGAGGCGGGCGCCGCAGCGGCGGCGGCGACCTCGCCAGCGGCATCCTCGGCGGCCTCGTCATCGGATCGATCCTCGACGGCATCTTCGACTGATCGCGCGTCGGCTCGGCGGCGCAGGACTGAGACCCGCTAGGGTCACCAGCGTGACTTCCGTGCCGCACACCGGTCAAGGCCTGTCCGACCGTCCCGCACCCGAGGACCATCTGGGTCTCGAGCCGTACATCCAGGGCCTGTCCGAGTTCATCCGCAACTGCACGACGCCCCTCACCCTCGCCATCCAGGGCGACTGGGGGTCGGGCAAAACGAACACGATGCTGCTCATCGAGCAGGCGCTGGAGCCGACGGCGCGACTCTCGGCCGTGCGCTCCGACGCGCAGCGGGCCGAGCTGGTGTCCCACCTGGCCGCGTCCGAGCACGCGCCGCTGTTCACGATCAGCTTCAACACGTGGCAGTACTCGCAGTTCAACCTCGACGGCCAGCTGGCGGTCATGATGCTCCAAGCGCTCGTCGCAGAGCTGGAGAAGACGGTGCCCGGCCCGGGAGCGCGGGAGCGGTGGGCGCGAGTACTGACCGAATCCGCGACGTACGCGAAGACACTGACCAACGCTCTTGCCAATGTCGCGTCCAACATGACGATGGGCGTCAGCGTCGGTCAGATTTTCTCCGCCGATCCGTCGGCCGGGGATGCCGGCGCGGGATCGGTCGTCGACCTGCTCGCTACCCTGCGCGACAGCCTCGCATCTCTCGTGAGCGCTGCTGTCACCCATCCCTCCGGCGCAGGCGACCCCGGGCGCATCGTGATCTTCATCGACGACCTCGACCGCCTCGAGCCGCGCCGTGCCGTCGAGCTGATGGAGACCCTGAAGATCTTCCTCGATCTCGAGCACTGCGTCTTCGTGCTCGCGATCGACTTCGATGTGGTCGCGCAGGGGGTCAGCGACAAGTACGGCTCCGACGGAATCGACGCGAGAAAGGCACGCTCGTTCTTCGACAAGATCATCCAGGTGCCGTTCCACATGCCTGTGGCGAACTATCGGATCGACGAACTCCTCGCCGCCAGCTGCGACAAGGCGGGGATCGAACTCACGCACACGCAGCGGGATCATTTCCGCGACCTCATCCGCAGCTCGGTCGGGAACAATCCGCGATCGATCAAGCGCCTGATGAACACGCTCATGCTGCTGCGCGGCATTCTCGGCACCCAGACGAGCGTCGATCGACTGTTCGCCGTGCTGTGCCTCCAGCTTGCCTTCCCACCGGTGTTCACGGATCTGAGTTCGGATGCCTTCGGCGAGGCGCTCGGAGCGGTGTTCTCGGATGTCGGGGGGATCGACGCGCTGGCTTCCGTACTGGCGGATCTCGGCATGGACGATGCCGCCGCAGCCGACCTGATGCAGCGCTGGGGCCTCGGGACGATCGCGGATCAGCGCAGCATGAAGCAGTTCTCGGCGAGCGTGCGCGACGTGTTCCTCACTGAGGACCGCGAATTCGACTCCGCATCATTCCTGCGCACCCTCTCACAGTCGGCGATCACCGGCACCCGCTCCGAGTCTTCCGACGACCGCGCCGGTTCCCGAGGATGGGGACACAAGTTCTATCTGCCGGAGGAGCGCAGCACCCAGTGGCAGGAGCGCTTCGCCGCCGAGTCCAGGCTCCGCGCGACCTACGATCTGGCCGAGGATCTCATCGAACGGCTTTCGGCGATCGAGCTGCCCGGCGGCAGAGCCGTCGCCGTCGGGATGCAGGCGGGCAACAACAGGCACTGGACCGTCGAATGCGAGGGACGTCGCATCGGCCTCCTCGAAGTGCATCAGAAATTCTTCCACGTGTACTTCGGTCCGCGGGCGTGGATGCACTGGCATGGCGAACCCGTCACCGACGACGACAACGGCCTGAATGAGTTCTGCCGGAAGTCGATCGCGAACCAGCGCACCGTCGACGAGGTCGCCGCGTCGTGGGAGGAACTCCTCACCCGTCGGCTGGATCTCGCGGCGACCTTCGGGGACGATCACCGCTGACCGAACGCACGCCGGCTCGTCGCCATCACCCCGGCGATCATCCTTCAGGATGATGCCGCCCCGGCGCGGCTCCCCTACGTTCGGACCAGACGTCCCTTCCCCGTAAGGAGAGCCCATGGTCGTGTGGCGCCGCTGGATCTTCCCCCTGCTGATGCTCGTCGTCTGCGCCGTCATCGCGGCGGCACTGGTGAAGCTCGCGTTCTTCCCGGACCGCACGGATGCCGCTGCCATCACTCCGGGTGGGGCGGTCACGAGCCCGGTGATCCCCGTCCAACGGGCGAACCTCACGTCGGAGCTGACAGTCAACGGCACCGTCGCGCGCGATGACGCCGTCACCGTCCGCGCGACCGTCGAGGGGACAGTCACCGACGTCGCGGTCGGTGCCGGGCAGAGCGTGCAGGCCGGCCAGACCCTCGTCACCGTCACGCAGGTCGAGACGAACCGCCGCATCGATATCACCGCGCCCGAGGCGGGCGACGTGTCCTCCTTCGAGCTCGTCCCGGGGCAGTCGGTGTCGCTCGGCGCCGAGGTGGCCAAGCTCACGCCCGCCCGATTCCATGTGACCGGCAAGGTCGACCCCGTCCTGCTGTATCGCCTCGTCGGCGCTCCCACCGATGCCCAGACGACCATCCAGGGCGGTCCTGCGCCCTTCACCTGCACCGGTCTGCGCGTTCAGGTCGCTGAAGACGGCACGACCAGCGTCGTCTGCGCGGTGCCCGCGGACCAGCAGGTGTTCGCGGGGCTCACCGCCCGCCTCGACGTGCGCGTCGGGTCGGCGGAGGGCGTGCTCGTGGTTCCCACGACGGCGGTCAAGGGCGGAGCGGGCACCGGCACCGTGTGGCTCGACACCGACGGCGCCGCCGAGGAGCGCGCAGTGAAGCTCGGACTCAGCGACGGCACCTCCGTCGAGGTCGTCGAGGGCCTCTCCGAAGGAGACACGGTGCGCCAGTTCGTGCCCGGGGTGTCCACAGGGACCGAACCGATCTGCCACGACGACGGCGCGGGCGGAACCTTCTGCGAGGCCCCGGGGATGAGCTGGTGAGTCTCGTCGAGCTGCGGGGCGTGACACGGCACGTCCTGCTTCCCGACGACTCGCGCCTGGACATCCTGCGCGGCATCGATCTGACCGTCGACGCGGGCGACCACGTCGCCATCGTGGGACGCAGCGGCTCGGGCAAGAGCACGCTGCTGAACATCCTCGGGATGCTCGATCTGCCGTCCTCCGGATCGGTCGCCTTCCGTGGCGAGCCGGTCGCAAGGGAGAACGGACGGCGGATGCGGCGCGGCGCGCTGGACCGTCTGCGCGGGCGCGAGGTCGGGTTCGTCTTCCAGCAGTTCAACCTGCTACCCGGCCGCAGCGCGACCGACAACGTGGCGATGCCCCTCGGGTACGCCACCGGGCGCCCGTTCTGGCATCGCCGACGCCTGGCCGAAGAGATGCTCGAGCGGGTCGGGCTCGGGCATCGCCTCACGTCGCCGCCCGAGCAGCTGTCCGGCGGCGAGCAGCAGCGCGTCGCTATCGCCCGCGCGCTCGTGCGGCGCCCCGCGCTGATCCTCGCAGACGAGCCGACGGGCGCGCTCGACCTCGACACGGGCGAGGCCGTGATGAGCCTTCTGGACGAAGTCGCCTCCGAAACCGAGGCGGCGCTGGTCACGATCACGCACGACCTGCATGTGGCGGCGCGGGCGCGCCGGCACTACCGGCTCGATGGGGGCATCCTGTCCCCCGTCGACCTGGAGGAGGCGACGCGGACGACGGCTGTCGGCGCAGCGGGGGCCGCCGAGTCGGCGGATGCGACGATGGCCGCGAGCGCGAGGGGCGCGTCGTGAGCGGTCTCGTCGGAGCACTCAGCGAGGCCTGGGCCGAACTGCGACACCATAAGCTGCGCGTTCTGCTGAGCCTCATCGGCATCGCCGTCTCGGTCGCCGCGATCGCCTCGGTGCTCGCCCTCGGCGACTACATACGGCAGAGCCAGACCGAGCAGTCCGATCGGTTCGGCGGCCGGGCGGCGACGATCTCGGTCGGAGCGGGGCGCACCGATGGCGCGGCGATGGACTGGGCGGTGATGGATGCCGCGGTGCAGAGCGCGACGGAACGCTTCGGACTGACGCATGTCACGCGGCGCGTCGATCAGCTCTCGGCGCCGGCGATGATCCAGACCCCGGACTACGTGCGCCCCGTCACGGTGCGCCTGGCCGACCCCGACTACGCGGTCATCCACCGCACCGCTCTGCTCGCCGGCCGATGGTTCACCGCGGACGACACCGCCGCGCTGGCGCCGCCCGTGGTGATCACCGAGGCCCTGTGGAACGGGATCGGCGCGCCGCCCCTCGCCGGCCACCCCACGATCGAGTTCACCGATGCCCTGGCCGGCACGTATCGCATCGTCGGTGTGACGCCGGCCGAGTGGCAGGGCGACACCCAGAAGACCGTCACGCTGCTGCCGCAGACATACCTGGCGCACGCCGAGGCGTTGCCCGCCGACCAGTCGATGACGTGGGAGATGTGGATGGGGCCGGATCGCGTCGATGCGATCGCACCGGAGCTCGCGGCCCAGCTGCGTGCCGCGATGGGGCCCGACGTCCATGTGTCGGTCTCTCGCTCGGACTGGGCGACGCGCCCGGATGTGCGGCAGAGCGCACAGCTGTTCGAGCTGGTCACGGGGCTCATCGCCGGCCTCGTGCTGCTGCTGGGCGGACTCGGGCTCGTGAACATCCAGCTCGTGGCGATGCGCCAGCGCATCCGCGAGATCGGGGTGCGCCGCAGCTTCGGGGCCACCAGCGCCCGGATCTTCACCACCGTGCTGTTCGAGAACGTCGTGGCCACGGCCGTCGCGGGGATCGCAGGCATCGTCCTCGCGATCATCGTCCTGCGGGTGCTGTTCGGCATGAACGTGCTGCCCCCGCTGCAGGACACTCCACCGTTCCCGTTGCGGGCCGCGCTCGTCGCCCTCGCCGCCGCCGTCGGCATCGGCGCCGTCGCCGGGTTCCTCCCCGCCCTGGCCGCCGTGCGCGCCAAGGTCATCGACGCGCTGCGCATCTGAGCACGCCGGGCAGACGAGAGGGGTCGGATGCCCGGCATCCGACCCCTCTCGTCGCCGTCAGGAGGCGAGTTCCTCCTCGACCGGCGGAGTGTTCGCGGTCAGTGAGATGACACCGTAGTCCCACCCCTTGCGGCGGTAGACCACGCTCGGGTGATCGGTGCGCGCGTCGATGAACAGGAAGAAGTCGTGCCCGACGAGCTCCATCCGATCGACGGCCTCTTCGAGGGTCATCCATTCCGCGTCGAAGTGCTTGGTGCGGATGACGACGGGACTGTAGTCCTCGTCGGCCTCGCCGTCGCCGATGACGGGGATCTCGCCGGTGGCGACGGCACGCAGCACGTCGACGGAGGCGGGCTGCACATCGATGCCCGCGAGCGCGCCGCTGCCCTTGTCGAGCTTGGGTCCGCGCGGGTGGTTGCGGGCGTCGACACGCTTGTCCTTCGCGCGGCGGAGCTGTTCGGCGAGCTTGTCGACCGCGAGGTCGAGAGCCGTGAACTTGTCGGCATCCGTGGCCTCGGCCCGGACCACCGGGCCTTTGCCCGTGATGGTGAGTTCCACGGTCTCCTCTTCGCGACTGCCGTTGTGGTAGGCGCGGTGGGTGACCTTGACGTCGAGACGCTGCGCGCGGGGGGCGAGGTTCTCGATCCGGACGGACTTGTCTTCGGCGACGGTGCGGAATCGATCCGAGACGCTCACACCCACGCCGACGATGCTGGTTTCCATCCTTGACCTCCTTGTTCGGGGTTCTCCCGGTCAAGAAAGAACCCTGGGTTCGTCTTGTGGCCTCCACCGTATCGAGATGGACGGCGGGTGTCACGTAGGAATCGCGGGCGCATCCGTTGTGCGTCTGCTGTGTGTCCATATCCGCGGCGTCGAGGCGACCGTGGCGGCGGCGATGACCTCGGCGCCGGCCTCGCGCAGCGTGCGCGCGGCCTCCGCCAGAGTGGCTCCGGTCGTGACCACGTCGTCGACGAGGAGCACAGTGCGCCCCTCCAGCCGCGACCGCAGGCGCGCCGACACGTGGAAGGCACCGACCATGTTGCGCGCGCGATCGGCGACACCCAGCGCGCGCTGATCGGCCGTGCGCCCGGTGGCTCTCAGCAGCCGCTGCGGATGCAGATCGGCACGCGAAGCCAACAGCTCGACCACCCGGTAGCCGCGTCGGCGCATCGCCGCAGCCGTGGTCGGGACGGCGACGACCAGTACCGGGCCACCGGACGCACCCGACGCGCCGGATGCACCGGGCACATGGGCGAGGGCCGCCTCGGCCGCCGCCGCGAGAGCCGGGCCGAGGGCGCGCGCGAGCCCGGTACGCCCCTCTTCCTTGCAGGCACGGACGATGCGCGCCGGCGCCCCGTCGAACACGACGCCGGCATAGACGGGGAGCCCCGCGACCTCACGCCGCACGACACGGGGCGCGAGCGCCTCGCGACACGACGAGCAGACGACCACATCGGGGGCGTCGCAGCCCGCGCACCACGTCGGGAACACGAGCGAGAGCGCTCCGGCGACGGCGGCGCCGATCAGAGGGCGGACGTCGCGGCGGGATCGTGGAGCGGCCGACCCGGAGGCGGGTCGGGGGCCGGATGCGAGAGCGCGAGGCATCCGCTCACTCTGGCAGCGGCGCCCGCGGTGCAGGGCGCGGACGAGCGGATCGGTGGACGATCTGCCCGGCGCAGGCCGTGGGGAGGGGCCGCGTCGCGGTGTGTCAGCGCGGCGACCCCTGCTGCACGGCGAGGACGCGGATCCCCGAGGCGAGACTCTGCCAATTGGCGCCCCGCTGTCCGAAGAGCTCTCCCGACCCGTCGCGCAGCTCCACGTCGCCGGCCTGAGTGCTGCCGGCCACGGCGGTGATCCCGGGCGGCGTGCGCTGCGGCGTGCCGAACCCGCCGACCGACTGCGTCAGGAGAGAAAAGTCGCCCGTCGCCTCCGAGATGACGGCGATCGTCGAGGCGTCGAGCCAGGTCAGCGCGCGACCGGTTCCAGACAGCACCGCGAGGACTTTGTGCTCACCCAACCCCGTCGGGGTGTTCGATCGATCGCGGAGGATGCCGGCGACCCACAGCGCGTAGCTGCTGCCGTCGCGGACGACGGCGGCCAGGCGCGTGCCGTCGCGCGACACCTGCTGCGCCACGATCTGCGAGGCGCCGGGCCAGGCCCCGGTGATGGCGACCTGACCCGTGTCCGGTCCGTGCGCGATGACCGCGGCGGGCGAGCTCTCGGGAACCGTCCAGATGTAGCCGAGCGGGTCGATGGTCGGCGCGATGAGGCCGGCGCGGGTGTCGACGGTCGTGACGGTGCCGCTGTCGTCGACGCGTCGCACGGTTCCCGTGCCGTCGCGCAGCGTCGCCGTCGTGCGGTCGGCGTCGACCTCGATGTCGGTGGCGCCGAGGGGCGGAATCGCGTCCGAGAGGCCGGGGATGCGTTCGATCGACGCGCCCGAGAAGAACCCGAACGCATCGGCGGTCTGCACGAGCGGGCGCGAGTAGATCCGGGTCTGCCGCACGGGCACGGATTGCGCCGGCAGGGTCTGGCTGCCGACGATCATGTCGACCTCGTCGATGCCGACGGGTTTCAGGCTCTCTTCGAGCTGGGTCTGCATACGATCGCGCACGTCGGGCTCGAGGGCGCGCGCACCGTCTTCCAGCGTCACGGAGGCGACTTTGTCGGACCCGACGGGCACGGCCGCCTGCGCAAGGCGCGCCCCGTCGACGAAGGCCGTCTTGACCGACTGCGCGAGCCAGGCACTCGGGCCACCGTTCACGAGCGTCTCGGCGATGTTGGTCGCCGCGTACAGGCGCGGGAACCACCGCTCGTCGGGAACGAGGTAGGTCCACGTGGGGTCGAAGAACTGCAGCGCGTAGTTGTTGTAGACGACGTCGAAACGGTTGCGATCGAGGACGATCCCATCCGGAGCCTGAGTGATGCGCCACTGCCCGTCGGCCTGTTGGGCCAGCACGAACGGCAGTGAGACGTCGCCACCTTCGTCCCAGGTCGACAGCTCCCCCGACGCATCGACCGTCGCCGTGGGGGTCACGGTCACCGAGAACGAGTTCGTCGCGATCTGCTGCAGAGTGCGATCGCCCGTCCGATAGACCGTCACCCCGGCGCGCGGGTTCCACTGTCCGCGGAAGCTCGGCGCGAGGAATTCTTTCGCGGTGCCCCAGTTGTCCTTCGGCCCGGATCCGGCGGCGATGAAGCCCTCGACGATCTGCTGCGGAGTGGCATCCTTGCTCGGTCCGTCCGGCAGGAAGATGACGTTCCCTCCCGTGTCGTCGTCGGGCACGGGCTGACCGGCGTTGACGGGGCCCGAGGTGGGAAGCCCGCCGCACGCGGCGAGCAGCACAGCAAGAAGCGCGGCCGCCCCCAGCGCCCCCAGACGACGCAGTCCCCTCATGACCCCGCTCCCTTCGTGCGCTCGCGGCCGCCCGAGGGCGGAACGGCGATCGGCTGGGTCAGCCCGATGTCGTCGAGCGCCGCACCGTCCTCGCCCGGGTCGACCGGGATCGGCGAGGCGCCGCCCAGCGGCTGCCCGTGCCGGGGCAGCGTCAGTACGAAGTTGGTGCCGCGGCCCAGCTCCGACCAGACCGCGAGCGTCCCGCCGTGCAGGCGCGCGTCACCGAGGGCGATCGACAGGCCGAGCCCGGTACCGCCGATCGTGCGCTTACGCGAGGGGTCCGCCCGCCAGAAGCGGTCGAAGACGCGTTCCGAGTCTGCGGCGCTCATACCCAGCCCGAAGTCGCGCACACCGATGGCGACGGCGTTCTGGTCGCTGTCGACGGTGACGACGATCGGGCGCCCCTCGCCGTGCTCGATGGCGTTGCCGAGGAGGTTGCGCACCACCCGGCGCACCCGGCGGGGATCCATGTCGACGGGCGAGTATCCCCCCGGCGCGACCAGCCGCACGTCGTTGCCGTGCTGCTCGGACAGCTGCTGCATCGAGGCGATGACATCCTCGGCGAGGTGGGCGAGACTCGTCGCCTCGTTCTCCAACTGGACGGATCCCGCATCGTACCGGCTGATCTCGAGCAGGTCGGTGAGCAACACCTCGAAGCGCTGCACCTGGGCGTGCAGCAGTTCGGCGGCCCGGGCCGTCGTGCCGTCGAAGTTCTCGCGCTGATCGTTGAGCATGTCGCTGGCGAGCCGGATGGTGGTGAGCGGCGTGCGCAGCTCGTGCGAGACGTCCGACACGAACCGCTGCTGCACGAGCGACAGTTCGGCGAGCTCTTTGATTTGGGATTCGATGCTGTCGGCCATGGCGTTGAACGAGCGGCCGAGCGTCGCGAACTCGTCGTCGCCGCGCACCGGCAGTCGCACGCCGAGGTCTCCGGATGCCAGCAGGGCGCTCGTCTCGGCGGCCTGCGCGATCGGCACGGTGATGGTGCGCACCACCACCCACGAGATCGCCCCGATGAGAAGGACGAGCCCGGCCCCGACCAACCACAGGGTGACCTGAACGAAACGAAGCGTCTGCGCCTCGGAGGCGAGGTCGAAGGCGAAGTAGAACTCGTACGCACCCACGTCGGGGAAGATGAGCTGCTGGCCGACGACGATGCCGGGCACCGTGCCGTCGCCGGAGGGCAGCGCGATGGACTGCCACCAGCGCTGATCGGCATCGCGCTGCACGGCGGTGCGGAGCCCCTCGGTGATCATGTCGACGTCGAGCCCGCCGTCGAAGTCCTGCGGCGCGATCACGGAGGGCTCGTTCGACACCCGGAAGCCGGCGATCATGTCGGTGCCGGCCTGTCGCGTCATCGATCCGATCGCGGTGTCCATGAGCGCCTGGAGGGCGGCAGCATCACCGTCGACCTGCGCCGCGTAGAGGGTGCGCTGGGTCGAGGCCGTCGCCCGTCCCACCGCCTCTTGCACCTGCTGCACGCGCGACTCGAACAGGTCGTTCTGGATGGCCAGGGCCATCGTCACGAACCCGCCCAGGATGGCGAACGCGGTCAGCCCCAGCGTGACCGCGAGGGTGCGGAACCGCAGCGATCCGCGCCAGGTGTGCGCGATACGACGCGGCCACGACCGCCAATCGCGCCACACGCCGCGCCACATGCGCAGCCGCGACGCGGTGCCCGTCTGCGACACCACGGCGCCCGGTCAGACGACCGCGCCGGCGCGGTAGCCGACGCCGCGCACCGTCGTGACGATCTTGGGGTTGTCGGGATCGATCTCGACCTTCGCGCGCAGTCTCTGCACGTGCACGTTCACGAGACGGGTGTCCGCTTTGTAGTGGTAGCCCCACACCTGCTCGAGCAGCATCTCGCGCGAGAACACCTGCTGGGGCTTGGATGCCAGAGCCACGAGCAGCTCGAACTCGAGCGGTGTCAGCGCGATGGCATCCGCCCCGCGTCGCACCTCGTGTGCGGCGACGTCGACGACGACGTCGCCCACACGCAGCGATTCGCTCTCCGTCGAGGCTCCGGGGCGCAGGCGCGTACGGATGCGTGCGACGAGCTCTTTCGGGTTGAACGGCTTGACGATGTAGTCGTCCGCCCCCGATTCGAGCCCGCGGACGACATCGGCGGTGTCGGTGCGGGCGGTGAGCATGATGATCGGCACGCCCGACTCCGCACGAATGCGGGTGCAGATCTCGATGCCGTCCATCCCGGGAAGCATGAGATCGAGCAGGACAAGATCGGGGTGCTCCGTACGCCACGCGTCGACGGCGGCGGCACCGTCGGCGCAGAAGACGGGCTCGAAGCCCTCCGTGCGCAACACGATACCGATCATCTCCGCGAGCGCGGTGTCGTCGTCGACAACCAGGATGCGAGAAGTCATGGCGGCGGATTCGTCCTTCGATGGCGGCTGAGTGCCGGTGGCATCCTCGCCGCACGGGAACGGGAGGACGCAGGGATACAGTATCGGACCCCGCTGAAGACCAGCCGAGCGCCGCGGCACGTCGCGCACCCCGTGATACGCGCCGTCATATCTCCCACACGGATCGGCCCGGGTGGAGGACAATCACGATCACACGCGTCCCGCGATGAAAGGAACCCGTCATGAGCAGTGATCCGCGCCCGGACACGCCAATCGATCCCACCGAGCTGTCCCACACGCCGGCGCCGCCGGCGTCGGCCGACGCTCCCGCGACGTCGACCAAACTCATCGCCGAAGCCGCCGGAACGTTCCTGCTCGTCTTCGGCGGCGTCGGCACGGCCCTGTTCGCCGCCAACAACGGCCTGGCCGCGAACGGCTTCCCGGTCGGTGTGGGGTATGTGGGCGTGGCGCTCGCGTTCGGCCTCACCGTCGTCGCCGGCGCGTACGCGTGGGGGCCCATCTCGGGCGGCCATTTCAACCCCGCGATCACGCTGGGCCTCGCCGCGGCGGGCCGCTTCCCCTGGCGGGACGCACTCGGCTACATCATCGCCCAGCTCGTGGGCGGCGTCCTCGCCACGAGCGTCATCGTGCTGATCGGGCTGTTCGGTCCCGACGGATGGCTCTCGAAGGCACAGTCCGGCGGATTCGCCAGCAACGGGTTCGGGGCGCACTCCCCCGGCGGGTTCGGGCTCGGCGCGGCGATCATCGTCGAGGTGCTCCTGACCGCCGTGTTCGTCCTCGTGATCCTCGGCGTGACGCACGCGACCCGCGGCAACGCGACCACCGCCGGCCTCGTGATCGGCCTGACTCTGACTCTCATCCACCTGATCTCGATCCCGATCGACAACACCTCGGTCAACCCGGCACGCTCGCTCGCCGCCGCGATCTACGGCGGACCCGACGCGCTGGCTCAGCTGTGGGTGTTCCTCGTCTTCCCGATCGTGGGCGGACTCATCGCGGGCTTCGGGCACCGCGCTCTCTTCGAGCGCACCGCTCGCTGAGACCGAACGGCCGCCACACGACGCGAGGCCCTCTCCCGGATCGGATCCGGGAGAGGGCCTCGTCGTCTGACGGCGTCACCGCCGACGCGTCATCGCTGGGTCGGGACCCAGAGATGGGCGGCCTCAGCGATGCGCTCGGCCTCAGCGGTGCAGGTCGAACCGGTCGAGCTCGGTGACCTTGCCCCACGCCGCGGCGAAGTCGCGGACGAACTTCTCCTGGGCGTCGTCCGAGGCGTAGACCTCGGCGAGGGCGCGCAGCTCGGAATTCGACCCGAACAGCAGGTCGACCCGGGTGCCGATCCCGACCGGCTGGCCGGAGCCGTCCTTCGCACCGCGGAAGGCGTGCGAGCCGGGGTCGAGCGGCTTCCACGTCGTGCCGAGGTCGAGCAGGTTCACGAAGAAATCGTTCGTGAGCACACCCACCCGGTCGGTGAACACACCGTGGTCCGATCCGTCCCAGTTCGCGCCGAGAACGCGCAGGCCGCCGACGAGCACCGTCATCTCGGGCGCGGTCAGGGTCAGCAGGTTCGCCTTGTCGACCAGGTGGTACTCGGCGGGCATCGGGGCGAGGGGGCCCTGATAGTTGCGGAAACCGTCGGCGGCGGGCTCGAGGTAGCCGAACGACTCGACGTCGGTCTGCTCCTGCGTGGCGTCGGTGCGGCCCGGGTGGAACGTCACCTCGACATCGACCCCGGCATCCGCCGCCGCCTTCTCGACCGCCGCGTTGCCGGCGAGCACGATCAGGTCGGCGAGCGAGACGGTCACACCCGACGCGTCGAACTCGGCCTTGATCTGCTCGAGCACCGACAGCACCTTCTGCAGCTGGGCGGGGTTGTTGACCGTCCAGTCCTTCTGCGGTGCGAGGCGGATGCGTGCACCGTTGACGCCGCCGCGCTTGTCGCTGCCGCGGAACGAGGATGCCGCGGCCCACGTCGTCGCCACGAGCTCGGAGACGGTGAGGCCCGACGCCAGCACGCGCTTCTTCAGCTCGGCGGCATCCGCTGCCGTGATCTGCGTCTCGGCGGGCGCGGGCACCGGGTCCTGCCAGAGGAGCTCTTCGGCGGGCACCTCGGGTCCGAGGTAGCGGGCGAGGGGGCCCATGTCACGGTGGGTGAGCTTGAACCACGCACGGGCGAACGCCTTCGAGAAGGCCTCGGGGTCGTCCTTGAACTTCCGCGAGATGGTGTCGTAGGCGGGGTCGACGCGGAGGGCCAGGTCGCTCGTGAGCATGCGCGGCTCGCGACGACCGTTCGAGTGCGCGAGCGGCACCATGTCGGCGCCCCCGCCGTTGCTCGGACGCCACTGGTTGGCGCCCGCGGCGCTCTGGAAGAGCTCCCACTCGTAGGCGTACAGGATGTGGAAGAACTCGTTGTCCCAGCGCGTCGGGTGGTAGGTCCAGGTGACCTCGAGGCCGGACGTGATCTGGTCGTCGCCCTTGCCGGTGCCGTTGTTGTTCTTCCAGCCGAGGCCCTGCATCTCGAGGCCCGCGGCCTCGGGGTTGCCCTCGAGGTTCGAGTCGGGGGCGGCGCCGTGGGTCTTGCCGAAGGTGTGACCGCCGGCGATCAGCGCGACCGTCTCTTCGTCGTCCATGGCCATGCGGGCGAACGTCTCGCGGATGTCGCGCGCCGATGCCAGCGGGTCGGGGTTGCCGTTGGGGCCCTCGGGGTTGACGTAGATGAGGCCCATCTGCACCGCGGCGAGGGGGCGCTCGAGCTCGCGGTCGCCCGAGTAGCGCTCGTCGCCGAGCCAGGTCGTCTCGGGGCCCCAGTACACGTCGTCGTCGGACTCCCAGACATCCTGGCGTCCGCCGGCGAAGCCGAACGTCTCGAAGCCCATCGTCTCGAGGGCGACGTTGCCGGTGAGGATCATGAGGTCGGCCCACGAGATCGCCTGGCCGTACTTCTTCTTGACCGGCCACAGCAGGCGTCGCGCCTTGTCGAGGCCGACGTTGTCGGGCCAGCTGTTCAGCGGGGCGAAGCGCTGCATGCCGGCGCCGGCGCCGCCGCGGCCGTCGGTCACACGGTAGGTGCCCGCCGAGTGCCACGCCATGCGCACCATGAGGGGGCCGTAGTTGCCGAAGTCGGCCGGCCACCAGTCCTGGCTCGTGGTGAGCAGGTCGGCGATGTCCTTCTTGACGGCGTCGAGGTCGAGCGTGGCGAAGGCGGCCGCGTAGTCGAAGTCGGGGGCCAGCGGGTTCCGCGCCGGAGCGTTCTTCGCGAGGATCTTCAGGTTCAGCTGGTTCGGCCACCACACGCGGTTCGCCGAACCGCTCGTGGGGTGCGGCTGCGCGTGGATGACGGGGCAGGTCGCCGCCTCTTCGGCGCGGGCCTCATCGGTGTCGCTGACGGTGACGGACTGGTCGATGTCGGTGACATCCTCACCGATACCGGCGGTGCTCGGGTCGTGCTCGGTCATGCTGTTCCTTCCTCGGATGACGGATGGGGTCGGGTGTGGGTCGGTGGGGTGCGGATGCCTGAGGTCACGCGGTTCCGGGCGCGGCGGTCGCAGCGTGAGGCTCGGCCGCGCAATCGGCGCAGATGCCCCAGTACGTGACCTCGGCGGACGCGACCGTGAAACCGTGCGTGTCGGAGGGCTCGAGGCAGGGTGCGGCGCCGACGGCGCAGTCGACATCGACCACCGCGCCGCACGACGTGCAGACGAGGTGGTGATGGTTGTCGTCGATTCGCAGCTCGAAGAGCATCGGACGCCCCGCCGGCTCGATGCGCCGCGCGATGCCGGCGTCGGCGAAGTCCCCGAGGGCGTTGTAGACCGACTGGCGATTGGTGCCGGGCATCCTCTCCGCGATGCGCGAGAACACCTCGTCGGCGCTTGCATGCGGGGCATCCCGCAGGACGTCGTAGACCGCCGTGCGCGACCGGGTCACGCGCAGCCCCGCCCGTCGCAGCGCCTCGGCTGCGGGTTCGGAGATGCTGACGTCGTGCATGCTGCGAGTCTACCCTTGTTTTGACTTCATCAAAACAAGGACATCCCTCGTTCGATGATTGTTGACGCGCCGGACATCTTTCCTGTGCGGCCTCCCCCTGCCTCCCCGCGAGGCTCTCGTCGCGTTTCGCCATGCGGGCCTCGGGGCTCTCCCGCCTCACCCCAGCCCGCCCCGCCCCGCCCCGCCCAGCCCCGCCCCGCCCAGCCCCGCCCCGCCCAGCCCGCCCGCCCCGCCCAGCGGTTCGGGGTCGCGTCGTGCCGCTCGAAGCTCGCGCACGCGACACCTGGCGACCTCATACCCTCGCGCACCCGACATCGTGCGGCCCCGAACTCGGGCAGGAGGACGGGGGGGGAACCCCCGAGCCACCGCGGGCACGGCCAGAGGCGACCCCGAACCACCGGACGCACGGCCAGAGGCGACCCCGATGAACCCCGGACTTCGAACACCCGCGAGACACGGCCCCACACGGGTTCTGGGTCGCGTGAGGCCGCTCGGGATGGACGGGTGCGGCCTCTGGCGACCCCGAACCACCGGGCGCACGACCAGAGGCGACCCCGAACCTCGAACCACGAACCACGAACCACGAACCACGAACCACGAACCACGAACCACGAACCACGAAGCCACGAAGCCACGAAGCCACGAAGCCACGAAGCCACGAAGCCACGAAGCCACGGAGCCACGGAGCCACGGAGCCACGGAGCCACGGGCAGATGCGACCTCGTGCGAGTGCGGGGTCGGATCGCGCCGCCCCGGAACGCACGAGCGAGTCCCCCGACGACCTCGAACAACCGGGCAGACGAACAGATACGGCCCCGAATTCGACGGCCTCAGATCACACCCGACGCACGACGACGTCGCTCCCCGCGCTCGGCATGCCGCGGAGAGTCGCGACCCCGGGCGCTGCGTCAGACGAGCGGATGCCTCGCGAGGGCATCCCGCACGATCTCGACTGCTCGCGGGCGGTCGCCGTCGAGATGCCGCGCCGTGATGCGGACGACCTCCCATCCGGCGGCGGCGAGCGCGGCGTACTTGTCGAGGTCACGGTTCCATTGACGCTCGTTCAGCGCATGCTGGCGACCTTCGATCTCGACCACGACACGGTGGCCGCGGTACACGGCATCGCTGATCCCGATCCTGGCGCCGTGCCGGTCGAAGATCTCCACATCGAGTTCGGGTTCGGGAAGCCCCGCACGCGCAGCCGCGAGTCGAAATCTCGTCTCGAGAGGCGACATGCTCCCGACGCGAATGAGCTCGATCGCATCGAGCAGGTTCTCACGACCGCGCCGCCACGGCACGAGCGCAGCCGCGCGCAGATCGTCGATCGTCGCGTGCTGCGCTTCCGGACATGCACGCCCGTACGCATCGCGGGGCACCCGCACGATCGCGTCGCCGATGACAGTGAGCGCGTCAAGGTCGAGTGAGACACCGCTGAGCGCCCACGCCGAGACAGCGTCGGCGACGGGAAGACCTCCGACATCGACAACGCGAACAAGTCGGCGTGAAATCTTGACCCCGCGCACGCCCTGCGCACGAGCCGCATGCGCAGGCGGGTGTACGCCGACGGTCAGCGCTGCGCATTTCCATTCAGAGCGCAACGGCAGTCCGTGCGCCGCGAACGCCACCGCTCCGACGAAGAGGATCCCCGCGGGCGCGACGGCGCTGTATGCGGATGCCCGGCGCAGAAGCTCGCTTCCGATCGCCCTGTCCTGGGCGTACGGAACACCGCCCGGCGCGTCGAACGGGTCCGGTTCAGAACGGATCAGCCGCGCGCCACGAAACGGAGTCTCGAGGTCGCCGGCGCGCAGCCTTCTCCGGCTGACGCCCTGCGCGAGGGCCTCCGCGCAGGTGAAGCTCACGCCGAGGGATGCCGGCAACGCCCGAGGTCTGCTGCTCACGCCCCCAGTGTGCGGCGAGGCATCCGAGTGTCTCTGCCCGGATCGAGATCTCGTGGAGAGATTCGGCGAACAACCCGTTGGGGAGGGAGGCACCGCGGCGTTCGGCGCCGGCCGGAGGTCGGTCACCTCAGCAGCCTCGGGCAGCTCGAGCACCTCATCCACCTCGAGCACCTCGTGTACCTCGTGTACCTCGTGTACCTCGTGCAGCCTGAGCGTCCCGCCGAAATCGCGCGCGTTGCGGGTCGCGTGTGGTCGCACTCTTCGGCATCCACCGACAACACGAGACCCCCAACCACCGAACGAGGTCGCGCCACCGACAGCACGAGACCCCCAACCACCGAACGAGGTCGCGCCACCGACAACACGAGACCCCCAACCACCGAACGAAGTCGCGCCACCGACAACACGAGACCCCCGACCACCCGGCGACGTCCACCCACCGACAACACGAGACCCCCAACCACCCGGCGACGTCCACCCACCGACAGCACGAGACCCCCAACCACCCGGCGAGTTCGCGCCACCGAGAGCACGAGACCTCGAACACGTGGCGCGATGCGGCCCCAGCTCGCCGCTCGCTCCTCGGGTCCGCATCGATCTCCGAGACCATCGAGCCGCATGGGTGTGCATCCGTCGCCCGCGGCACGCAAGTTCAGGGCGTGCAGTGCTCCACGCCCGCATGGGGCCACCACGGGGTGCCGACGGCGCGCGGCCGGGAGGGATCAGACGCGCAGCGTCTCGTGCCGGACGACGAGCCAGCCCTTGGGCACCGAGAGACGCTCGGTGTGGATGCGGCACAGGTCGTGGGCGTGGGGGTCGCCGGCCGCGCCGAGCGGACCGACTGCGGCCATCTGGTCGGCGTAGTCGTAGGTCAGGGTCGTGACCGCTTCGCGGGCGCAGCCCACTTTCGAGCACAGTCTGGTTCGCATCACGTCCACGCTAGGGCGGTGCACCCGGGTCACGCGGATGCCGCGCCGCACGCACCTCGAAACGACGCCGGCCTCGCGCCTCGATCGGCTCGCACCGGCCCGGCAACCTAGACTGAACGCATGATCAGGCGGCGCGCGACGAGCACCCCGCGGCACCGACCGGCGCGGCACGGACGCCACGGGCGCGAGGATCGCAGCCCGGTCGTCCGCCCGCCGTTGCTCCCGCTGGAGACCCGCCAGGAGCGCTTCGACTTCTCGGTCGGCACCGCCGCGGAATTCCTCCGCAGCGCGTGGCCCGAACTGCGCGAGGTGCGCTTCGAGGTCGGCGCCATGCCGCCCGCATCGGATCGTGACGGCATCCCGCGGTGGAGCATCGACACCGACCGCAAGCTCATCGTGCTCTACCGCCTGCCGATCGAACGGCTCGGCGATCTGCACCGCGAGGACGACCTGCACCGTCGGATGGCCATCGAGGGGTGCGTCTTCCGCGCGGCCGCCGAATACCTCGACCGGGATCCGTGGGATCTCGGGCCGGAGCGGTTCCGCTATTTCTGACGCGCCGTCAGGCAGGACGCGGGCGCGTAAAGCTTCGACGTGCGACGGAGCGGGGCATCGTTCGAGAGCCGAGCCCGGCCTGAGGAGCCCTGCCTGAGGAGCCCTGCCTGAGGAGCCCTGCCTGCAGAACCCTGTGGAAACAGCCCGGTGCACGGAGCCCCGCGCCGCCGTCAGCGGGGGCGGACGACGATCGCCGAGGTCGCAGCGTCGCCCGGCTGCGCGGAGTACCCCGCGATCGCACCGTTCGCCGCGTACGACACGCTTGCGGCGAACGGCCCCGACTCGGAGGAGAGACGATAGACCGCGTCGGCGTCGACGGGTACCGTGGCCGAGCCTCCGGCGGGCACCGGGATCTGCCGCGCGTCGCTTCCGTCGGCACGGCTGAGGGTCACCTGCTCCGCGGCGCCATCGGGAGCTGCGAACGTGATTCTCGACGACGGCCCCGCCGCGACGGCGACGAGCGCCGGCTCGCCGAGCAGGTGCGCCGGCGTGAACCATCCGAAATCGCTGCCCTGCCCGAAGCCGGTGGTCGCCCAGACGGCACCGGTCACAGGCACCGTCGCGGCGACCCGGACGGTGTACGTGCCCACCGGAAGACTCCCGAGGTCCAGATGCAGGGGGACGCCCGCGATCAGGGGCACGGACTGGGTCTGCACGGCACCGGCACCGCTTTCCACGGTCACGGTAGCGGTGCCGGCGCCGTCCGGCGCGACCAGGCGCAGGCTCGTGGCGACGTTGCTTGCTCCTGCATCACCCGGCGGAACGACGACCGGCACACCCGGGATCAGGAGCGTCGTCGCGGGCGCACCGGCCGCCGAGACCTGGTCGACGCCGGTGGGTACGAGGCCGCGCGTGAAGCTCGTCTGCAGAGCGGCGCGCACCGGCGCCTGCGACGACACCACGTGCACGACCGGATTCTCCTCACCGAGGGCGAGTGAGGCGAGGGCCACGGTGCGCTGCGAGTGGGCCGCGACGACGATACCCTTGCCCGCTGCCGGAGCGGTGCGCCCCGTCGCACCGTAGACGGTGAGAGTGACCAGGGCGGGCACATCGCCCGGGTTGGCGAGCAGCACCAGGTCGGCGGCGCCCGTCGTCGCCGCACCTCCCACGAGCCAGGTCTCCGGCTGGGCGCGCATGCACGCGGAGGCCGCGAAGCCGCTCAGATCGGCCGCCGAGACACGCGCCGAGCCGGCAGCGGACAGATCGGTGCGGGTGCCGTCGGATGCCGGTGGCGCGCTCACCACCGTCGCACCCTCGCCTGCGGCGACATCGGTCTGCGTCAGCGAAGTCGAGGCCTCGGAACCGCCCGACGCGACGCCGGATGTGACGGCCTGCGCCGCGGCATCCGTCAGCAGTGCGGCCTGCGTCGAGTCGCGGCCGCTCGCGAGAAGCGGTCCCACGCACGCCGCGACCGATTCGGCCGCGGGCGGCTGGGCGTCGACCGCGACGACGTCGCGGGTCACGCTCGGGGCGTCGAACACGATGACGGCGCCCGCCGCGGCCACGACTGCGGCCGTGACGAGGGCCCCGACGACGTATCCGATGGCGCGGGTGCGGGGGGACGAGCTCATCGCGAGCCTCCCTCGGTGTCGGCCTGCGGATCGGTCTGCGGCTCGGCGCCGGGTTCGGGGGCGCCTGCCTCCGACGCGGCGATAGCAGGGGTCTTTCTCATCGCACGCGCGGGAGTGCGCCCCCCGGGGCGTGCCGCACGGTCACGTCCGACGACGCGCGGCCGGCGTCGTGCCTCGGCGAGCGAGTGGCGCGTCGGCACCGCGAGCAGCAGCGCCACCAGTACGACGCCGATCTGCACCAGAGCGATACGCCAGGCGCGACCCGAGTCGACGGGCGGCCGCTCCTGCACGGGGGTCGTCACGCGCCAGAGCTTGCCCTTGGCGGTATCGCCGACGATCTCGAGATCGTCGCGCTGGTCGAGGGATGCCTCGGCCTGCAGACGCATGCTCGCTGCGGCATCCGCGCTCGACGACGTCGGATCGGTGAGGAGGACGTAGGCGATTCCGTGCGCGGCGAGCTCGCCCACCGCCGATCCCTTCGGGTCGGAGACGAGCTGGGCCGCGAGAGCCGAGGAGACCTCGTCGCCCGGATCGGCGGCGAGGCGCGCGGAGCGCAGCGTCGTCTGGCCGCCCAGTGCGGCCGTCGATCCCCAGACGATGTCGGTCACCACGGCGCCGTCGCGGGCGGGGGTCAGCACGAACGTCGCCGTGCCGAGCCCGTCGCGTCCCTCTGCCTCGACGTAGGCGGGCAGCGTGCTCGTCGACGACGCGGAGATGGTGGCCGTGCCGCGCATCAGGGCGGTGAGGGCCGGAACGGCGCTGACCGCGAGGGTCGCCATGACGAGGACGGCGAGCGGTGCGCGGACGCGCGCCCGATCCGGAAGCGCGTCGAGCGCGAGCGCGGCGGAGCAGAGCGCCGCGAGCCAGTACAGGCTGAGCGCGGCGCCGGGCCAGAGGGTGACGGCGGACGTGCCGTCGGATGCCACGGATACGCCGATCGCGGCGAGGGCCGTCGCGAGGGCGCCGAGACCGGCGACGGCGAGAATCGCAGCCGGCAGCGTCCGGGCGATGATCGGGGCGGCCAGCGCGAGCACGAGCAGGGGCGCGACGAGAAGCGGTGTCCAGAGCGCGATCTGCGGACCGCTCAGCGCACCCCAGCCGTCGGCCCCGGGGAAGCCGAGAGCCACGTGGAGTCGACGCAGCAGGTCGGTGCCGGAGGGGTCGCCGAGAGGCAGGCCCGGATCGGCCAGGAGCGACCACAGGTCGCCCGTCGTGACACGCCGCCAGGCGAGCGGCGCGAACGCGACGGCGGCCGGAACGACGAGCCACAGCACGCGGGCGATTCCTCGGCCGTGCGCCAGGGTCGCCGTCAGGAGCAGGGCGATCGCCCAGCAGAGCACCAGGGCCGGGGCGAGAGAGGGGGCGCAGGCGACGATGACGGCGGCGATGAGCGAGCCGACGCCGGCGGCGCTCCAGGAGCGATGCGCCACGGTCGCGGTCCAGACCAGCCACGGCAGCAGAAGGTGGGCGATGACCACCGTCGGACGCCCGGTCATGAGGGCGTCGAGAAGGCTCGGCGCCAGGCACCATCCCACGGCCACGAGTGCGCGGACGACCGCACGGTCACTGAACCGCGTCGCGGCGAACCAGCCGCCGAGCGCCGCCAGCGGCATCGCCAGCAGCCACAGCGCGACCATGACGCGCGACGGGGCGGCGGGCCACAGCGAGCCGAGTGCGGCGATCACGGCGCTGAAGGGGTCGGCCGGGCCGATCGTCTCCCAGCCGAGCGGTCGGGCGCCGTACGCGGCATCCGCCCAGAGCGTTCCCAGCGTTGCGCGCAGGGGTGCCAGAGCGCCCCCACCCAGCACGGGCCACGTCACCAGCGAGAGGAAGGCCACGACGGAGAGCACGAGGGCGCCGAGCACGATCCAGGCACCCCCGCCGCTGAAGAAGCGCAGTTCCGCGCGATGCGTGTCTGCCGATCCCGCATCGTCCAGACGTTCGCGCAACGCGCGCTCGGTGACGCGCAACGGCGCGAGCTGCGCCCATGAGACGCGGCGCGTCGTGCGGATGCCGTGGCGCGTCCGCGCGACGGCGGCGACACGGACCAGGACGGTGGCGGCCGCCCCCCATTCGGGAAGGATCCGCGACGGGCGCTTCTCGAGCAGGGCGATGATCGTCCGCAGCACGGCCAGCGGCAGCAGGCTCAGCCAGTGCAGCGGCACGGCGGCAACCGGGGCGTAGGTCAGGCGACGGTGAAGCTGAGCGGTGCGCTGACGGTAGGCGGTGCGCATCGGCGAGGTCTCGTGGCGCGAGACCGACACGATCGCCGTCGGCGCGAGCACGACACGTCCTCCGCGCAGGCGCGCACGCACGCCGAGGTCGAGACCTTCGTCGGCCCCGGCGAGGGCACGGTCGAGACCGCCCAGGCCTTTCCAGGCATCCGCCCGGACGAGGATGCCGCGAACGTCCGCCCCGAGCACGTCTTCACCCGCATCATGCTGCCCCTGATCGCGTTCCCCGTCGGCGAGACCGATGGTGCGACCGAATCGCGTCATCGAGACGCCCAGCGAGACGATCCGCTTCTTCTTGTCGGCCCGCACCAGCTTGGGCGCCGCGAATGCGACCGACGGTGCCGTCTCGAGAGCGCCGGCCAGCCGGGCGAGGGCGTCGGGCTCGGGCGAGGAATCCTGACTGAGGATCCAGACCGCGTCCCCGTCCATCCGGCGCGAGCCGAGGGCGAGGGCATCGGCGAAGCTCGTGCCGCGATCGGCGGAGACCACGGCCTCGGCGGTCGAACCGGCGGCGATGGCATGCACCGCGGCATCCGCGTCGCACAGGATGATGGTGAGCGCATCGACCGGACGCGACTGCGCACGGAGCGCGTCGAGGGTCCGCTGCAGCTGGATGTCCGCGGACGCGCGCCCCTCGGGGCGCACGACCAGCAACGCGTGAACTCGGGAGGGCATGACCCCGTCAGCCTAAGCGGGTCACCTATGTGACCGAAACCGCCACGCCCGAACCCCGCGGATCGTCCCCGACCGGCATCTGCCGAGGGGCGCCGGCCCCTCTCAGCGGGCGGTGATGAGGGCCGCGCTCAGGCGCGACGCTTGAGCTTGCGACGCTCGCGCTCGCTGAGTCCGCCCCAGATTCCGAAGCGCTCGTCGTTCTGCAGGGCGTACTCGAGGCACTGGTCGCGCACGTCGCACGTGGTGCAGATCCGCTTGGCGTCGCGCGTCGAGCCGCCCTTCTCAGGGAAGAACGCTTCGGGATCGGTCTGTGCGCACAGTGCGTCCGCCTGCCAGGCGAGGGCGGCGTCGACATCGGCTTCCGCCGGACGGCGCACCCCGGGAACACCGAGGTTCACCGGGTCGACGAACCAGTTGTCGGGAACCCCGGAACGGTATTCGGCCATATCGTTCTTCCCTCTCGATTCGACGCACACAACACGCGTGTTGGGAATAATTACACCTCTGTCATTCCCGTGGGTCAAGTCGCGGATCGTAAACCCTCAAGGCGTCATTGAACCTTCACGGCGCGTCATCGGCGTGTCGCGCCCGCGCGACGGTCGTCGCCGCGGGCGTCAGATCGGTGCGCCGGGCTGGGCGACGAAGGCCTCGCCGGCGCCGGTGAGGACGAGGTCGTCGTCCGCTCCCCCGACGTACACAGCCTCACCGGGCGCGAGCAGCACGGACTCGCCTGCGGAGGCGACCGTGACTCGACCGACGGTCGCGAGGACGATGGCCGGGCCGCGCCGTGCGATCCGGTGCCCCTCACCCTCGAGCTCGGCGCGCACCAGGGCGAAATCGGGCACCGGCGGGGCGAACAGCTCGACGCCGGGCTCGAGCACCTGCGGCTCGACCAGGGGTGCAGGCCCGGTCGCGGGGTCGAGGACGCGCAGCAGCTCGGGCACGTCGACGTGCTTGGGGGTGAGGCCGCCGCGGAGCACGTTGTCGCTCGCCGCCATCAGCTCGACGCCGAGGCCGGACTGGTACGCGTGCAGAACGCCGGCGGGCGCGAACAGCGCTTCGCCGCGGCGCAGGACCACGAGGTTCATCAGGAGCGCGACGAACAGGCCCGCGTCACCGGGGAAGTCGCCGGCTGCGACGCGCAGCGAGGCGACCTCGGCGGCGAACGAGTCGCCCGTGGCGGTGTCGAGGGCCGCCGTCAACTGCGCGACGTCGGCGGCGGATGCCTCGGTCAGCGCCCACTCCAATGCGTTGCGGACCGCGGTCTCGTCCTCGGTCGACAGGAGGGCGTCGAGATGCGCGAGTGCACCGCCGGTCTCACCTTGTGCGTCGAGGAGCACGTGGAGGAGCCGACGCGTCGTTCCCAGCTCGCGGATGCCGACGAGCGCGTGGAACTCGTCGCTGAGGGCGACGATGATCTCGGGCTTGTGGTTGTCGTCTCGGTAGAGCCGATCGGCGGCGTCGCGGGCGATGCCGGCCGCCTCTTCGCGCGCGAATCCCTCCTCGGCCTGAGCCTTCGTCGGGTGGGCCTGGATCGACAGCGACGACCCGGCCGCGAGGAGCTTCAGAAGGTAGGGAAGAGGCTGCTCCCCCGCCGCGGCGAGGGCGACATCCAGAGTCTGTCCCGAGCCGCCCGTGACGAGTGACGGGTTGCCCGGGTGGTCGCCGTACCAGATCTCCGCCTCGGGGCCGCCGGTGGGCGTACGGCCGAGGAGCGCGGGGATCAGCTCCGTCGACCCCCAGGAGTAATCACGCGGGACGTTCGAGATGGGGATCAGCATGACCCTCAGCCTAGAGGCGGCCCACGGTACCCTGATATCACCATGCCCGTGCATACCAACCACCCCGTCGCGGCGCCGCCGTCCGCTCCGATCCGCGAGAAGACCGGGCAGCTGCTGCTTCGTGGATGGTGCGTCTTCGTCATGGCGGCCGCACTCGGTGGGACCTCGTGGCTGATGGCCGTGGGGGTCACCGGCGCCGGAATCGTCGCCGTCGGATCCACTCTCGTCTCGCTGGCGCTGTGGGTGCGACTGCGCCCCGAGGTGCAGTGGCGCCGCCTGCCCTGGTTCGCGCTGCTGTACGTGGCCTGGGCGGTCGCATCCCTCACCTGGACGGCGTACCCGGATGCCACCATGCTGACCCTCGTGCTGCTGCTGTCGACAACGGCGCAGGCGATGTTCGTCGGCTCGGTGCTGACGTGGCGCGAGATCGTGCGCGCGATGGCATCCGCCCTCAAATGGATCCTCGGACTGTCGATCGCCTTCGAGCTGTGGGTCGCCCTCGTCTGGGGCGGACCCATCCTGCCCGGCTTCGAGCGCCCGAGCGGTCACGTGGAGTTCGCCGTCGTCTTCTGGTCGCGAGATCACCTGTTCGACGGAGACCGCATCCAGGGGCTGTTCGGCGATGCCAACTCGCTCGCGTATGTCTCGCTGCTCGCCATGATCGTGTTCGCCGTGCGGTACGCCTCGCGCGCGCATCGGCGTGGCACGCTGATCGCATGGTTCGCTCTCGCCGCGTTCCTGTTCTGGCGCGCGAGTTCGGCGACCGCCACGCTCGCCGCGGTCGGTGTGCTCCTCGTCTTCGCCGCGATCGTGCTCATGCGCGGAGCCCAGACGCCGCGGGAGCGCGCGCGCTGGTACGCCCTCTTCTCGACGGTCGGCGTGCTCTTCATCGGCGTGCTCTTCTGGGGCCGACAGTGGGTGTTCTCGCTGTTGGATCGATCGTCCGACCTCAGCGGGCGCGAACGCATCTGGGGAGAGGTGTGGGAACGCGCCGTCCAGCACCCCCTGCACGGCTGGGGCTTCTCGACACCGTGGGTTCCGACCGATCCGCAGTTCGACGGCTGGATCGTCGATCAAGGCGAGACGGTGATGCAGGCGCACAACATGTGGGTCGACATCTTCTTCCAGCTCGGCGCCGTGGGCGTCTTCTGCACGGCTCTGACGACCCTCGCGTTCACCTGGCGATCCTGGTTCTTCGCCGTCGACCGCCCCCGCTGGGACCTCGTCGCGACGCGCCCGTACTCGCCCGTCACGCTCGTGTCGGCGTTGACCGCCACGGTGCTGCTCGTGCAGGGGCTCAGCGAGTCGTCGCCGCTCATGGGCTGGGGCTGGTTCTTCCTGATCCTCCTCGCCTTCAAGATCAAGCAGGCCCCGCTGATCGGCCGCGGACCGACCGAACAGAGGCTCGTCGCCGAGCAGGGCGAACCGGCCGCTGCGGCGCGCTGAGCGGTTCGGCTCACACCGTCGGCGCAGAGGCGCCACGGTACAATCGCTGTGCCATGTCGCTCCCTTCTTCTTCGCCGTCCCCCTCCGACGACGCCACCGCTTCTACCGTGCAGCCCCCCGCCGACGGGCAGCCGTTCGACCCCGCAACGGCGACGATCGCGATCGTGACGTACAACCGCTCGGCGCTGCTCACCCGCCTGCTCGACAGCATCACGGCGATGGATCCGAAGCCCGGTCACGTCGTCATCGTCGACAACGCGTCGAGCGACAACACGACCGAGCTGGTCGAGTCGTACCGAGACCGCCTCGGCACTGAGCTCGTCTACCGACGCCTCGACACCAACACCGGTGGGTCGGGCGGTTTCAGTGAGGGCATGCGCGTCGCGTACGAGCTCGGCTCGACGTGGATCTGGGTGATGGACGATGACGTCGAGGTCATGCCCGACGGCCTCGCGCGCATGGGCGCGTGGGCGCCCCGCTTCAAGTCGATCCAGGGCCGGCGCTACGACTTCGACGGCAGCGAGTTCTATTGGCAGTACCGCATCGCCGAACGCATGGGCATTCCCATCCCGTTCGCGCCGAGCGGCTTCGACGCCTCGGGATACAAGGAGATGAACTCCGGATGCTTCGAGGGCATGTTCATCCACCGCGACATCGTCGGGCAGATCGGTCTGCCCGATCCGCGGTTCTTCATCTATTGGGACGACCAGACTTACGGCTGGCTGGCCTCTCGCGTGACCACCTCGGTGATCGTGAACGAGTTCGTGCTGCGGCGCACGCGCGAGATCAAGCAGTGGGACATGGGCATCCGTCACATGAACGCGTCGAGCGACGCGTACCGGTACTACATCATGCGCAACCGCGCGATCATCAAGCGCTACTACCGTGCAGCCGGCGTCTACAACCCGGTGCTGTTCGGCCTGGGAACGACCCTCACCTTCGGCAAGGAGCTCATTCGACTGCTCCTCGTCGAGCGCACCGTTCGCGGCACGTCGAACCTCTTCCGGGGGCTGAGCGACGGACGCAAGATCGCGAAGGATGCCTCATGGCAGCCGATGCCGCCGCTGGTGGCCGGCGACTGACCCCACTCGTACTCGCGGCCGCCCGCGCAACGAACAGACGGCCAGAGGCTCTGAAAACGGCTCACGTCACCCGTTGCTGACTCGAGCGAATCAAAGCCACCCGATTGACCCATCGGGCTGGTAAAGGAAGCACGAAAAGTGCCTCTACAAGCGAGCTGCGCGCGCGAAGGAAGACTAGCGCGCTTCCGACTGCCAACGACAGGGCGACCCCTCCGAGGATGTGCCATTCCCACGCCCACACCTCATGTGAACCGAGCCACATCGTCCAGGCGATTTGCAAGGGGAAATGGCTGACATAGTAGACGATGGAGTTTCGGCCCAAGAATCGAGTCCAGGGCGTCGCGACATTCGGGACAGCGCGCGCCGTAACGATGAGGCCCCCTATCGCCACGAGGACGATGGGAGCGACCAACGGATCGAAATGACCGAAGATCATCGGCACGCGCTCATCGTAAATCTGGGCGACGTAGAAGGCTGCGTATCCCAACGCAACTGCCGCCGCTGGCCACCGCCAGCGAGGCCGATCCCACGCTTGTAGATAGCGCCGAACACGCCAAATCGCGTCTCCTGCGAAAAAGAATGCGGCAAGGAAGAAGAACTGCGTCCAATGCGTTGAAGGTGCAAGCACGGATGCGCCCCATGCAGCAGCGGGTGCCAGCCACGCGGGCGCGCGGCGAAGCAATGGCGCTATGGCATAGAACACAGCGAGATAGCACAGGAACCACAGCCACGTTCCGCCGAGCCAGAGCTTCCACGAACTCAGCTGTTCCATGCCTGCGACTGCTCCGTAGGCGAGTACCCAGACGAAGCTTGGCCAGACGATTCGCCGTAGTTTACCGAGGTAGTAGCGCCCTGGAGATGCTTCTAGAGACCGGGGCAACAGCATCCCTGAGAGGAAGACCAGAAGAGGCATCCTGTAAGGAAGCGCACCCACATCGATGATCATCACAGCGTCCGGCGGGGCCACGCCCGAGAACATCGCCGCAAGATCGATCGCGTGATGCAGCAAGACCAGTAGGATCGCCACTCCTCGGAGGAAGTCCATCCATCCCACCCTGCCTGCGATGATCGCCGCTCCATTCTGCTGGGTGCCGAGCGCCGGCCGTTCGAATCCCCAAGTATCGCACACGGCTTCTCGTTGGACCACGGCAGCTGCGGTAAAGCCATCCTGAGATTGATAGATGCACTAGGGTGTGTTGCTAAAGGTTGATTTGTGGCGCGCGGGTGACGCTTGAAGCGTGGCGCCTACTGAGATCTCCGATGAGGTGTGGGCTGTGATCGGCCCGTTGTTCCCTGTTCCGAAGGCGACGGGCAGGCCGCCGCTGGAGCGCCGTGCGGTGGTGGAGGCGACCGCATGGCGGTATCGGACGGGGGCTCCGTGGCGGGAGGTGCCGGAGCGGTTCGGGAACTGGAACACGATCTACAAGAAGTTCAACCGGTGGTCCGAGCAGGGCGTCTGGGCGCGCGTGCTCGAGAAGGTCCAGTCCCTCACGCATCAACGCGGCGAGTTGGACTGGGTGGCGTCGATCGACTCGACGATCGTGCGCGTGCATCAGCACGGCGCGACCCTCCGCCGGGACACAGGGGGCTCGGTCGAACTACAAGAAGTTCGGGCCGGAGCCTCCTGACCACGCGATCGGCCGCTCCCGCGGCGGGTTGACGACGAAGAACCATCTGGTCTGCGACGGGAGAGGCCGGGCTCTCGCGTTTGTGCTGACGCCGGGGCAGGCGGCGGACACGAGCATGCTGATCGACACGCTCTCCGAGGTCCGCGTAGCCGGCCGCACCGGCAGGCCGAGGTCGCGGCCGGACCGGCTGCTCGCGGACAAGGGCTACCCGTCGAAGGCGAACCGGGCCTGGCTGCGTGAGCACGACATCGCCGCCACGATCCCCGAACGCGACGACCAGATCGCCCACCGTCGGAAGAACCCCGGCCGTCCGATCGACTTCGGCCGCGAGCAGAAGGAACGCTACAAGGGCCGCAACGTCGTCGAACGCTGCTTCAACAGGCTCAAGCAGTGGCGCGGTATCGCGATGCGCTCAGACAAGACCGCCCGGAACTACCACTCCGCGATCTGCCTCGCCGCGACCCTCCAATGGGTTTAGCAACACACCCTAGTACCCGGGCGCAGCGGGCAGCCCGAGGTACTGTTCGTAAGTCGCAACACCCCCGTCGTGCATCTCGCGCGCGACGTCCCTCCCGACGTAGCGAAGGTGCCATGGCTCGTAGTCGTACCCGGTGATGCCGGTGTACCCCTGCGGGTAGCGCACGATGAACCCGAACTGCCAGGCGTGGTCAGCGACGAAGCGACCCGCCGCGGTCGAGCCGAAACACTCGACGAGATCGCATCCCGCTCCCGGCGAGGATACATCGATCGCGAGTCCGGTCTGATGCTCGGAATACCCGGGCCGGGCGGAGATCGCTTCGGCGGCATCCCGCCCCAGCTGACGGACGAATCGATCATGGATCGCGGCCTGACTGGTGAAGCTGCGGTACCCGCTCGTCGCCGCCAAGGGGATGCCCCATCGTCCAGCCTCCCCCGCGAGATCGCGCATGGCAACCGCAGCCTCGGGGCGCAGCATTTCGCCACCCCCCAAACCGAGCGCGGACATCGGCCATAGCGGAGGAGCATACTGGCGCGGGTTCAGCGGCGTGCGTTTGTTGACGAGAACCGTCAGGCTACCAGCGCTCGTCTGATCGTCGACCGGCCTGGTTCCGCGCGGGTCGACGTCCGTGCAGACCAACCATTGGTTGCTCCCCGTTCCGATGTTGAGGCCAATCACACACACCGAGATCGGCGCGCTTCGCGTGATCGGCGGAAGCCGAACGTCGACGCCGCGGTTGCCGAGCCCGTACGGCGCCATCTCGGGGGAAGCCGCGGATGCAACGGGCGCTGCGGTCAAGGTGCCGCTCTGGAACACGCCGACCTGGATCGGCGAGCCGAGGTCACTGCGATCGAACGCGTAGCCCGTCACGTTGATCGACCCGTTGCCGTTCATCGATACCCGAAGCGCTCCCTCGGGGTCGTAGGTGATCACCGATGCAGTCACATCACGGCATCCGATGATCGCATCGCCGCCTGGTGGTCGGTCGCGTGCGACGACGCAGACGCGGTGACCCCCCGAACCGATGCCTACGGCTCCGAAGAAAGCGTGAGACCCAGGAACACCGTAGGGCGCGAGGTAGGGGCTAGCCCCGCTAGCCGTCCACGTTCCCCGTGAGACACCGTCCACGAAGACATCGACTCCGATGGACGCGTAGAGGTCAGAATGGTCGAAAGCCCAGCCAAGCACGATGAGTCGCGCGTTGGCATCGTCGACCACGACCGAGAGGTCTCCCTGCGGCGAACTCGCCGAACGTGCGTCAGACACGACGACCGTCGAACATGGGGCAGAAGTATCGGATCCCGGCCCCACGTTGGTCCACGTGACGCAGACGTCGTATTGCCCTGGCGCGAGCCGGAAAGCCGTCCAGAACGCATGCTGACCGGCCACCCCGTATGGCCAGAGGTACGGGGAGGGGCGCCACGCCGTCGTCGTCGAGAACGTCAGACCGTTCACCGTGATGACGGTGCGTACGTCGCGCCCGAAGTCGCTTCTGTCAAAAGCCCAGCCAACGACCTGCACGAGCCCGTCATCGGCGACGACCACCGATACGTCGCCCTGAGGCGACTCGTCGACGGCCGCGGACGCGGGACCGGGGAACGCGATCCACGATGCGGCGACAAGAACTGCGGCGACCCACAGGGACACCATCATAAGAGCACGAGGGATCAACGTATCTCCGATCAAGCCAGTTGATTGCTCCACATCGACAGTGCCGACCCGATCGCCATGTGCATGTCAAGATACTGATAGGTGCCGAGCCGTCCACCGAAGTACACCCCAGCCTCTCCCCTGGCGAGATCGCGATACGCGATCAGCCGCTGCCGATCGAGAGGAGTGTTCACCGGATAATAGGGCTCGTCCGCACGCGACGCGAATCGTGAGTACTCGCGCATGATTACCGTCTTATCATCGGGGTACCGATCCGCACGCTCGGGGTGGAAATGCCGGAACTCATGGATGCGCGTGAAGGGGGTGTCGGCGTCTGCGTAGTTCATGACGCTAGTGCCCTGGTAGTCGCCGACGTCGAGCACTTCCTCTTCGAAATCCAGCGTGCGCCAGGACAACTCACCCTCGGAGAAATCGAAATAACGGTCGACCGCTCCGGTGTAGACGACGGGGACCTGCCCGACCGTGGAGCGCTTGTTGAGTGGTTGCGATAGGTCGAAGTAGTCGGTCGAGAGGCGAACGTCAATTCGTGGATGGTCAGCCATACGCTCGAGCCATGCGGTGTACCCGTCCGAGGGAAGCCCCTCCCACGTATCGTTGAAATACCGGTTGTCGTACGTATAGCGGACAGGAAGTCTGCTGATGATCTCCGGGGGGAGATCCTTCGGGTCGGTTTGCCACTGCTTCGCCGTGTAGTCCCGGATGAACGCCTCGTAGAGCGGCCTACCGATAAGGCCGATCGCGCGCTCCTCCAGGTTCTGCGCGGAGCGCGAGTCGAACTCGCCTGCGAGCCCGTGGACGAGCTCGCGCGCCTCATCTGGCGAATAGGCGGCACGAAAGAACTGATTGATCGTGCCGAGGTTGATCGGCAGGGGAAAGACGACGCCTTTGTGGTTCGTATACACCCGATGCACGTAGTTCGTGAACGATGTGAACCTGTTGACGTACTCCCACACTGCCCGATTGGAAGTGTGAAAAAGATGCGCCCCGTACCGATGAACCTCGATCCCCGTGACGGGTTCGTTCTCGCTGTAGGCATTGCCGCCGAGGTGATGGCGGCGATCGATGATCGTAACCGAGCGGCCCGCTGCGGCGGCACGCTCCGCAATGGTGAGGCCGAAGAAGCCAGATCCGACGATGAGGAGATCCATGATCAGCCCTTTCCGGCCTCGCGACGGCCTCCAGCATAGGCGAGATCTCGCGTCAACCCGATTCGAGCGCCGCGCGGCCCGCGGTGCCTTTGTCTGGGAACACCCATCGGTCGTAGGTGAAGAACCGGAACACCGTCGCGACCGCCTGCCCGACGAAGGTGCCCGCAACGTTGTCGGCGACGGGCCCCTCCAGCCCGAGGACATAGCGGGAAAACGCCAGGCAGCCCAGCTGCAGCAACATCGCGATGATGTTTAGCACGATGAAGATGACATAACGCGAGGCCTTGCGCTCAATCGACCGGGTACCGAACGTCCAGTAGCGATTCCCGACGTAGGTGACAACCGTGGCGACGACGATGGCTATCATCTTGGCTGGCACCGGGAGCTCGTGCATCGGACCGCCCCCTCCGACGCCGAACACCAGCAGATTGAAAACGACGGCGTCCACGACGAATGCGACACCACCGACCGCAAGGAACGCCCCGGTGCGCTTGATGAGGCCCTCAAGCCCGGACCGTTCTGACATCCACTCCCCCTGGTCGGCCGCAAAGTGCAACCGACCGACCATGATAGCTTGGATGCCGCTCGCGCCGCCTGTGCGGCGCATTAGTGAGGAGAACCACGAGTGACCGCGCCATCGCCCACCATCGCTGCGATCGTCCCCTGCTACAACGAGGAGGCCGCAATCGCCAAAGTGGTCACCGACCTCCGCGCCGCTGTCCCTGAGATGGACATCTATGTCTACGACAACAACAGTTCAGATGCCACGTCTGCCGTTGCGGCCGCCGCGGGCGCGATTGTGCGCCGCGAGTCACTGAAGGGCAAGGGGAACGTGGTCCGCCGCGCATTCGCAGACGTGGACGCCGATATCTACGTCCTGATCGATGGCGACGACACCTACGCGACCGCGGACCTGCCGCAGATGATCGCGACGCTCCAGTCGGGGCCGTTGGACCACGTGCTGGGAGTCCGTCGCCAGACGACCACCACCGCCTATCGGCCCGGCCACGAACTGGGCAACCGCGGATTCAACTGGTTTGTCGGAAGTGTGTTCAAATCCCCCGTCAGCGACATGCTCAGCGGGTACCGCGTGTTCTCTCGGCGCTTCGTCAAGAGCTTTCCGGCTTTGTCCCGGGAGTTCGAGATCGAGACCGAGCTGACCGTCCACGCCATGAGCCTGCGCGTCCCACAGACGGAGGTGGCAGTCGGCTTTAAAGACCGTCCCGACGGCAGCGAGAGCAAGCTGCGAACCTACCACGACGGGTTTCGGATCCTGTCATTGATTATCGGTCTGATCCGACACGAGCGCCCCATGATGTTCTACGGCCTGGTGGGTACCCTGCTGCTGCTCGCCGGCCTGATCACGGGCATGCCCGTCGTCTTGGAGTACTTCGAGACCGGCCTCGTGCCCCGGCTGCCCACCGCCGTGCTCTCCTTGGGGATCACGTTGCTGGCCTTCCTGGCCTGGATGACGGGGCTGATTCTCGACGGTGTCCTGAAGTCGCGGCGCGAGCTCAGCCGTTTGAACTATCTGCAGTACGTAGCTCCGTCGCTCCAAACTCGTTCAGCAAAGTAAGCCGGCTACTGAACCGCGCGATCGCCACTGTCGCGCCCACGCATGCCGTGGCGACGAGGAGGACCGTCAGCCACGCAGGAGCGGTCGGATGCCATGCGCCAGGCACGAGCTCCAACCACGGACCGTTCGCACCGTTGATGTAGCGATGAATGTTCACGACGATAGCGATCGTCTCGTACGCCCCGAAGACGCACGCCAGCACGCGGAGAAGTCGAGACCCCAACGCGAATGACACCGCTTCTTGCCGCTCAGCGAGGAAGCCAGCTACGAGAGGCGCCAGCATGGCGATCGGAAGCACGTACTTCCCCTGCCACACCATGCCGGAGTCCTTATAGCTCATCACCTGCGCCAAAATCGGGACGACGATCGAAGCTGCGAGGATGCCGAAGAGAACGAGACGTCCTCGCGCCCCGCCGAGCGCCAATCCGAACACGCCCACGAACACCGCAACCCCGCCGACAAGGATCAGCAGCCACATCGGCAGGTGGGTGTCCCCCCAGCCGAAAACGCCGAGGATCTGCTCAAGGTAGTAGTCGGTGTTCCGCAGCATCCCCACGACCACGTCACGAGCGGTGAGCGAAGGATCGGGATAGACGACTCCGAGCGCAAGGCTGCCGGAACTCAGAGTGTACGCGAGGGCAGCGACTGAGACGGAGGCACACAGAATGAGCGGCCACCGGAATCGGCGGTCCTTGATCACGCTGCCGACGGTTGCGAGTGACGGTGCGACGAGGATCACGACGACGACTGTGAACGCGAGGTATGCGGGACTAAGCCCGCGTGCGAGAACGAAGAAGGTCGCCCCCGCCAGAAGCATCCATGCACGTTGGGCGAGAAGCGCCCCGCGCGGATCGAAGACGATGGCCAGCAGGGCGACTGCAGTGAGCATGGATCCGAAGACCTCGGGACCTTGTGGAGTCATCGATCCGCCGATGAAGAATGTCATCGGGGTCAACGCTGCCAGCGTTCCGGCGATCGGAAGGAGGGGCCTGCGCAACCTAACCAGCACTGCGAACGTAAGGCCGACCAGCGCCGCGTTTAACAGCGCGCTCATCAACCGCATCGCAGTGAAGGTGTGCTCCGACAGCGGGAACAACGTCGGGATGCCGATCCACGCATAGTAGATCGGGTTGTACCGCGCGACATGAGAGGTGGCGGCCACGATCTTATCGAGTTCGCCCGTCACCTGCGGGGAGCATCCCGCGGTGACATCGGGATGGAACGCGTAACACGGCTGCGACCATGCCTGAGCGAACAGCTCGGGAACCTGGAAGTCCCCGCGCCCCGCCCGATATTGGGTCTCATCCGCGTGAAACTGGCCACGCACGGTTGCGGCAGCCTTCACCGCATGTGCGGGTTCATCTGGGGAAGCCATGTGCGGGCTCGCGACAGACCACGCCGCGAGGACGGCGAAAGAAAGGGCGAACGCGATCAGGAAGGCCCGCCAGGGCCACGACGTCGTACCGGGTTCATTCGTCGAGAGCACACTCAAGCCTATGCGATCATCGATCTGATGAACGCCGAGACTCTGGAAGACCCGACCGTCAGCATCATCGTCCCCGTTTATAACTCGGGACGCTATCTTCGAGCGTGTGTCGAGTCGATCATCCGACAGACATACACGCGATTGCAGATCATCCTGATTAACGACGGTTCGACGGACGAGTCCGGAGCCATCTGCGATGCGCTCGCACGAGTCGATGATCGCGTCCTCGTCGTGCACCAAGCGAACTCAGGCATCGCCACTGCCCAGAACGCGGGGCTCGATCACGCAACAGGCGATTACATCACGTTTTGCGACAACGACGACCTAATGGTGCCCGAAATGATCACGCGCCTCGTTCAGCTTGCGCGCGAGTCTGACGCTGATATCGCGATGTGTCGGTGGATCAACGTGGGTGCGAGTTCCGCCGACGCGCTCCTTCGCGCGTCGGCGGACATGCCTGCAGGCGACGTGACGGTTTTCCAGGACCCCGCCTGGGCCTATCAGCACGTCTTCAGCCTGACGCTTCGGACACTTGGCCGATGTGAGCTTCGCTACTTCAGCGAGGCCAACTGGGGCAAGTTGTACCGTGCGGCGCTCTTCGATGGCCTTCGCTTCCCTGCTGGACGCTTCGCGCAGGATGTCGCCGTCGCGATGCCAATTTACGGGCGCGCCCGCCGTGTCGCGTCGTGCTCCGACCCTCTGTACCTATGGCTTCAGCATGGCGACAGCGTGTCGCATGCTTCAAAGTCAACGTCCTACTACTCAGACATCGTGCATGCTCATGCGAGTTCATTCGAGGCCGCGCTAAGTCAGGGTATCAACCCATGGCGGGCTGCCTATGGCCTCGGAGCGATCCGCGACGAACGTAAGAGCGTCCGCAGCGCCGCTGACGCTTCTCGCTATGCAGAAGACCGCGCCCTAGTGAAGCGGTTGCGGAGCAGACTCAAATCGCACCAGAGAATCGTCTGCACCGCTGTGGGACTCTTGAGGCGCGGTGAAGTCATCATCTACAACCTCACAGTGCATCGGCGCAGCTGACTCCAATCCTCTTTGGGCTCGTACCCTACTTGCCCGACGTTTCGCTGACGGCGATACGAGCGGCGACAGTGCCCAGATTCGCTTTGTCCCCAGCCACAGTGAACAAAGCCCCCTGCCACAGCACATGGGAGTCAATGTCGATCAACTCAGAGACGTTGGCGTTGACGTAATACTCGCCAGCTCCCAAATGCACCCTGTCGATAGTGAAATCCAAGAATGAGTCACCAGCGGGTACCCGGCCCAGTTGCACGCCGAGCCGCTCAGTATTAGACGCGAGCACCATCTGCCCGGCGGGCGTGTCGATACTGAACCCGACAGCCCAGCGAGGCAGAGGCTCGATCGCGCGCACATGAACACGCACCGTCATCTGCGACTCCGATGGGATGACTTTGCGATGCGCTTTGGTTTCATCGAGTACCTCGATCGAAGTGACCTCGATCGGCTTGGTGGGCTCCGGCGGCGGAAGCTCTCCGACGCGGCGTCCTTCCAGCACATCACGCAGAGCCGAGACCGCAGCATTGGTCTCGCCGTCGAAGACGACCTCCCCGTTGTTGAGTACGATGCCGCGGTCGCAGAGCTCCTGAACCTGCGCTGCCGAATGCGAGACCAAGATGATAGTGCGCCCCTCCGCCCGGAAGCGAGCGATCCGCTCCATGCACTTGCGCTGGAACGCTTCGTCTCCGACTGCAAGAACCTCGTCGACGAGCAGCACATCCGGATCGGTGTGGACGGCGACAGCGAACGCGAGCCGAACGAACATTCCAGACGAGTAGAACTTGACCTGAGTATCGATGAACTCGCCGATGCCGCTGAAGGCGAGAATCTCGTCGAAGCGGGCCGACGTCTCGGCCCGCGACATCCCCATGATCGACGCGTTGAGGTAGACGTTGTCACGGCCCGTCAGGTCGGGGTGGAATCCGGCGCCCAGTTCGAGCAACGCCGCCGTGCGCCCCCGTGTGAGAACACGCCCCGACGTCGGCGACACGATGCCGCCGATCAGCTTCAGCAGCGTGCTCTTCCCCGAGCCATTGGGCCCAAGTAGACCGACCGTCGTACCCGCCGCGATCTCGATCGAGACTCCGTCGACAGCCGTGTAGTCCTGCCGATGGGTCCGACCTCGGCGCCCAAAGTGGACGACCCGTTCCTTGAGGGAGTTGTCCTTCCGGACGACGAACTGTTTCGAAACATCCTGCACCGCGACAACGACGGGGCCTGTTCTTGATTCGGCAGCCATCACATCTCCTGCGCGAAGTTGCCCTGAAGGCGGTTGAAGACCCGATGGGCGACTGCGAGCAACACGAGTCCGATGACCCCGGCGATTCCGATGCGCAGCAACAAATCGGCGGGGTAGTCGCCCGGCCCGCCGGCACCCCAAAACGCCTTCCGGAACGCCAAGACACCCAGTGTGATCGGGTTGTTGGTGTATACCTCGAGTGCCCATCCTGGCAGGCCGAGCGTATGGAACGAGGAACCGACCATCGTCCATGCGTACACAATGGGCGATCCCCACATCGCGAGCATCAGCACAACCTCGGTCACATATTGAACGTCCCGCAAATAGACGTTGAGGGCCGAAAGCAGCAGTCCCAGCGCGAGACCGTAGATGAGCATTAGCGCGACAGCGGGGAAAAACCACAGCATCTGCGTCGGCGCAGGCAATGCTTGGAAAGCGATCGCCCCCCCGAGGAGAACGAGGGTCTGCACAAGGAACATGAACCCCGCCGCGCCGATGCTTGCCATCGGGAAGATCTCGCGAGGTAGGTAGATCTTCTTCACCAGGCCCGCATTGGCGAGAATCGACGTCGTAGCTCCGGAGACCATCTCAGCGAAGAAGCTGTAGATCGTCAGCCCTGAGAACAAGAAGATCGCGAACTGCGGGATCCCCTCCGCGGCGCGCAGGAACTGGCCGAGTACCAGGTAGTACATCAAGAACTGGACCAGCGGGCGTATCAGCGTCCAGAGGAACCCCAAGAAGCTGTCCCTGTAGCGCGCGTTCAGATCCCGCCGCACGAGCAAACCCAGAAGGTCGCGACGTTCCCAGATCTCTCGAACCTTGCCTCCGCGGACCGGAAGCTGGAGACCTCGCGAGTCCGTCGAGACGAACGGGGTCTCGGCCAGACGGGCGAACCGTTCAGTCGTGTCCAATTGCTCCACCTACGTCAGCCAACTGGAACAATATACCTGCGGAACGTGCGTCGGCCGCGCAGGTGAGTCGGGTTCGACGTCGAATAGCCTGGTTGCGTGCCTGACGTCTAGGGCACGATCTGCGAAAGGACCTCCTATGACTCGCGTCATCGTCACCGGCGCTGCCGGCTACCTCGGCCCCCACGTAGTCACAGCACTCCTCGATCGAGGGCACGACGTGACCGCGATCGTGCGTCTTGCGGGCACTGCTGTGCTCGACTCCCGTGCTCGGGTTGTCGAGGCCGACATTCTCTCCCCTGATGTCGACATGACCCAGTGGGACAGCGACACCGGTGCGGTCGTCCATCTCGCGTGGAAGGACGGCTTCCTGCACAACTCTCGCGCGCACATGTCACAGTTGTCCGCCCACTACAACTTGCTCACCCGCCTCGCAGACAGCGGCACGAATCGGATCGTCGCATTGGGCACGATGCACGAGATCGGCTACTGGGAAGGGGCGATTGACGAATCGACGCCGACGTCCCCTCTCTCCCAATACGGCATCGCGAAGGACGCCCTCCGGCGTGCACTTCCGCTCGCTCTACCCGAAGACACGTCTTTAGCGTGGGCCCGCGCGTATTACATCTACGGTGACGACCGGCGCAACAGCTCCATCTTCCGCAAGCTACTGGAGGCTTCGGACCGAGGCGAACGCACCTTCCCGTTTACGACAGGCAAGAACCTGTACGATTTCATCCGCGTCGAGCAACTCGGACGCCAGATCGCCGCCCTGGTCGACGCTACCGACATCACGGGCGCGATCAACTGCTCAACCGGCACCCCCATGTCCCTCGCCGACAAGGTCGAGGAGTTCATCACGGAGAACGGCCTCGACATCTCGCTCGAGTATGGGGCGTTCCCCGATCGCCCCTACGACTCCCCCGGCGTATGGGGCAACGCGGACCGGATTGCAGAGGTCATGGCCCGAGGCTGAATCGATGCCTCCCGGCCCTAGGCGGTGTTGCTAAAGCCGCTGGTGACCCGGCGGAGGGCTGCAGCGAACACAGAGAGCGGCGAGGTATTGCGGGCGGTCTTGTCTGATCCGCCGCAGCCGAGACCACCCTCCTTTTAGGGCCGCTGTGGCCCTAGCATCGACTTGAGAAGGCGTGACCAGCAGGTTCTGACCTGGGGCTCTGCGCTGGCGAGTTGTCGGGATGGGAGGTCATGATGAGTGTTGTCGGGATCGGCGGGTTGTTCTTCCGCAGCAAGGACCCAGACGCGCGAGCCGCGTGGTATCGCGAGCATCTCGGCATCGACGCAGGCCAAACCACCGTGTGGGAACAGGCCGCGGGAAGCACTGTGTTCGCGCCGTTCTCTGATGACGCCGACTATTTCCCGGCAGACCAGCCGTTCATGCTCAACCTCCGCGTCGATGACCTCAGCACCCTGGCCGAACGACTCGAAGCGGCCGGAATCACCGTGGGGAGAGTCGCAGACGACAGTGACGGTGAGTACGGACTGTTCGCCCGGATCTACGACCCCGAAGGGCTCCCGATCGAGCTTTGGCAACCACCCGCCGAATAGCCGGACTGAATCGGCCTAACTTTCGTTCCTAGGCCGTGTTGCTAAATGTGGTTCCGGGGTGCGTGGGTGATGCTGGGAGCGTGTCGCGAGATGTCATCACGGACGAGGCTTGGGAATTGATCCGGGAGGTGTTCCCGCCGGCGAATTCACGGGGGCGTCCCCCCGTGGATCGACGCGTGGTGGTCGAGGCGACTGCGTGGCGGTTCCGGACGGGTTCTGCATGGAGGGATCTGCCCGAGCGCTTCGGGAGCTGGAACACGATCTATAAGAACTTCCGTCGTTGGGCGGCCGAGGGGGTCTGGGAAGATCTGCTCGCTCACGTGCAGCGTCGCGCATCGCTTCAGGGCGAGATCGAGTGGGTCGTGTCCGTTGACTCCTCGATCGCTCGCGTCCACCAGCACGGCGCAACCCTTCCCCGCAGCACAGGGGGCTGGATCGAGTTACAAGAAATCCGGGCCGGAGCCGCCTGATCACGCGATCGGCCGGTCACGCGGCGGATTGACGACGAAGATCCATCTCGTGTGCGATGGGCAGGCCCGGACGCTCGCGTTCGTCCTCACCGGCGGGCAGGTCGCGGACACGAGCATGTTCACCGACGTTCTCGACGAGATCCACGTCGCGGGGCGAGGGCCCGCGCGTACCAGGCCCGAGCGGGTGCTCGCAGACAAGGGATACCCCTCGAAGAAGAACCGGGCGTGGTTGCGCGAGCGCGGCATCAAGGCCACGATCCCCGAACGCGACGACCAGATCGCCCACCGCCGAAAGCGAGCGGGCCGCCCTATCGATTTCGGTCATGAGCAGAAGGAACGCTACAAGGGCCGCAATGTCATTGAGCGCTCCTTCAACTTCATCAAGCAGTGGCGAGGACTCGCATCCCGATACGACAAGACCGCCAACTCGTACGCAGCCGGGATCTGCCTCTCAGCCGCCCTTCAATGGATTTAGCAACACGCCCTAGTAGCCGGGCCCTACGCCGACGGCTGGGGCATTGACCAAGTGGCGCTCCGCAAGCTGGACGATCACGACATCCGGATGATCCTGCTCGACCAAGGACCGATAGTTTGGCGGATTCGACCAATCGTCGTATCGATGCTGGATCTGCCAGGTCTGCGCATACTGCTGCGCCCACAGGCCGGACAAGGCATTGCCCATCGAATCGCGAAGGATGAGCGCTTTCTGCGTGCTCCATGCCCCCGCCGTCTCGGTGGACGCCGGCAGTTTCGACAGGTCGACGGCCTTGCCACCCTCAGACGTCGAGGTCGCGGACGAACCGTCGGTGACGGTCACGGGAGCGAGTTGCTGGGAGAATCGCGGCGCGTCCCACGCGGGTTCTGCGTCAGGCACACCAGACGAGGCGTACTCGTTATAGATACCGCCGGTACGGACGCCGTCCACAGGCGGCACGACGATGGGGGCCGCCCCTGGGTACGTCACCGCATGGCACCGTGCGTAGGTTTGCCACCCCACGTAGCCGCCCCAGTCCGTCCAGTGGCTGTTCACCGGCGTGAAGACGGCATCGTGCTGGGCAGCCTCACGCAGGTCATGACGGAAGTCCACGATCGGAAGGTCCGGCGACGCAGCCAGCAACTGATCCAAAGGGGTGGAACCGCGGAGCGCAGCAGCCCATTCGGGAAGCTTCTCAGGATAGACGCTGGATGCGGAAGGCGTGATCTGGATCGACAGCTCGATACCCTGCGCCGCGAGCGCGCCGGCGAGCTTGCGGAAGTAATCATGCCAGGCTGTCACCTGAGACGCGGTCAATAACCGTCGTCCCACAGCCTGAGAGAAGTTCTGCTCGACCTGATCGTTGTAGAACGCCCACCCGTCTTGGCCGCGGACGACCGGGTCGCCCAGCTCCGCGGCATGGTCCTTCCAGACGCTCTCAGACTCGTCACGCCGGTCTATCCACGGCTCGTCGCCGGGCGGAGTCACGGCCGGACGACAGACCTGAGCCACCGCGTCCGGCGTCGCAGTAGGCGTGACTGGAGCGATTTGCGATGCAGCCCGATCAAGGCTCGCCTGGGTGTACCATCCCACGAGCGCGGCGACGAGAGAGAGGACGGCAAGGACGACCAACGGTACGTCGCGGAACGGCTTCCACCAGCGGGGCGTGGGCGCGCCCGCACCATGGACGACGTCGCCGCCGCCAGACGCGCTCATGCACTCACCGCCGTGACCGCTCCGGTTCGACGCGCGAGCCGCTCCTCATAGCTCGGATCGATCGTTCCGATGACTTTGATCCGGAGCCGCTCGGTGCGCTGCATCACGCGTTCGAGCCACCGCGGCGTCCAGTCCTTCAGTTGCAGCGCCGGTCGTTCGATGAGGTGCCAGCTGAGGTATGCGTAGGCATGACATCCGGCGACGATCACTAGGTGGTAGACGAACCAGCCCGCGTCCTGGAGCTTGAAGTAGGCGGCGAATTGCATCAGAGGCCACGCGACGATGTAGATGCCATAAGAGAAATCCCCGTGTTTGTCCCATGATTTCAGGAACTGGGCGCGAATCGAGAACCAGATCAATGCGTAGCAGAACGCGTACTGTCCGAGAGGCAACCAGCCGCCCTTGCCATACGTCCAGACCGCAACAAAAATGCACACGATCGCCAGCCTGTTGTCGATCGGTATCTTGTCGCCGAACAAAGCGAACAAGATCCCGAAGGCGAACGGAGCGAGCAGCAGTAGCTGGCGGAAATCGGCGAACACGACGCCGAAGGCGCCAAGATTACCGAAGCCGAGCCACTGCATCATCGCAAAGAAGATGATCAGTGAGGCGACGATCCCTCCGATCAGGCGGTGGGCGAGCGCACCTGCAACTCCGAGCACACCGACGAGGATGTACGCACTGAACTCGAACGCGAGAGTCCACGCCGAACCGTTCCACTCGAAGCCGCCGTGAAGCGTGTAGAACGGGATACTCGTTCCCATGTCGGCGATGGTGTGCTGCTGAAGCGGCAGCCACATGTTGTTCGAGAAGTACGTCAGCGGGGAATTGACGGCTGCATCCCAGAATCCGTCCATCGTGCCCTTCTCGCGCGCATATGCGATGGGCGCGAGAACGTAGGCGGTCACGATGAGAATCAGGAACCAGCCGGGGAAGATTCGCATGATCCGGCGCCAGAAGAAGCGAGCCGTAGAGGATCGCCCCATCTTGCTCTTGGTGATCAGGAAGCCGGACAGGAAGAAGAACCCTGCGACGGCGACACCGCCGAGCGACTGCTCGGTGCTGATCTGGGTACCCAGATCGTGGCCGCCGTAGAATCCCGCGAGCGGGCCGGCGTGTGAAAAAATGACCATGAAGGCCATCAGCCACCGCAGGAAGCCGATGCTGTTACTCCGAGGATCGAAGCTCGCCTTCAGCGATGTCACTCTCCACCTCCACAGGATTGTTGCGTTTCCACGTCTCGGGGTGGCGCACCTTCCACAATTGGTGGTGCACATAACGGGCGGGACGATCCAGAGGCCGCAGCAGCCCAGCGACGCGCGGATGATTCAGCTTCAAGTAGACCCGGGTCAGCGCGACGATACCACCGTGTCCGAGCCAGCCCGCGCGGTGCAGGAACTGGATCTGATCGATCGCATAGCCGGGCATGGTCGCGCCCATCTGATCGAGTTTGAATTCCAAGGCCGTGTGGCTAATCGACGCATGCTCAGCGTTCGCGATCGTGCGAGTGTGGTAGCCGACCTCTGCCGCTGCGTACGCGATCAGACGCTCCTGCACGTGCGCGAGAGAACCGTCGAAGTGCTTCTCCGGCGGCGCATAGTCCTTGTAACGCCACTCGTGCTCCACCAACAGCCGCAAGGCCTCCGGACGCGCGATCCACATACACCCGTATGGGGCGAGCGGCGAGATCTCGTCAAACGGCACACGGATGCCAAGTTCCTTGGCGAGCTTCTCCGCAGGCTGCCGATTGGCATACCAGCCTCGGCCCATCGTAGGGAAGCCGATGTGGATCATCGGCGGGAAGACCAGCCCGAGCCCCTCCTCCTTCTGGAAAAGAGCGATGGCGTTCGCGACGTACCCGGGGGAACTGAGGACGTTGCCCAGTTGTTGGAGCTTGAAATACCGGCCGGAGTTGAAGGATCCCTGGACTGTCTTCTTGGAATGGATCTTGACAACAAGGTCATAGCGCCCGGGTTCAAGCACATCTTTGGAACCGATGAAAAACGCGCTAAGGTCACGCCCGCGATTCGACGGAAGTACGCGCACATCCACGAAGTTGATCTTCGGGTCCTCGCGGCGAGCGATGGACTCACGAATTGACGTTGCCTTAGCCTCGGACGTAGTCGTGACGAACAAGTCAAATGGAACGGGGAGATAAAGCAGCCGTTCCACCAGCTCATCCGTCATGTCTTCATAGAAGATGTGAACGACCGCGGCAATCGAGAGGGGGTGACCGGGATCGTACGCGACATCCACCTCTGGAAGAATCTCATGCATCGATGCGTCCGTGTACAACTCTCTCGGCTTCGAGTTGCGCACGAGATTCTGGAAAAGCATCGAAAGAGGATAGCCGTAATGCGCAGCTCGTTCGAGTGTCCAGCGACCGATGACAGCGTGTTGATCGAGATACGGAGGGTAATGGAAGAACGCACGCCGCTTCAGTGCGGGGCAACCTGCATCTAGCAGCAGGTCCGCATTGACGAGGGCAGGATGCTGGCCCGGGAAATCGACCACGGGGAATGCAGCGTCCCATTCGAAACCGAGCTCCTCGAAGTGATGCGTAAATCGAGACTCGTGCCGGACAATCGAATCGGTGTAGGTGTCGATCATCGGCATATGAGCCCAGTAATCACGCCAGTATCGAGTCGTAAACATCGATTTTCGAACGGCAATCCAGTGCGACTGCAGATGACGATGAAGGATGCCTTCTTTGGTGAAGGGGTTGGGGACGATCTCATCGTGATCGGTCATGCCCCAGAAATGAAGTGGCCTCGCCTCCATCCTCGAGAACAGCGGCTCAAACGGCCGCACCGGCCCAAACCACGTGTAGTTCATGAGAATGAGCTCGTCGTACTCTGCGAGCTGCTCGGCACCGAATTCTTCGAGTGCTGCTTTGTACGCCCACACATCGAACCCGACGTTCTCACGGACGAGAATCGTGTCGGTCAACGGCTCGAGTCGTGCTCTCCCGCTCTCGGAGAGCGCGCCATTGATCACGGCGAAAATATGATCCGCGTGAGGACGTAGCCGCTCAAGCTTGTACGGGATGTAGTCGTCAATCTCACCGCGCGGGTCGTAAATCATGTAGAACACGACCCGACGCCCCCCCTCGGGAAAGACCTGGGCGGATGCTGACTGCGCCCCGGGCTCGGATTTTGTCACGTCACTCCTTCGAATCGAGCACTGCGTACGGTTCAGCACGCCGCGCCGAACAGCCACCAGTCAGGCGTTGCGTCCCTGCGCCAAGATTTCCAACAGGTATGCACCGTAGCCGCTCTTGACGAGCGGCTCGGCGCGACGGCGCAGCTCATCATCCGTCAGGTAACCGAGCCGCCACGCGACTTCCTCGGGGCTGCCGATCGACAATCCTTGTCGACGCTGCACAGTGCGCACGAACTCGGTGGCCTCACTCAATGAATCGAATGTCCCGGTGTCGAGCCACGCAGTGCCACGCGGGAGTACTTCGACTTGGAGCTGACCTCGCTCCAGATAAACCCTGTTCAGGTCTGTGATTTCAAGCTCGCCGCGGGGCGACGGCGCCAGAGACTTCGCAATCTCGACGACCTCATTGTCATAGAAGTAGAGACCCGGAATCGCGTAATGACTGCGCGGCACGGCCGGCTTCTCTTCGAGAGTCAGCGCACGGCCAGACTCATCGAACTCGACGACCCCGTACGCTGTCGGGTCGGCAACCCAATATCCGAACACTGCCGCGCCAGTCAACGCGTTGTAACGGCGCAACCGCGACCCCATGCCCGGCCCATAGAAGATGTTGTCACCGAGGACGAGTGCTGCCGTGTCGGATCCGATGTGATCCTCGCCGATCACAAAGGCCTGCGCGAGGCCGTCCGGAGATGGCTGCTGCGCGTAGGTGATCGACACGCCAAACTGCGACCCGTCGCCGAGCAGTCGCGAAAACTGCTCGGCATCGTGAGGCGTCGTGATCACGAGGATGTCACGGATGCCCGCCAGCATCAGTGTTGAGAGCGGGTAGTAGATCATCGGTTTGTCGTAGACAGGGACCAGTTGCTTCGATGAGCCAAGGGTGATGGGGTGCAAGCGGGACCCGGTGCCGCCCGCAAGAACTATGCCTCGCATCCGGCAAGTTTCTCACACTCGCATGCCTCCAACCGGCGCTTGCTCGACGAGTCAACCCGCGCGGCGCGATCCGGGCGGGACGGCGCTGAGACGATAGACTCGGGCGAATGGAGAGACTTCTCGTCACCGGCGGTGCCGGTTTCATCGGATCGAACTTCGTCCACTACGTGCTCGCGAACACCGACTCGTCGGTCACCGTCCTCGACAAGCTCACCTACGCGGGGACCCTCGACTCCCTTCAGGGCCTGCCCGCGGACCGCTTCACTTTCGTCCACGGTGACATCTGCGACGCAGAACTGGTCTCTCGGCTGTTCCGCGAGCATGACTCCGTGGTGCACTACGCGGCGGAATCGCACAACGACAATTCTCTGACGAGCCCGGAGCCCTTCGTGCAGACGAACCTCGTCGGCACGTACACACTTCTCGAAGCAGCCCGCGCCACCGGAGTGCGATACCACCACATCTCGACCGATGAGGTATACGGAGATCTCGAGCTCGACGACCCGGCACGTTTCACCGAGTCCACTCCGTATAACCCTTCCAGCCCGTATTCGTCGACCAAGGCTGGCTCCGATCTCCTTGTGCGGGCATGGGTGCGATCCTTCGGCGTTGCGGCGACGATCAGCAACTGCTCGAACAACTACGGGCCGCGCCAGCACGTTGAGAAGTTCATCCCCCGCCAGATCACCAACCTCATCGACGGTGTGCGCCCTCGCCTTTACGGCGACGGTCTCAACGTGCGGGACTGGATTCACGCCGATGATCACTCCTCGGCCGTGCTACGGATTCTCCACGCTGGCAAGATCGGTGAAACCTATCTCATCGGTGCGGACGGAGAGCAATCCAACCGCAGCGTCGTTGAGGCGATCCTGGAAGCCATGGGACACCCGAAGGACGCCTACGACCTCGTGCGCGACCGCCCCGGCCACGACCGGCGATACGCGATCGACTGGTCCAAACTACGTGACGAGCTCGGCTGGGTGCCGAGCCATCAGGACTTCGAGTCGGGGATCGAAGCGACCGTCGCGTGGTACCGCGATAACGAGCAGTGGTGGCGACCGCAGAAGGCATCCGCGGAGGCCAAGTACGCAAAGATGGGGCAGTGAGATCATGGATTTCGGTAAGGAGCTAAGCGCACACGAGACGACGATCTCCGGGCTGATGCTCTTCGACATTCCAGTCCATGGCGACAATCGTGGGTGGTTCAAGGAAAACTGGCAGCGCGAGAAGATGGTTGCTATCGGGCTCCCGGATTTCGAACCGGTCCAGAACAACATCTCATTCAATCGAAGCGTCGGAACAACGCGCGGTATCCACGCGGAACCGTGGGACAAGTTTATTTCCGTCGCCACGGGACGAGTCTTCGGAGCCTGGGTCGACCTGCGCGAGGGGGACGGCTTTGGGCGTGTGTTCACCGCCGAGATTGATCCGTCGCGGGCGATCTTCGTTCCTCGAGGTGTGGGCAATGCATTCCAGACCCTGGAAGCCGATACGGCGTACAGCTACCTCGTGAACGACCACTGGACCCCCGAAGCCGAATACACATTTCTCAATCTCGCAGATGAAACCGTCGCGGTTCCATGGCCGATTTCTCTGGATTCTGCGGAGTTGTCACAGAAGGACCGCGATCATCCTCGGTTAGACACGGTGCGACCCATCACATCGCGATGACCGCTGCCCGCGGCCACGTGCCTGTACGACAGCGGAGCGACCATGCCTGAACGTATTCTGATCACCGGTGGCGCCGGCTTCATTGGCGCCTCACTCGCGCGCCGCCTCTTCGAGGCGGGCCACAGCGTTCGAGTACTGGACAAACTTCTTGCTCAAGTGCATGGAGACTCCCCTCAGGAGACCTCTCCCCTCTTGCGCTCGCTCGACGGCATCGCCGACGTGCAGGTCGGAGATGTCGCATCGCTCGACGACCTACGGGTCGCGATTGCGGGCATCGATGTCGTCGTGCATCTTGCCGCAGAGACGGGAACCGGCCAGTCGATGTATGAGATCGATCGTTACGTATCGACCAACATCGGCGGCACTGCCAAGCTATTGCAAGTCCTCACAGATGAAGAACACAGTGTGCGCCGCGTCGTCGTTGCTTCCTCTCGAGCGATCTATGGGGAGGGAGCCTACCGCGCCGCTGACGGCCGCGTCGTCTACCCGCCGCACCGTGACGCCGCGGATATGAGCTCGGGCGACTTCGAGGTTCATCTCGCCGGGTATGATTATCCGCTCTCAGTCATCCCGACTACCGAAGACGCCCGCTTGCATCCGTCGTCCGTGTACGGGATAACAAAGCAGACCCAGGAAGCCCTTGTGCTGGGAACTGCCGCGGCAATCGGCCTAGAGGCAATCTCCCTGCGGTATCAGAACGTGTACGGTCCCGGCCAATCGTTGACTAACCCGTACACAGGGATCCTCTCGATCTTCTCGACGTTGATCCGTCAGAACGAGCCGATCAATGTGTTTGAGGATGGTCTTGAGAGTAGAGATTTCATCCATATCTCCGACGTCGTCGAGGCGACCTTCCGGGCATGCGTCGCCCCTGCGTTGCCCACCCTCGCGATCAACGTCGGCTCCGGCGTGCAAACAACGGTCCTTCAGGTTGTGGAGTCTCTGCTCAACGCCTTCGACGCGGACGTCCCTGTCACCGTTTCGGGAAGGTTCCGCGTTGGGGATATCCGTCACAATGTGGCAGACACGTCGATGGCGCAAGCTCTGCTCGGATTCACGCCGAAAGTTTCATTCGTCGAGGGAATCCGTGACTTCGCCTCTTGGGTGAGAACTCAACCGATCGAAACCACTCTGTATCAGCGATCTCTCGACGAATTGGAACGGCGCCGCCTCCTCAAGTGATTGCCGGGCAACCCCCTCTCACCGCTTGCCATAACCCGATCCGCCCTCAGCTGAGCGCGCCGTCGGGGACCACCCATACATGGGTCGGTACCCCGTAAACAGCCGAGATTGCCGCGCGATGTGATTCATCTCCGGCTGGCGACAGGCCACCAGACGCGAGGTACACAGTGGATGTGGACTGCTCGCGCACGAAATGCGGACGCCGTTCGGAGCCCGCCATAGGCAACCCGGCCGTTGAGCCGCCGGGGAGTTCACTGAATGGCAAGGCACCATATGCAGCCGCAGAGACCTCGAGCAGTCCCTCGCTCGTAAGAACGAACCGTCGTCCGGCGGCAGTGATGCGATCTGGGAGATTGCCGTTGACCGGCTGGAACGCGAGTGACTCCGATGTGATCCGCTTCGCGCCCGCAATCACGGTGCCGATGCGCTGCGCGGGCCGAGTATCGAGCGAGGCGCCAGTAGAGGTCACGAACCGAACAGTGCCAGCGCCGTCATCATAGAAACCCGCCCCGAGAACCGGGGCACCGAGCTTCAGGCGAGCCAGTACGCGATCTGAGACGCTAGATGACGAGGTACCGATGCCGTACGGCGCCAGCACCCGCGGATCGGGTACTTCTCGCCGTGCCCCGCCCTGTGGCAGCCACAGGGTGTTATCGCCCGAACGCAACAGTGGCGCCAAAGCACCCCCGTCCGTCATCTTTCCCAATGCTGCTGCTGAAACAGTGCGCAGCGAGGTGCATGCCTTGGCGAAGTCGACGACCTGCCCGCAATCGAGCCGATACTTCTTGGACCCGTCGATAAGGTACGCCGCACCATTCGCGTCCGTAACGATCAGGTCGTAGACCAAACGGACCCCGACGAGCGAGTCCGCGACGAGATTCCAAACGGTGGGCGCAACGCCATAAACGGCCGTGATCTGTGCGCGTTCCGACGCGCCTGCAACCGATTGCGCTGATCCACCCGACACCAGGTACTCGTCGGTTCCACTGCGCACGAAGTGCGGCCCGTGATCCGTCGCGGCCAAGGGGATCCCACGCCATGCTCCGGACGGCATCGCCATGAACAACGAAGAGTCGCCGTACATCGAACTGTCGACGTCCAGCCAACCTGCGTCCGTCAACACAAACGACCGGCCGTCGCTGCGCACGCGACTCGGCATCGCGCCAGCGATCGCGATCTTCGCGAAGCTGGAATCAACGAGTGGTCGCGACAATGCAGTCATTGCGCCGACAGCCTGACCCGCGCTGAGCGTGAACGATCCACCCCCCGTCGCCACAACAAAACTTCCGGAGCTGTTCGTGTAGACGCCGGGTGCGAGCACCGGTTCGCCGATCGGTAATTGATTGGCAGTAGACGTAGATACCGCCGTGGAGTTCGGGCCGATACCGTACGGCGCAAGAATCGAGGGGTCGATCACCTGCCGCCGTTGCCCGCCCTGCACGAGCCAGACAGCATCCGAAGTCCGGATCAGGGGCTGCAGATTCCCCACCGCTCCGTATCCGGCAAGAACCTGATCGCTCACCGTTCTCAGCGCGGCGCAGTTGCCACCCCAATCAGCGACTTGCGCGCAGTCCCGGAGTCTAAACGCCCTCGCGCCGTCCAGCAGATATGCCACCCCCGTACTCGACTTCGCAAGCCCCTCGGGGGTACTCGCGTCAGCGATGACGCCGTCCGTGAGAACAATGACTTGAGGACTAACGCCATAGGTTCGTGAGATCCAAGTCTGATCAGCACGCGAGACTGGCTGCAGTCCACCTCCGGAGAGAAGAAACACAGTGGAGTCAGAATGCTCCCGCACGAAATGCGGACCGTCCACTGTGGCGTTGAGCGGGATCCCCGTCAGCGCACCTTGTCCCACCGGGGTAAACGGTAACGATGAGGGATACTCCACCAAGGACACTTTGATCCAACCATCGTCGCTGAGCACGTAGGCACGTCCAGCCGTCGACACCCGCAGCGGAAGAGCCGCACTCTCCTTGAGGAAGACGAACGAGTCCGGCGCTAATTCGCGTGCCGCGCTCGTGAACCTCGACTCAGACACTGTCCCGGACAACGAGTAGACCCCTGCATCGGTCTGCACTTTGATTGATGCGCCTGATCGGTAGAGTCCCGCATCAATCACGGGGGCACCAGCCCGGTACTCCGAGAGCGCGGCGTCGGACACGCTGCTGTAAGAAGGCGAGATGCCATAACGTGCCAGGAGCCCAAGATCGACCACTTGTCTCCGAGCGCCTCCCTGAATCAACCAAGTGGTACCACCGGACTGCACAACACGCTGGAGATACCCGCCGTCCCTGTATCGGGCCAGCTGACCATCGTCCGCAAGCGGTAGGGCGCTAGCAGTCCATCCGAAATCCCCCACTTGGGGAACATCTTGCAGACGCATTCGCTGTCCGCTATCGATCATGAACACCGAGCCATCACGCGCGCGGACTGCGCGTTTGGCTTTGCCCATGTCGGCGTACGTGTTCAGCTGATCACGCGATACGCGACTCACGCTAGCGATCCACGTGAATTGTGCCGCGATCTCGTCAGTCGACAGGGTCCACCTAGACCCCCCGCTGACGAGGTATCGCTCTGAGGTCCCGGATACCTGGACGACCTGGAGAGCGTCGCCCTGAGCTGAGCCGAACCAACTGGTGTAGTAGTTGTAGAAGTTCCGGTTGCCGTAGCTGGAACAGCCGTCGCCGAGACCCCACCCTGCCGCTAGCGATGCCGCATTCGGCTGGTACGGCGTGTAGTTGTAAAGCGCGGCCGTCGCATAGTTGCGGATGTTGAGAGTGGTGCCGCCACACGAGCTATCCGGGCTGTACCCGATGAAGTTGATGCCAGGCTGCTTAGCGAAGCGCCCAGCCTTGTAGATCTTCAGCTGCTGAACACCTTTGAGGATCTGGGGCCCCACTCCCGCGAACGCGGGGTCGCAAGGCTCCGTGTCGGGGCACGAGGCTCCCATGGCGGCGCGCAAGTTCCAGTCCGACGGCGCGCTGTTGGTCACAAGCCCCTGCTCCTTCTGAAGCGTGACCAGAATCGCTTTGGCGGATATACCGCACGCAACCTGCACACGGTAGATCAGGTCGGATACCCGCATCGTCCCGCCTTGGATCGCGGAGCAGACGAGGTCGCCGGTGACGGCGGAATACCACGCATCGCGAGACGAAATCCCTGTGGTGAGCACGTTGAGGCACTTACCGTTACCGCACGATCCGATCTTGGCATCGAGGAACGCCTGAATCTCGCCCGCAGACATTGCGTTGCCGTCGTAGAACAATGCATCGGAAATGATGTTCTCGGGGTCGAACCCCGCACCGACTGCGGTCTTCATGATGTTCGTCGGGACACCGGTCGTCGCGGCCTGAACGCCGGCTTTCGAGCGGGCGGGGTCCGCATGGGCTACCCCAGCGCCGGCGAGGGAACTGAGGACCGCGACCGCCGCTGCGATGATCGCTACGAGGGCTTTCGTGCGTACAGAACGCGCAGGGGTCGAGGCTTGAGTTCTGGTATGCACGTCACCATTGTTTCGGATGTGACGCGAATTGACTATTGAGACATCGAAACCTCGCCGTGACTGCCTCGGGCGAAGGCCCCTGCTCACAGGTCCGCGTGCAGCTGCCAGACGCGCTCGGCTGCGCTGAGCCATGAGAACGCCCGGCCGCGATCGGCGGCGAGCACCGCGAACCGGTCCACGACCTCAGCCGACCCGAGCACGGTCGAAAGGGCATCCGCCATCGCTTCGACGTCAGCGACGAGCGAACCGCCGTCCCACACCACCTCGCGGTGCACGGCAGAATCGGCGGCGATGACCGGAACACCCACAGCGAGCGCCTCGACGACTCGCCACGGGAACGACTGCAACCGCGACGGCGCCATCAGCGCCACCGCTCCCCCGAGCACGGCAGCACGGTCAGCGTCGTCGAGGGCACCGTGCACGTGCACGCTCTCAGACGCGATCCCCGCGTCGACGGCGAGCGCGACCACCGCCTGCTCGTCTTCCGCCGGCACGTCGAGAACCACGACCGGCAGATCGACGCCCGATCGCACGACCGCATCGAAGGCATCCGCCAGCCGCGCCGACGGCGCGGTCGAGCCCGACACCATCACGAAGCCCTCCGGCAGGCCCAGGGCACGTCGACGCCCGACCTCGTCGACCGGCACGGCGAACCCGGCGGGTGCGGCCCCCGCGATGACACGCACACGATCGCCGAGAGCAGTGATCTCAGACAGCCGCTCAGCCAGGGCGTGAGAAGGCACCACGACGGCGTCGGCATGCTTCGCCGCCCGCTTGAGCATCGAACGGTGCCAGGTGACGGCGGTGCGAGCGAGTTCGCCCGGGCGCTCCCAGGCATCCAGATCCCACAGGGTGACGACCGTCTGGTCGAGATCATGCACCCGATCGTGCTTGACCAGCGGCGCGAGCAGCGTCGGCGAATGGATCATGCCGCCCCCGATGCTCGAGGGAACGCCCAGCTGCCAGGCCGCGGCGAGCTCGCGACGCGGCAGCGGTGCGCGGGTCAGCTCGGTGACACCCGGAACGGATGCCTCGACGAGCGCCGCGGCATCCGCAGCGTGCGGCACGATCCCCACGACGGCGCACCCCTCCGGCGCCGTGGCGACGAGAGCGCGAGCGAGCTCTCGCGACGCCATCGCCGAGGCAGGATCGGTCGGCGCGACGATCTGGTCGAGCATGACCCGCAGCAGAGCGGTCATCGCGATCAGCCTTCCGGTATCGCGCTCGGCGACGGCGGGTACAGCGCCTGCTGAATGAGGTCGCGCACGTGTGCGTATTGGTCGGCCGTCGGCTCGTCGGTGTTGAGGCCTGCACCGTCCGGCGTCAGCTCGAGTGTCGCCACCGGCTGGTCCTTCGCTTTGACGGCGAGATCGATCAGGAACGGCAGCAGCGCCGAGGGGATGTCGGTCTTGACCAGATCCTGACCCGCCGCGGCGATCTGCTGGAACCGGGCGAGCACATTGGCGGGGTTCGCCTGCGCGAGGATCGCCTGCTGCAGCTCGCGCTGACGGCGCATGCGATCCCAGTCGCTCGTCGTGTACCGCGACCGGGCGTACCATTGGGCCGTGTCGCCGTTCATGTGCTGCTGACCGGGCTCGATCCACCCGATCGCCCAGTCCTCGGCCGGCTCGCCCTCGTAGGTGGGCCCGCCGCCCTCGGGCAGGCGCTCCTGAACGTTGATGTCGACCCCGCCGACGGCGTCGACGATATCGGCGAAGCCCTTCATGTCGACGAACACGTAGTACGGGATCTCGATGCCCATGACGCCCTCCGCGGCGTCCCGCGTCGCTTCGACCGCCGGCGTCGACGAGGTCGCGGCGGCATCGGGGTAGAGTCCCTTGCCTCCATCGTCACGACACATTTCGGCCGCATTGGTGAGCTGGTTGATCCCGGGACCCCATCCGCACGTGTCGGAAGGATGCCCCTCGAAGCCGTCCGGGTAGAGATCGTGCATCGGGCCGGGCGAGAACGGTGCGAACGCGAGGTCGCGAGGGATGCCTGTGATGTGCACGGCACCGGTTGCCGCGTTCACCGACACGACCGAAATGCTGTCGAAGCGCATCGAGTCGCGACCGAGGCCGCTGTCGGCGCCGAGCAGGAGGATGTTGTAGTAGCCGTTGGACGGCGGCACCGGCGGCGCATTGTTCGTGAAGATCGACGCCAGCAGATCACGTGCCGGGGCGACGAGCTGCTGCGCGGCATACGTCGCACCGCCGCTGCCCACCACGAGACCCAGGATCGCGACGGCGGCGACAGCCGGGCGTGCGGCCGAACGCAGCTTGACCAGGCGCACGAGCCGCAGCGTGTCGATCGTGAGCACGAGCCAGAGCACGGCATAGGCGAGCAGCACGACCTGCACCGCCACCAGAAAGAAGACGTTGGCGACGAGGATGGTCAGAAGGCCGCGCCACAGCAGAGCGACCGCGAGGGTGAGAACGACCAGCAGCCAGAGGATCAGGGTCGCAGTGAGCCCGACCCGTCCCAGCCGCTTGTTCCCCGCCAGCGCCTGCGCCGACCCCGGAATGAAGAAGTTGAGCGCGACGAGCCACCAGCCGCGGCGCGTCATCACCTGCGGCGAACGTGTGTCGGGGTGGCGCATCGGGCGCGAACCGACGACGACGCCGTCGGTACCATCCGACGGCTGCGATGCCCGCGGGCGCGGCGGGGCCGCGATGCTCATGCGATCCCTCGACCGTCCTGGTCTCTTCCGATCGGCGCCCCGTCGAGCGACGCCTTGAGGCGGCGGTTCTTCTCCTCGACCTGATCCTGCAGCAGCTGGGCGTACCGCTCGACGCGTTCGGCGAGCTGCGGGTCGGCGGATCCGAGGATCCGCGCCGCCAGTAGGCCGGCGTTCTTCGCGCCGTTGATCGAGACGGTCGCCACCGGGATGCCGGCCGGCATCTGAACGATGCTGAGCAGCGAGTCCATGCCGTCGAGGGTCGCGAGCTGCACCGGCACTCCGATCACGGGAAGAGCGGTGACCGAGGCGAGCATGCCGGGCAGGTGGGCCGCGCCGCCCGCCCCCGCGATGATCGCACGGAGGCCGCGCGCACGCGCCTGCCGGCCGTACGTCATGAGTTTGTCGGGGGTGCGATGGGCTGAGACGACCTCGACCTCGTGCGCGATGCCGAACTCGGTCAGCACCTGCGACGCGTCGCTCATCACTCGCCAGTCGGAGTCCGACCCCATCACGACGCCAATGAGAGGGGAAGCGGAGGCGTGCAGGGGCGAAGTCACGCGACCAGGGTAAGTCGACACCCTGGAAGAACCCGGGAACGCCACGGCAGCTCCGGCACCTCGGGTGCGCGCGTCACCGCGCATCCGGGCGGTCAGTCGGCGAAGAACGCCGCCGCCGCGCGCGCCTCGTAGACCACGACCTCGAGGTCGGTGCCGACGGCGTTGACGTGCCCGACCTTGCGCCCCGGGCGCGGAGCCTTGCCGTACGTGTGGATCTTCGCCGCCGGATGCGCAGCGAGCGCGCCGGGCAGACGGCTCTCGAGCGAATCCGCGACCGGGCCGCCGAGGATGTTCACCATGACCGCCCAGGGCTGGCGCGGCGTCGGGTCGCCGAGGGGAAGGTCGAGCACGGCGCGCACATGCTGCTCGAACTGCCCCGTGACGGCACCGTCCTGACCCCAGTGCCCGCTGTTGTGGGGGCGCATCGCGAGCTCGTTGACCAGCAGCCGCTCATCGGTCGTCTCGAACAGCTCGACGGCCAGCATGCCGGTGACCCCGAGCCCCTCGGCGATCGCGAGCCCGATGTCGGCTGCGACCTCGGCCAGGCGCGGCGCGCCGTGGGGCGCGGGTGCCACGACCTCGGCGCACACGCCGCCGCGCTGCACCGTCTCGACGACGGGGTACACGGCCGACTCCCCCGAGGGGCGACGCGCGATCTGCTGCGCGAGCTCACGCGAGAAGTCGACGAGCTCCTCCGCGAGAAGTGCCCCGTCGGCGAACCAATCCGACACCTCGTCGGGCGACGACACGACGCGCACGCCCTTTCCGTCGTACCCGCCGCGGGGCGTCTTGACGACCGCGCGACCGCCGTTCTCGGCGAGGAAGGCCTGCAGCTGTGCGGCATCCGTCACCTCGGCCCATACCGGCTGGGGAATGCCGAGCTCTGCCAGTCGCGCGCGCATGCGCAGCTTGTCCTGGGCGAACTGGAGGGCGTCGGGCCCCGGGTGCACGGCGATGCCTTCGGCCACGAGGGCGCGGAGCACGTCCTGCGGAACGTGCTCGTGGTCGAACGTCACGACGTCGACGTCTCGGGCGAACGCACGCACCGTCTCGAGGTCGCGGTAGTCGCCCACCGCGGTCGCGGCGATCGCCGCCGACATCCCGGGCTCTTCCGCGAGTACCCGCACCTCGACGCCGAGTTCCACCGAGGGGGCGATCATCATCCGTGCCAGCTGTCCGCCGCCCACGATTCCGAGAGTCAGTGCCATGGCTCCATCATCCCAGGTGGTGGTGCGTGTACGCGGCGCCCGCCGTGGGGACGTGCGGGTCAGAGGTTGGTCGGAAGCGGCGGCGGGGGACCGGGAATCGTCGGCACGGCGTGCGAGTCGCGGTGCGCGAGGATCTGACTCACCTCGACCTGATCGGCGAGGGCCTCGTGCATCAATCGCACCGAGGGGATGTCGACCAGGCGCAACGGCGCATCCACCCCGTTCGACAGGGTGAGCGTGCCGGTGCCCCACATCCTCTGGATCGGGCCGCGGCGCTCACCGATCGTGTACCCGCGAGCGTGGCTCACCTCGACGCGCGAGCGCCCGAACAGGCCCCACTGGGCGATGACGCGACGCGTGGTGACGGTGTAGGTGCGCGCCATCCACCGCCAATAGGGCACGACCACGAACAGCACGACGATCACAGCCGCTGCGGCCCAGACGATCCACGGCTGCGTCCATACGGGCAGCCAGTCCTCGATCGCATCGGGAAGGTTGCCCGCGTAGTACCCCGCGGCGCCGGCGACGGCGATGAGCACGATCGCCGGCCAGAACATGCGGCGAGCGTGCGCTCTGACGCGCACGATCCGCAGCTCACGCGGCTCCACACCGGGCGCCGGCGTGAGCGGGCGTCCAGCGTAGGTGTTCGGCGGGGTCACCCCTCTATTGTGGCCGCAGACCGGCCCGAACCCCGGAAAGACGCCCGCGCGTCAGCGCACGTGGACGACGTCGCCCGCACCGACGACGGTCTCGACACCGTCCGCGGCCACGACGAGACGACCCTCGGCATCGAGGCGCACGGCGCGCCCCTGCAGCGTGGCGCCATCGCCGGGGAGCGACACCGAGACATCCGTGCCGATCGTGCTGCAGTGCGCGGCGACCCGGTCGGCGACGGCGGTGTGACCGCCGACCGCCAGATCGGCGATGCCATCGCGCAGCCCCGTGAGGTAATCCGCCACGAGGCGGTCCTCATCCACCGTGGCGTCCTGATCGGCGAACGACGTCGCCGTCGGCACGGGCAGGTCGACCGTCGGCATCGTCGTGTTCACGCCGGCGCCGACCACCACGACCATCGGGTCGGCGGGCAGCACTTCGGTCAGGATGCCGCTGATCTTGCGGGCCTTCTCGCCCGATCCGACGAGCACGTCGTTCGGCCACTTCAGCGACACACGGGCATCCGGCAGCTGCGCGGCGATCGCCTGGCGCAGCGCAGATCCGGCGACCAGCGGGATCCAGCCGCGGTCGGCGACGGCGATCGCGCCGACCCGCAGCAGCACCGAGACCGCGAGCGCCGTTCCCGGCGGCGCCGTCCACACCCGATCGAGACGCCCGCGCCCCGCCCGCTGGTCGCGGGTCAGCAACACGGACAGATGCGGATGCCCCGCGGCATCCGTTGCCGCATCGTGCAGCAGCTTCGCATTCGTGGAATCGACGGTCTCGACCACCTGCAGACGCGGCGTGACAGCGGCGGCGAGCGGGTAGCCCTCGGCGGGGATCGGCATAGCCCCACCCTAGGCGAGAGCCCGTGGGCTTCGGGGGCCGGCGTCCAGGTCGGGGTTCGGGCCAGGTCTCGTCTGCTGGCGCCGGCCCCGTTCGGGGCCCTCACTGGTCGCCTGCCCCGGGCCCGCCCCGGGGTTCGGGGCCCCCACTTGTCACTTGCACCATGCCTGCCCCGGGGTTCGGGGCCCCCATTTGTCGCCTGCCCCGAGGTTCGGGGTCGCCACTGGCCGCCACGCCCGCCCCGAGGCGACCACACACGACCCGAAACCATCAGGCATCCCCCAGCGTCCAGCCCCGAGGCGACCACACACGACCCGAAACCAACAGGCATCCCCCATCGACCGGAGCGAAGGCGACCACACACGACCCCCAACCACCAGGCATCCCCCACCGATCTGCCCCGAGGCGACCACACACGACCCCCAACCACCAGGCATCCCCCGTCGACCCGCGCGGAGGCGACCACACACGACCCGGAACGGGCACCGGGGGCGAAGCTCGCACCCATCGCCGTGGCCGGATGCCACCGGCAACGGCCCCGCACCCCGCACCGGCCCCGCACCCCGAGACCCCGAGACCCCATACCCGACCCCACACCGCGAAGCTCCCTACGCCAACGCGCCCATCCGTGGCGGGAGCGCACAGCGAAACGCCGAAGCCGTTGTGACACTCCCCCAACCGTGGGCGCGGACCGCTCGCTAGGGTGGAATGCGTGCCAGAGCAGCCAGATCAGCAAGAGCAGCCCGACCTGTCCACGACGGCGGGGAAGATCGCCGACCTCCGCGCACGCTTCCAGGAGGCGGTCGTCGACGCCGAGGTCGTCGCGCGCGAGAAGCAGCACGCCAAGGGCAAGCTGACAGCGCGCGAGCGCATCGAGATGCTCGTCGATCCGGGCTCGTTCGTCGAGCTCGACGAGTACGTGCGCCACCGCACGTCCGCCTTCGGCATGGATCGCTCGCGCCCCTACGGCGATTCGGTCGTCACAGGCGTCGGCACGATCCACGGCCGCACCGTGGCCGTCTACGCTCAAGACTTCACGACGTTCGGCGGATCGCTCGGCGAGGTCGCCGGCGACAAGATCATCAAGGTCATGGAGTTCGCCCTCCGCGCCGGCTGCCCGATCATCGGCATCCTCGACTCGGGTGGCGCGCGTATTCAGGAGGGCGTCGTCGCGCTCGGCAAGTACGGCGAGATCTTCCGCCTGAACACCGCCGCCTCGGGCGTCATCCCGCAGATCTCGATCATCATGGGCCCCGCCGCGGGCGGCGCGGTCTACTCGCCCGCCCTCACCGACTTCGTCGTCATGGTCGACAAGACGAGCCAGATGTTCGTCACCGGCCCCGACGTCATCAAGACGGTCACCGGCGAAGACGTCGGCATGGAAGAGCTCGGCGGCGCCTACACGCACAACACCCGCTCGGGCGTCGCGCATTACCTCGCCGACGACGAGGACGACGCGATCGACTACGTCCGCACGATGGTCGGATACCTGCCCGACAACAACCTCGCCGAGCTCCCGGTCTACGAGGGCACGTTCGAGTGGGAGACGACGGATGCCGATCGCGTGCTCAACGCCGTCATCCCCGATTCCCCGAACCAGCCCTACGACATCCACCAGGTGATCGAGCACATCGTCGACGGCGGCGAGTTCCTCGAGGTGCAGCCGCTGTTCGCGCCGAACATCGTGATCGGCCTCGGCCGCGTCGAGGGCCGCACGGTCGGCATCATCGCGAACCAGCCGTCGCAGATGGCCGGCACCTTGAACATCGAAGCCGGCGAGAAGGCCAGCCGATTCGTCCGCTTCTGCGACGCGTTCTCGATCCCGATCCTCACCCTCGTCGACGTCCCCGGCTACCTGCCCGGCACCGACCAGGAATGGACGGGCGTCATCCGCCGCGGCGCGAAGCTGCTCTACGCCTACGCCGAGGCGACCGTGCCGCTGGTGACCGTCATCCTCCGCAAGGCCTACGGCGGCGCGTACATCGTCATGGGCTCCAAGCAGCTCGGCGCCGACATCAACCTCGCCTGGCCGACCGCCGAGATCGCCGTCATGGGCGGTCAGGGCGCCGTGAACATCCTCTACCGCGGCGAGATCAAGAAAGCGGCCGAGGCCGGTGAGGACGTCGCCGCCGTCCGCCAGCGCCTGGCGAACGAGTACACGTACAACGTGGCATCCCCGTTCCTCGCGGCCGAGCGCGGCGAGCTCGACGGCATCATCGAGCCCGCGCAGACCCGCGTCGCCGTTGCGAAGGCGCTGCGCTCGCTGCGCGGCAAGCGCGCCAGCCTGCCCGCGAAGAAGCACGGGAACATCCCGCTGTGAGCACGCTGGCCGACACTCCCGACGCGCCGTCGAGTGAGGATGCCGCGCGCACGGTGAGCGCCGAGGTGCTCCGCGGCGACCCGACGCCGGAAGAGCTCGCAGCCGTCGTCTCGGTCGTGCGCGAGGCGTACCTTCGCGAGGCCGCAGAAGCGCTCGCGGAGCCCGAGCCGCGCCCCTCGGCGTGGCAGATCTCGGCTCGCGGACTGCGCGAGCCGCTGAACCGCGACCTCGGCTGGCGCTGACCCGGGCGGCGCCGGAACCCCGGCGCCGGCGACACAGCGGGCCTCGCCCGCTCGAGGCATCCGCGGCGCCGTCAGGCCGGATCGGCCGCGAGGCGCTCCCCCGACCCGCGCTCGATCAGGCGCATCGGCAGCGTCGTCTGCGTCGGGCGCTCCTCGCGGTCACCCATCCGCGCCAGCGCGCGTCGCGCCGCCACCTCCCCCATATGCGCGGCATCGCCGGCGACGACGCTGATGCCGACGACGTCGGACCATTCGAAATCGTCGAAGCCGAGCAGCGCGGGCCGGCGGCCGGGATCGAGGCGGCGCGACTGCGCGGCGACGCCGAGAGTGATGCGATTGTTCCCCGCCACGATCGCCGTCGGCGGCTCATCCAGGGCGAGCAGTTCGGCGGTGCAGGCCGCCGCGTCATCGGGGCCGTGCACACCCATCCGCACGACGAGCGATGACGCGCCGCCGTCGCCCGCGCCCCCCGCGGCCTCGGAATCGGTGCGCAGGCGTTCGGTGATGCCCTCCAGGCGCCCGCGCGAGGTCGGCAGCCAGTCGTAGTCTCCGAGGAATGCGATCCGGCGATGCCCGCGGGCGAGCAGATGCTCTGCGGCGGCTCGTCCGCCGTCGACGTCGCCGAAGACGACCGAATCGGCCTCGATGCCGACGGCCGGCCGGTCCACGAACACGACGGGGATGCCTCGTGAGATCAAGGCCGCGTACGGGGTGTGGTCTCGCAGGGATGACGCGACGATGATCGCCCGAGCCTGGGCCGAGGCGAACGCCGACGCGAGCGACCATTCCTGCTCCGGCGACTCGGCCGAGCTGGCGACCGACAGACGCATCCCGCTCTCGCGCAGCGCACCTTCGATGCCGACGGCGAGGACGGTGTAGAACGGGTTCGACAGATCGCCGGTGATGAGTCCGACCGTGTCGGAGCGCTGTCCGCTGGCGAGCAGGGTCGCTGCGGCGTTGCGCTCGTACCCCAGTTCCGCCGCCGCCTCGAGCACACGCTGCCGCGTGTGCTCGGTGACGTAGGGCTCCGCGTTGAGCGCACGCGAGGCGGTCTTGAGGCTCACCTCGGCGCGCCGGGCGACGTCGGCGAGGGTCACCCGCGCGCGGGACTCGCTCGGATTCATCGATCCTCCTGGGGTGTATTTCATGTGCGAATCCGATGCTTCCAGATCAGGCGATGTGCGTGCTAGGGTCGCCGAAGGTTTATGACAGCGCTGTCTACAGCTCGACACAGCGTACCTGTCGCAGAACCGTCCCCTGCCACATCCGCGGCACGCCCCGTGCCCCGCACGCTCCAGGAGCATCGATGACACAGCTGTCCTCACCCGACCTGCACCGAAGGGCCCCGCGCCGCCGGGGCCGTCTCGCAGTGTCGGTCCTCGCGATCGCCACGACCGTGCTCGCCCTCGCCGTGCCGGCCGCGGCGTCCGCCGCGTCCGACGATGTGAACCTCCGTGACGCGGTGACCACGGTGACCGGCAGCGGGCCGAACCCGTCCGGCGAGGGCCCGCAGAACGCTCTCGACGGCGACGCGGGCACCAAGTGGCTGTCGCAGTTCCGGCCGTCCGCCCAGAACCCCGGATGGCTGCAGTACGACCTCGGCGAGGCGGCGTCGGTGACGTCCTACTCCCTGACGGCGGCCAACGACTCATCCGACCGCGACCCCCGCGACTTCCAGGTGCAGGGCTCCGTCGACGGCAGCACGTGGACGACGATCGACAGCCGGTCGGATGTCTCGCTCGGCGGCCGCGGCGAGCGCAGCACGTTCGCTCTCGACGCGCCCTCGACCGCGTTCACGCACGTCCGCCTCTCCATCACCGCGAACCACGGCGCCGACGGCCTGCAGCTGGCCGACTGGCAGATCTTCCGGCCGGCAACGCCTCCCGCGGCGACGTCGTTCCGCACTTCGTTCGAACCCGGTGACGCGGCGCCCGCACCGGCTCCGGTCGGGGACGCGGTGAACGTCACGGGCGACGCGTTCGCCCCCGGCAGCGTCCTGCCGCTCGTGACCGCGGTGACCGCCAGCGGCGAGAACCCGCAGAACGAGCTCGCGGCGCGTCTGGCCGACGGGAACGCGGCCACGAAGTGGCTGACGTTCCAGACGAAGGCGTGGGCGCAGTACCAGCTCAGCAGCGCGGCATCCATCCGCACGTACACGCTGACCTCCGCCAACGACGAGCCGGGCCGCGACCCCAAGGACTTCCGCCTGCTCGGATCCACCGACGGCCAGAACTGGACGACCCTCGACACGCGCACGGGCGTCGCCTTCAGCGGACGGCAGACGACGAACACCTACAGCCTCGACGCGGCGACCGCGCCGTACTCCTTCTTCCGGCTGGACGTCACCGCCAACAACGGATCGGGCAACATCATCCAGCTCGCCGACTGGGATCTGCTCGACCCCGACGCCCCCGCGACGGCATCCCCGCTCGCACTCGCCATCGGCGCCGGCCCGACCGACTCCGACACCGCCAAGACCGGCGTCGGCTTCACCGGTGTGGCTGCGCTCCACTACACCGGCCGGCACCTCGACGCCGGTGCCGCCCAGTCGACCTCGACCCTGTTCTCGGGCGTCAACGTGCGGGTCGCCGCCGGCACGCAGCTGGCCTACAAGATCTTCCCCGTGCTCGACGCGGGCCAGTCCTACGCCGCCACGTTCGCCGCGGTCGATCTGACCTTCTCGGACGGGACGGTGCTCTCCGCGACCGACGCGACGAACGTCTACGGGTACGGCGTCTCGGCGAGCGCCCAGGGCACCTCGAACACCCTGTGGCCGAACCAGTGGAACTCGGTCACGATCGATCTGTCGGCGTTCACCGGCAAGACCGTCGACAGCGTGCGCTTCGTCTACGACAACCCCGGCACGGGCGACCAGCGCATCGCCGAGCCCGGTGCCGGCACTGTCGTGAACGGCTGGATCGACGACATCTCCGTCGCCCCGGCCGCCGCTCGTGACGCCTCCGACGGGCTCGTGTCGTACGTCGACACCCGCCGCGGCACGAACTCCACCGGTGGCTTCTCGCGCGGCAACAACCTGCCGGCCGCGGCCTGGCCCAACGGCTTCAACTTCATCACCCCGATGACCAACGCCGACAACGTGGGAACGCTCTACCACTACCAGCGCTCCAACGACGCGCTGAACCGTCCGTCGCTGAACGGCATCGGCTTCTCGCACCAGCCGAGCATCTGGATGGGCGACCGCAACCAGCTCGCCGTGATGCCCGCTGTGGGAGACAACCCCAGCTCCGACCTCAACGGACGGCGTCTGACCTTCTCGCACGCCAACGAGATCGCACGACCCGACCTCTACCAGGTCACGTTCGACAACGGCACCACCACGGCCGTCACCCCCACGGACCACGGCGCGGTCTACCGCTTCTCGTTCACGGGCGACTCGTCGTCGGTGCTCATCGACCAGCTGGTGTCCTCCTCCGCCCTCAGCGTCAACGGCTCGGTCGTCTCGGGCTGGGTCGACGGCGGATCGGGCTACCCGGGCCGTACGCGGATGTTCGTGTACGGCGAGTTCGACCGGAGCCCGCGCGCTTTCGGTGCGACGACGCAGGGCAACCGCAACGACTCGGCCCGCTACGCGGCCTTCGACACGTCGTCCGAGAAGACGGTCGAGCTGCGCATCGCGTCGTCGTTCATCTCGCAGGACCAGGCCGCACACAACTTCGCCCTCGAGCTCGAGGGCGTGGGCTTCGACCAGGCACGCACCGCGGTGAAGGATGCCTGGAACGACCGCCTCTCGGTGATCACCGATGTGCAGGGCGCGAGCGATCCGCAGCTGGAGACGCTGTACTCGAGCCTGTACCGCCTGAACCTCTACCCGAACTCGCAGTTCGAGAACACCGGCACCGCGGCATCCCCCGCCTACCGGTACGCCAGCCCGACCCTGCCGACACAGGGCGATGCAACCGCGACCACGACGAACGCGCAGGTCAAGGACGGCAAGATCTACGTCAACAACGGATTCTGGGACACCTACCGCACGGCGTGGCCGCTGTACTCGCTGCTGTACCCGGCCCAGACCGAGGAACTCGTGAACGGGTTCGTCGAGCAGTACCGCAACGGCGGCTGGATCGCCCGCTGGTCCTCCCCCGGCTACGCAGACCTCATGACCGGAACCAGCTCGGACGTCTCGTTCGCCGAGGCCTACGCCGCCGGCGCGATCGACACGCCGCTGGCCCTCGAGGCCTTCGACGCCGCCGTGAAGAATGCCACCGTCCTCCCGGACTCCAACGCGGTCGGCCGGAAGGGTCTCGACACCTCGATCTTCCTCGGGTTCACCCCCGAGACGACGCACGAGAGCGCGTCGTGGGGTCTGGAGGGTTTCATCAACGACTACGGCATCGCGACGATGGCCGGAAAACTCGCCGTCGACCCGAACACCCCCGAAGAGCGCCGCGCGGACCTTCGCGAGCAGCAGGCGTACTTCTCGGCGAGGTCGGAGCACTTCGTCGAGATGTTCAACCCGTCCGCAGGAACGTTCACGGCCCGCAACGCCGATGGCTCGTGGCCGGTCGGAGCAGACTTCGACAAGAAGGCCTGGGGCGGCGCGTTCACCGAAGCCAGCGCCTGGACCTTCGGTTACCACGCACCGCAGGACATCGCCGGACTCGCCTCGCTGTACGGCGGGCGCGAAGGCCTCGTCGACAACCTGCACCAGTTCCTGACCGAGCGCGAGAAGGCCGACCACTCCGGCATCCACGAGGCGCGCGAGGCGCGCGACGTGCGCCTGGGCATGCTGGGCTTCTCGAACCAGGTCGCGCACCACATCCCCTACGTGCTCGCTGAAGCCGGCGACCCGTCGGCGGCGCAAGACCTCATCCGTGACATCGAGAACCGCATGTTCATCGGCTCCGACATCGGCCAGGGCTACCCCGGCGACGAGGACAACGGCGAGATGAGCGCGTGGTACGTGTTCTCGGCCCTCGGTCTCTACCCCCTGCAGGTCGGCTCGGGCGACTACACGATCGGCACCCCGCTGTTCGACAGCGCGACCGTGCACCTCGGCGACAAGCGCCTCACCGTCACCGCCCCCGGGGCGTCGTCCGGCAAGAAGTACGTCGCCGGCGTCACCCTCAACGGGGCATCGATCGACACGACCACCTTCGACGGCAGCGCACTGCGCGGCGGCGGATCCCTCGCGTTCACGATGAGCTCGGAGCCCAGCACGTGGGGCGCGAAGGACCTCACCGCACCCGTGTCGACGCCGACCACCCTGGTCGATGCGACGAAGGCGGGCTTCGGCTCGCTGACCGCGGCGGACGGCACGCCGGTCGGCGCCCTGACGGATGACAACATGCGTTCGTCGGTGACCTTCCCCTCGGGATCGGCCGACCTCACGTGGACCTCGGCCAGCGGTCCGGTCAGCGTGGGCAGCTACACGCTCACCTCGACCACGACGCAGAATCAGCCCGTCTCGTGGACTCTGTCCGGGTCGACCGACGGCACGACCTGGAGCGAGCTCGACAGCCGCACCGGCCAGTCGTTCGCGTGGGGCAACCAGACGAGGCCGTTCGCCGCGTCTGCGACGGGAGCGTTCACGCAGTACCGGCTGCAGGTGCATTCCGCCGCCGGTGTCGCGCTCGCCCTCGACGAGATCGAGCTGTTCGCGACGGCGGCCGGCACCTCGGGCCTGTCGGTCACGGCACGCCCCGACCAGTCGGTTCGCGTCGGCACCTCGTTCACCGGCACCCTCGCCACGATCGTCGGTCAGGAGACCTCGGACGCGGGCTACCGCGTGAGCGTCGACTACGGCGACGGCACACCGGCCGAAACCGCGGCCCTCGCGGACAACGGTCTGGGCGGCTACTCGGTGACCGCTCCGCACACGTTCGCCGACCCGGGCGTCTACACGGCGGTGATCTCGGTGCGCGACTCGACGGGTGCCGTCGCCAGCGCTCAGGCACGTGTCGAGGCGACGCTGGACGACTCCTTCACCGGAGCGCTCAACGCGCTGTGCATCGGCGATCTGAACCTCACGGCCGCGAACTGCGACGGGCAGGGCAGCGGATACGACCGCGCCAAGCTGGCCGCCTCGGGCTTCGCGCAGAACACGACGCTCACCGTCCCCGGTTCGACACTCACGTACGAGCTTCCGACCGTGGCAGCCGGCGCGCCGGACAACGTGACGGGTGAGGGCCAGACCTTCCACCTCGACCTCGGGACGGGGGCGCGTCAGATCTCCGTGATCGGCGCGGCCACCGAGAGCGGGCGCGAGATCTCGGCGACCCTCACCTTCAGCGACGGGTCGACCCAGACGCTGCCCATCGGCTTCGGCGACTGGGTGGGGGCATCCGGCTCACCGGCCTACGGGAACAGCGTGGTGGCCGTCTCGGCCGGGCGCCTCGTCGGTACGCAGGCGGAGGGCAGCGTCAAGAACGCGGGCATCTTCGCGACCGCACCGGTGGCCCTGCAGAAGGATGCCTCCGGCACGCCCAAGACCGTGGTCTCGCTCACCCTCCCGCAGGAGCCGGGCACGCTGCGCGAGAAGGGTCGTGCGCACATCTTCGCGATCGCCTCGGACGGAGACCGCTCGCAGCTCACCCCGCTGCGCGTGACCGAGGCAGCCGTCGCCGACCAGGTGCCCGGCACCGCGTTCGAGGCCGCGCTCGCCACGGTCACGGGCGGATCGGCGACCGCGACGAAGGCCGTCGTGAACTGGGGCGACGGCTCGCCGGTCGACCGGGTGACGATCGATGGCGGCACGGTGAAGGGCGGCCACACGTATGCGGCTGCCGGCACGTACCGTGTCGCGGTCACGGCCACCGACGGTGTCCGATCGGCGACCGCGACGGCCTCGATCGCCGTGGCCGCACCCCCCGTCTACACCCCCTCTCTGACGATCCCGACGGGAACGGTGCGCCCCGGCGCCACCGTCGCCCTGACGGGCACGGGCTTCGCGCCGACGGAGAAGGTCGACCTGGCGCTCGGCGGGGCGACCCCCGTCGAGGTCACGACGGACGGCAACGGCGCGTTCAGCGCGTCGCTGACGATCCCGGGCGATGCCGTCGACGGCACCTACCCGATCACGGCGGTGGGCAAGACCTCGCGCGCCGAGGCATCGGGACGGGTGATCGTCGCAGCCGCGCCGGTGGCCCAGGCCACCACGGTGACCCTGGCCCCGGGGCCGGATGCGGTGGTGGGCGCGCCGCTCACCCTCACGGCAACGCTGTCGCCGGCGGCCGCCGCCGGGCAGGTCGTCTTCCGCGAGGGCGACGCGGTCGTCGGGTCGGCGAGTGTGTCGGGAGGGGTCGCCCACGCCGAGGTGGTCCCCACGACCGCCGGCGAGCACGCCTACGTCGCGGTGTTCACACCGGATGACCCGACGCTGTTCACCGGGTCGCAGTCCGAGACCCTGACCGTGGCGGTCGCTGCGGCACCGACGACGGGGGCACCTCAGCTGACGCTCTCGAGTGCATCGGTGGTGCAGGGCGGTTCCGTGACGGTGACCGTGGTCGGGCTCACGGCCGGCGAGCGGGTGCGGTTCGAGCTGCACTCCGACCCGATCGTGCTGGGCTCCGCCGTGGCCGACGCACAGGGCACCGTTCGGGCATCCGTGACCATCCCGCGAAGCGCGCCGACGGGCACGCACACCGTGGTGGCCGTCGCCGCGACCTCGCCCCAGTCGAGCGCCGCGCTGACGGTGACGGCGGCGGATTCCGGCAACCACGCCGGCACCGGCCCGCTCGGAAGCACGGGAGGGACCATCCCGATCGGACTGATCGTCGCCGCGATCGTCCTGCTCGCCTGCGGAGTCGCACTGACGGTGGTGCGCCGCCGACGCGGGCACCGCGCGGCGAACGCGGCGTCCGGTCGGGAGAGCTGACCCCGGCTCCCCACGGGGGTGCGAGGCGACCCAGGCCTCGCACCCCCTTCCGCGACGTCGCCTTCCCGGTGACCGTCGAGGGTTGACAGCGCTGTCATAGTCTGTCATCGTCGATCTCACGTGTCGTCGTCGCCGACGATCCGAACCACTACATACGCACGAAGAGGTGTCCTGTGTCCTTCTCCCCTCCCGACGCGAGAACCCGGCGTCCCGCCGCGACTGTGGCCGCGACGCTCGCCGCCGCACTCGTCGCCCTGACGCTCTCCGCCGCACCGGCATCCCCTGCCGCAGCAGCGGACGCACCCGATTCGCTCACATCCCTCGTGAACCCCTTCATCGGTTCCAAGGACGACGGCAACACCTACCCGGGCGCGAGCATGCCGTTCGGGATGGTGCAGTTCTCGCCCGACAACGGTCACAACACCGGCTACAACTACGACAACTCGCGCATCCGCGGGTTCTCCCTCGTGCACCTCTCCGGCGTCGGATGCGGACTGGGCGGACTCTTCCCGGTCCTCCCGACCACCGGCATCCCCTCGAGCACCCGCTACGAGGACTACGCGCTGTCGTACAGCCACGACACCGAACAGGCCGCGCCGGGCTACTACCGCGTCGACCTGCAGGCCCCGGCCGGAGCGGTCCGTGCCGAGCTCAGCGCCACCGCCCACACCGCCGTGCAGCGCTACACGTTCCCCGCCACCTCGCAGGCGACGGTGCTGCTGAACCCCGGCCAGGCGCTCAACCGCGTGACGGCCTCGTCGGTGCACGTGATCGACGCGCGCACCGTGGAGACCGCCATCACCTCGCGCGGGTTCTGCCAGGACACCCAGCCGTTCACCGTGTACACGCGGACGACCTTCGACCGCGACATCGCCGCGTTCGGCACGTGGAACGGCGACAGCGTGTCCGCCGGCGCCGCTGCCGCCGACGGCGAGCGCACCGGCGCCTACGTGACCTTCGACACCACCGCCGACCGCGACGTCGAAGCCGTCACCTCGCTCAGCTACGTCGACGCTGACGGGGCTGCCGCCAACGCCTCGGCCGAAGCGACCAGCTTCGACACCGCTCGCTCCGCCGCGGATGTCGCGTGGGAGCAGCGTCTCGGCTCGGTGCGCGTTCCCACCACCGACGAGAACCGCGCGCGCATCTTCTATTCGGCGCTGTACCGCACCTTCCTCGCCCCGAACACCGGCACCGACGTCGATGGACGTTACCGCGGCTGGGACGGCAATATCCACACGGCCGACGGCTTCACCTACTACCAGAACTACTCGCTGTGGGACACCTACCGCACGCAGCAGCAGCTGCTCGCCCTTCTCGCCCCGCACGAGTCGCGCGACATGGCGATCTCGCTCGTGAAGCAGGGACAGCAGTTCGGCTGGCTGCCGCGCTGGGGCTACGGTCCCGTCGAGACGAATGTCATGACCGGCGACCCGGGAACGGCCTTCCTCGTCAGCGCGTGGAGCCAGGGACTGCTGCGCGGGTATGAGGAGGATGCCTACCAGGTCCTCCGCAACAACGCCGACAACATCCCGCCGGCATCCTCAGTGGCCAACGGCCGCGCGGGAAACCCGGAGTACCTCGCCTACGGCTACGTGCCGAACCAACCCGACGAGAACGGGCAGCCGGGCGACTACGACCTGCACCACGGTGGGTCCGCAACCCTCGAGTACGCACTCTCGGACGCCCTCCTGTCGACGATGGCCGCAGGGCTCGGGCACACCGACGACGCCGCGCGATACGCCCAGCGCGGTGAGAACTACCGCGCCGTCTTCGATCCGACGACGGGCAACTTCCGCCCGCGCGACCGCTCCGGCTTCTTCGTCGGCGACTCCGATCCCGCGCAGACGGTGGGCTTCCACGAGGGCACCGCACTGCAGTACCAGTGGCTCGCACCGCAGGATGTGCCCGGACTCATCGCCCTGCTCGGCGGCACCGACAAGACCCGTCAGCGCCTGGACGACTTCTTCGCCTACGACCGCGCCGTCGCCGACCCCTCGGGCACCGCGCACAACGTGTGGGTCAACGGCACATACTCCTACTACGGTCAGCGCACGTACAACCCGAACAACGAACCCGACCTCCACTCGCCGTACATCTACCAGTGGGTCGGGCAGCCGTGGAAGACGACCGATGTCGTCCGCGCCGCGCTGACGCTGTTCACCGACGGCCCGACCGGCGTCACCGGCAACGACGACCTCGGCACGATGTCGGCCTGGTACGTGCTGTCGGCGATGGGCATGTATCCGATCGTCCCGGGCAGCGACGTGTGGGGCCTGTCGACCCCCGCATTCTCGAGCGTCGACATCGCCCTCGACCAGAGCTGGTACGGCACGGATGCCCTGCACGTGCGGGCGCCGGGACTGACGGATGCCAACCGCTATGTGCAATCCGTGACGGCCGAGAACACCGCCGGACGCATCGACCGCAGCCACCTCACCGGCGCCGAGCTGACGAAGGCCGGCACGATCACCTTCGGTCTCGGCACCTCGCCGTCGTCGTGGGCGACCGGCGCCGACGCCGCACCGGCGGCCCTCGTGACGCCGGGCGCCGTCGCCCCGACGCTGCAGGCGCGGGCGACGCCGGCCCACGTCGCCGCCACCGCCGGCGGCAGCACGACTCTCTCGATCGACATCATCGCTCGCGCCGCAGACGCCGCGGAGGGCACGATCTCCGTGACCGGATCGGACGTGGTGACCTCCAGTGCCGGATCGGTCCAGTGGCGGATCGACTCGGGCGGACTGCCGGTCTCGCAGCGCATCCCCGTGCAGCTGTCGGTGAAGCCGGGCGTCGTCGCGGGGACCTACCCCGTCGCGGTCCAGGTCGCGGATGCCTCGGGCGCCTCCGTCGAGGTGACCACGAGCGTCGTGATCGCCGACTCGACGTGGCTGACATCGACGTTCGACAACACGGGCATCGGCGACGCACGTGCCGGCAACGCCGACTTCGACGGCGGCGGCTACTACCTGCTGCGTGACGCTCTGGCGCAGCAGGGCTACACGCAGGGCGCCGCGGGCGTCGTGGCGAACACGACACTCACCTTCGCCGCACCGGCGACGGCCCCGGGCTCACCCGACAACGTGCGCGCCAACGGCCAGACCCTGACCGTCCCCGACGCCTACCGACAGGCCCGCTCGCTGAGCCTCGTCGGCGCGGCGAACAACGGCGATTCGGGTGGCACGCTCACGATGACGTTCACCGACGGCACCACCTCCCAGGCATCCGCGATCCTCAGCGACTGGTGCACGCCGAACCCCGCACAGGGCAACGTCATCGTCGCCAAGGGCGGCCAGCGCGGTGATCGCACGAACAACCCGCAGAACATCGGGTGCGGGCTGTACGCGACGGCGCCGATCGACGTTACCGACGGCAAGACGCTCGCGTCGATCACCCTTCCGACCGCACCCAAGATGCACGTGTTCACGGTCGCTTTCGACGTGCCCAATCCGGTTGCCCCGACGCTGACGGCGGAGGTCGCTCCGTCCGCGCCGACGCCGGGCGCCGCGGTCACGATCACGGTGCGCACGACCCCCGCCGACGCGGTCGGAGAGCTCGTCCTCACCCGTGCCGACGGAGCGGACACCGCCGACACATCCACGCTGCGCGTCGCCTCGGCCACCGACACGGAGATCGCGCGCGTCCCCGTCGCCGACGGCGTCGGAACGTTCCAGGTCACCGCGACGACGACGGCGGCGCACTACCGGGTCGCCTTCGTCCCGTCCGACGCGACGAGGTTCGCGCCGTCCGCCCTCGGCTCCGACGTCATCGTGAAAGCCGTGGATCCCTCCGACGGCGGCAACACCGGTGGCGGCGACAACGGCGGAAACACCGGTGGCGGCGACAACGGCGGCGGGAGCACCGGTGGGAACACCGGCGGGGGAAGCACCGGCGGCGCCTCCCCCGCGCCGAGCGCGAGCGCCGCGGTCTCCGGCACGGGCCTGGCCCGCACCGGGGGCATCCTCGCCTGGGCTCTACTGCCGCTCGGAGCCGGCGCGATCGCCGTCGGCGCCGGCGTCATCGCCCGCCGCCGTCGCCGCCTCTCCGAATGACTCTCACCACACCGCAGGACAAGGAACAGCACATGACACCCCACCCCCGGGCATCCCGCCCCGAACCCCCCGTCAACAGGACCAGACGTCTGACAGCCGGCATGCTCGCCGCCGCACTCTGCGTGAGCGGAGTGCTGGCGAGCGCGACGTCGGCCGCCGCGGCAGAGCCCGACTGGGTGACCGACCCGGCCTCGCACGTCAACACGCTCGACGGCACGGGCATCGGCGGCGACGTCGTCGGCTCGATCAACAACTTCCCGGGAGCGACCGTCCCCTTCGGAATGGTCCAGTTCTCCCCCGACACCACGTCGACCTACGCCGGCTACCAGTACCACAACGACCGGATGACCGGGTTCAGCATGAACCACGCCTCCGCGGGCTGCAACGTGTTCGGCGACATCCCGATCCTTCCGTCGACGGGAGACATCGGGTCGAACCCGAAGAACGCGACCCAGCGGTACACGCACGACGGTGAGGTCGGCCGGCCCGGGTACTACTCGGTGCGCTTCGACGAGTCGAACATCGTCAACGAACTGACCGCGAGCGACCGCGTGGGACTCGCGCGCATCACCTATCCGACCGGCACTCCGGCGCAGTTCATGATCCGTCCCGGCGGATCCCTCGCCGGCAACAGCGCGGCGGATCTGAAGGTGATCGACTCGCGCACCGTACAGGGCTCGGCGACGACCGGGAACTTCTGCGGCAAGGGGAACACCTACCGGATCTACTTCCAACTGAGTTTCGATCACGACTTCACCGCTCACGGCACGTGGGATGACCGCGGCGTCTCCGCCGGATCGGACTCCGTATCGTCGGCGAGCGCAGGAGCGTACTTCACCTTCGCGCCCGGCACTGTGCTGCAGGCGAAGATGGCCGTCTCTTACGTGTCAGTGGACGGGGCAGCATCCAACATGGCGGCCGAAGCCCCGGGCTTCGACTTCGACGGCACCCGGACCCGCGCGTACGACCGATGGAGTGACGCCCTCTCCCGTGTGCAGGTCGCCGGGGGCACCGACCAGGATCTGCGCGGGTTCTACACGGGGCTGTACCGATCACTCCTCCACCCCAACCTCTTCGACGACGCCGACGGACGCTACATCGGGTTCGACGGGCAGATCCATCAGGTGGCATCCGGCCGTCATCAGTACGCGAACTTCTCCGACTGGGACACCTACCGCACGCTCATCCCGCTGCAGACGATGCTCTTCCCCGACGTCGCCTCCGACATGGCGCAGTCCCTCGTCCTCGACGCCGACCAGTCCGGCTCTCTGCCCCGATGGCCGGTCGCCAACTCCGCCACCGGCCAGATGACCGGCGACAGCGTCACTGCCCTCATCGGTCAGATCCACGCCTTCGGCGGCACGGACTTCGACGCTGAGGCCGCATTGGGCTACATGGTCAACGCGGCGGACAACGGCGGAACGGGGCTGCGCGGTTACGTGCAGCGCCCGGGCGCTGCGATCTACAACGAGCGCCAGTACGCGCCCCAGGTCGAAGCCTTCCGCGGAGACCACCAGATCGTCGGCGCGTCGGTCAGCCTCGAATGGTCGGTGGACGACTTCACCGTGAGCCGCCTCGCCGCCTCGCTCGGCGACTCCGACATCGCGAGCCGCTTCCAGCAGCGCTCGAACTACTGGCAGAACCTCTTCGACCCCGCGCAGAACGCAATCGCCCCGCGCGCAGCGGACGGATCCTTCCTCAGCGTGGCGGAGCAGGGCTCGGGCTTCGGCGAAGCCGGTTTCGATGAGGGCAACGCCGAGCAGTACCTCTGGATGGTGCCCCAGAACATCACCGGTCTCGCCTCTGCTCTCGGCGGACGCGACGCCGCCGCTCAGCGGCTCGATGCATTCACATCGAAGACGTTGAACTCCGGCACCAAAGTGCCCTATCTGTGGGCGGGCAACGAGCCGAACTTCCTCGTGCCGTGGATCTACAACTACCTCGGCCAGCCGTGGAAGACGCAGGCACTCGTCGATCGGATCCGCCACGAGCTCTTTTCGCCGGGACCGGATGGGGCTCCCGGCAACGACGACCTGGGCGCGATGTCGTCGTGGTACGTCTGGGCGACGCTGGGCCTTGTTCCGGCGACCCCCGGAACATCGGTGCTGACGCTGAACACGCCGACATTCGATCATGTCCGGATGTCGCTGGGCGACGGCAAGTCGCTGCGGATCGATGCCCCCGGAGCCGGCTCCGGCGCGCGCTACATCTCCGGACTGGCGGTCGACGGCGCGCCCCTCGAGAGCACCGCCCTGCCCGAATCGCTCGCCCGCGACGGTGGCACGGTGCAACTCACGCTCAGCACGCAGCCCGACACCGCCTGGGCGACCGCTCCCGCGGCCGCACCGCCCGCGTTCGGCGAGGGCGGCACCGGCTTCGCGGTGGCGCCGGCAACGTCGCTCGTCCCGCTCGCACCGGGCACCTCGGGTTCCGTGCACCTGTTCGCGCGCGCCTTCGACCCGTCGATCACCTCGGTCGATGTCGCGGTGGCCTCGTCGCAGAACGGCGTGACCGCGACCGCCTCGCCGCTCACCCCGGCGGCGAACGGCTCTCTCACGGGCGCGCTCTCCCTGGCGGTCGGCAAGAACGTGCCCGACGGCTTCTACCCCGTGACCCTCACCGCGACGGCGGGCACGGTGGTGCGCACCCAGACCGTGACCGTCCAGGTCGCCGCCGAGGGAGGGTTCGCCCGCGCGGCGAACCTCATCGGCACATCGACGCAGGACACCCGCGGAGGCGCGAACTTCGACAACGCCGGCAACAGCTACGCGCGTGAAGAGCTCGCCAAGGCGGGGCTGACCCCCGGTGCGGAGTTCGCCGTGGGCAGCCTGCACGCGACGTGGCCCGGCAGCCCCGCCGGCACGCCCGACACCGTCCGTCCCACCGGGCAGACGATCACGGTGCCGAACAGCCCCACGACGATCTCGTTCGTCGGAGCCGCTCGCGACGGCGGCGCCCAGGTGCAGGCGAAGGTGACGCTGGACAACGGTGACACCGTGCAGGTGCCGCTGGCGCTGGGCGACTGGGTGATCCCCTCACCGAACGGTCAGCCCGTGTACGGCAACTCGATCGTGGCGCACCAGGACCTGCGGCACTCGGGTCCGACGGGCGTGCAGGGTTCGTACGTCTACGCGACTGCGCCCTACACCGCCCCGTCGGGTCGGACGATCGTGAGCGTCACGCTGCCGGCCGACGGCGACGGGAACCGGCTGCGGCTGTTCGCCATCGCGAGCGACGGCGTCGCCCCGCAGCCGCAGACGACGACCCTGACGGCGGTCCCCGCGCAGACCAGCGTGCCCGACGGAACGCCGGTCTCGGTCACCGTCACCGTCACCCCCGAGGCGGAGGGCACCGTCACCGTGTCGGAGGACGGGGGCAGCGCCGCGCGTGCCGCCGGGCCCACCCCGGTCGCGCTCGTGGACGGCTCGGCACAGGTCACCGTGACACCGACGGGTGTGGGCGTGCACACGTACCGCGCGGTCTTCACCCCGGCCGATCCGACGTCGTTCACCGAGTCGTCCACGACGTTCTCGATCACAGTCACCGCAGCGCCCGACAACGGTGGCGGCAACACCGGTGGCGGCAACACCGGCGGCGGGAACACGGGCGGCGGGAACACCGGCGGCGGCGACCAGGGCACGGGCGCGGGGACGGGCGGCGGCGCGTCGATCTCGCCGAGCGCGAGCCCGGCCGGCTCGGCAGACGCGAACCGTCTCGGCGCCACGGGCGGCGATGTCCAGGGGGCCGCTCTCACCGGGGCCGCGGCTCTGCTGCTGATGGCGCTCGGCGCGGGTCTGCTGCGCCGTCGTCGTCGAACGGAGGGCTCCGCTCGCTCGAGCCGCTGAGCTGACGAGAACCCGCCGTGCGCCGACAGCCGTCGCGCACGGCGGGTTTCTTGTCCCCCAAAATACCTACAGACATCCCTTTCCCGACCGGCCAGACTGAAGGAGCTGGAACGCTTCTGCGTTCGGTGCACCGCGCGTCAGCGTGACCGCACCATCGCGGGTCGGTTTTCGGGTAACCGACTCGCACGGCGAGGGGCGGGCGGCTTCGCCGCCCCTCGCCTCCTCTTCTTCCGGGGTCGCGTCTCTGACCGACGCACCGCCCCGCTGCTCGCGCTGCGTCTGCCGCTTCTGTTGCTGCTGCGACTCCGCGTCCGCCTCAGTCGTCAGCCGGCCTGCGGAACTCGTGCCAGAGGTCGACGATGTCCTCACCCTCGCCCTGCGCCGACCTCCCGACGACGGTCACCGCGATCTCGTCGTGTCGAGCGGCCCGGATGTAGAGCCGCTGCGAGACCGACTCGGAGATCAGCCGGGCGAGCTCCGCACGCAGCATCGCCCTCTCCTCCGACGACAGCACGTCGAGGCCGCCCTCGTCGAGCACCGAGACCGACGCGCCGCGCTCCCGTGCCGCGGACAGCGCCCGACGCACCTCGTCATCGAGCAGCCCTGCGCCACGCAGTTCGTCGCGCAGGGTTCCTTCTGCAATGCCCGCCAGGTGCCGCTCGGCGTCATCGAGTCGCCCGGCGGTCTCGATCGTGCGCGCGAGGACGGGGCCGGCGACGGCGAGGGCGCGCTGGATCTGGGTGCGACGCTCGCGGCGCACGCCCTCCTGCGAGGCAAGCCACTGCGACGCCTCGCGCTGCAGCTCCTCGAGGCGAGCCGTGTCGTGGGCGGCCCGGTCGACGAGCCACGAGATCAATTGAGCCAACCCCACCCAGAGGATCGCCCCCACCACGCCGCGGGCCAGCGCCGCGGGCATCCCGATCCACGCCGCCGCAGCGAGCGCCGCCAGCGCGACACCGCTCCACGCCACCCACGGTCGGCGACGCACCATCACGATGGCCATGAGCGCGCCGACGGCGCCGAGACTCCACGTCGCGTAGTTGGCGAGCCGCGCGCTCTCCCCCGCCGCCACCCAGCTCGCGGATGGAACGATGGCCGCGACGGCGAGCGCGAGGACGGCAGCCCATCCCGGCAGGAGCGAGCGTTCGCCGAGCGGGCGCATCGCGGACTCGGGTCGCTCGACGGGATGGACCTGCCAGAAGATGCACACCCACGTCGTCACCAGGTAGAACGCCACGGCGGTGACCTGCAGCAGCCAGTACGCGGGAGGAGAGGTCCACAGCAGCGCAGCGGCGGCGAGATAGGCGGTGAACGCCACGCCGAGCCCCGACAGCACGCTGCGCATGCCGACGGCCCTCACGGTCGCCTCCACTCGAGACGGATCGTGGTGCCATCCGGTCCGGTCTGCACGCGGGCCCGTCCGCCCGCGGCGGCCATGCGGGCGACGATCGATCCGCGGATGCCGAGGCGGTCATCCTGCACATCGGCCGGGTCGAATCCGTCACCGGTGTCCGACACGCGCACCGCGATCGTGCGCGTGTCGTCGCGCACGCGCACGGCGAGACCTCGCGCACCGGCATGCTGCACGGCGTTCGCGATCGCCTGCGTCGCAGCCAGCACGATCGCATGCGCGACCCTCCCCGGCAGGGGCGGCGCGTCGCGGGCGATCCGGGCGTCGACCGAGATCGCAATACCGATCTCCGTCGCGTTGCGCTCGATCCCTGTGACGATGGATGCCACGGACTCCGGCGCATCCGGGCCCTCGCTGACGTCGCGCTCGGCGTTGGCCAGGCGGGTCAGGGCCTCGCGCGCCATCGCGACGGCGAGCGCTTCTTCGCGTGGACTGGACGCACGCTCGGCGGCGATGAGAGCGGCGAGCACGCTGTCGTGCATCAGCGCCGCCACCGCGACGCGCTCCTTCTCCACGGCGTCCGCCGCAGCCGCCGTCGCGTACGAATCCACCGCGGCGCACCGCGTGGCATCCGTCTGGACGGCGACCGAGCGCAGCATCCACCCCAGTGAGACGATGACGCCCGCGAGAATGATCGCGAACACGGCATCCAGAACGACCACTCCGATGATCGCCGTGCGCTCCGCGGCGGAGGCCGGGCCGAGCACCGGCTCGAGCTGCGCGACGCGGACGATCCCGTAGAGAAGAGGGATGCCGAAGGCCCAGACGATCTGCCCCACCAGGCGGAACGCGGGCACGGCCGCCGCGGTCGCGACGTTGATGAGATACCAGATCCACGGGTGCACGACAGGATCCGGCTCGATGCCGTGCGTCGCGAAGGGCCACGCCACGAAGACCCCGACCAGCACGATCGCGCACACGCGGCTCGCGACACGGCCGCCGACCCCTGCGGCGAGCAGCAGGATCATCGCCGCCAGCGGGACGAAGGCCGCCGCCATCAGAGCGACGTGCCAGAGATCGGACTCCTGCCGCGAGCCGAGGGCGTTGAGGAGTGCCTGGGTGCCGAGGACGGCGCAGCCGATGGCGATGACGAGCGAAACGATCCGCTCCACCCGCGTCTGCGTGAAGCGGTCGGCGCCTGCCTCGACGTCGCCGAGCGGGGCGCGCGCCGCCGGGTCGGTCGCGATCGGCGGGGAGTCAGCGATCACCGGCGTCGTCACCGCGGTCGTGTACGACCAGACCGTCTTCCATGGCCCGCCGCAGCAGATCGACCTTCGTCGGTGCGGGGCGTCCGACCTCGACGTACTTCACGCGCACTCGCGTGATGTTCTCCTTGGCCGTCGAGTAGGCGACGCCCAGGCGCTCGGCCACCGACTTCAGCGGAAGGCCCGCCGCGTACAGCCGCAGCACGTCGCGTTCGCGCGCCGACAGCTGAGCGTCGGCGAACTCGCGGTCGCCGTCGACGGCGTGGGCCCACTCGAGGTTCTCGAGCGGCTCTCCGCGCGCAATGGTGCGGATCGCCGACATGACCTCGGCGGTCGCCGATGACTTGCTGATGACCCCGGTCGCACCCGCGGCGAGCGCCTCGCGAACGGTCGCCGGCCGGTCGGCGACGCTGTGGATGAGCACGGGCGAGCCGTCGGCGACGATGCGCTGCACGTTCTCGGTCACCGTGGCGCCGTCGCCGAGCATGAGGTCGAGGACGACGACGTCGACGGGCGGGGCCTGGGTCGCGGCGCGCCAGTCGAGATAGCCGCGCACCGTGCTGCCCGAGAACACCACGTCTTTCGTGCCGGAGCGAGCGCACGCCGCTTCCAGCCCGAGCCGCACGGACTCGTGATCATCGATGAGAGCCACGCGCGTCATGCGGTCAGCCTATCCGCCGCGATGGCGGCGGTGCCGGCGCTCGACTCCCCGTGACGTGTGGTGGCTCGGTCGAGCGGCCGCGGGCGATCAGCCGTCGGCGCGGCTGAGCACGGCGACCGCCTCGATGTGGTGCGAGTGCGGGAACAGATCGAACGCGTCGATGCGGCGCGGCTCGTAGCCGTGCGCACGGAACGTGCCGAGGTCGCGGGCAAGGGCCACGGGGTCGCAGGCGACGTAGACGACGGATGCCGGGGACAGTTCGGCGATCCGGTCGACGACCTCGCGGCCCGCTCCGGCGCGCGGCGGATCGAGCAGGACGACGCCTCGCGAGAGTCGGGCCCGGTCGGCCGCTCCCGCCTGGGCGAGAAGACGGGCGAGGTAGCGGTCGGTGCGCGCGGTCTCGGCGCGGGCGCCGACCCACTCGGCGAGGTTCTCGCCGGCGTGCTCCGTGGCCCGGGCATCCGTTTCGACCGTCGTCACGCGCGTCGATGCTCCCCCCGCCTCGGCGATCGTGGCGGCGAACAGCCCCACGCCGCCGTAGAGGTCGAGGTGCTGGGCGCCCGGATCCACCCCGCCGGTCGCGTCGAGCGCGGAGCGCACGGCGGCGGTGAGGGTCGAGGCGGCCAGACGGTGCACCTGCCAGAATCCGCCGGCGTCGACGACGAACCGGCGCTCGCCCGCAGGCCCCGCCACGCTCTCGGCGACCATCTCGCGGGCGGTCGGGTCTTCGGCGGGGCGGGGCGCACGCACCGGGCGCGCCCCCCGTGCGCCGCGGCGTCCGGCTGCACCCCGCGGCCCGGAGGCCTCTCGCTCGCGCGCCGGCGGATCGGGACGGACGATGACCCGGACGGCGCCGTCGGCGGGCTGCACGAGGTCGACGCGCCCCGGCGCGAACCCCTCGAGTCCGCGCGCGACCTCTTCGATCGCCGCGGTCGCCAGCGGCAGGTCGGGCGTCGCCACGACACGGTGGCTGCGCGCCGCGAAAGGACCGACCCGTCCGGCGTCGTCGACGTGCAGGCTGACGCGCGTGCGCCACCGCAGCGCATCGGATGCCTCGGCCTCGCCCGGCGCCGCGGCGGGCGACATCGTGGTGTCGGGTGTTGCGATGCCGCCGAATCTGCGCAGCGCGTCGTCGAGCACGCGCTTCTTCAGAACGCGCTGCTCGTCGAGGGCGATGTGACCGAAGTCGGCGCCGCCCGGCCGATCCGACGGCGGCACGGTCACGTCCGCCGCGTTCCACACGTGCGGGCGGCGGTGCGGCGAGGCATCCATCACCTCGACGACATCGGCACGCCAGAACGCGGACTTGCTCGTGTCGGTGAGCTCGGCGCGCACCCGCTCACCGGGGATCGCCCCCTCGACGAACACGACGCGGCCGTCGTGGCGGGCGACGAACACGCCGCCGTGGGCGACGTCGGTGACGTCGAGGTCGATCAGGTCACCGGCATCCATCCCTCCACGCTAGCCGTAGCCGACCCGGCCGCGGCACCGCACGCCCGGCCCCGTACCCTGGGGGCATGCGCGTGTGCCTGGCCTCCACCTCTCCCGCCCGCCTCATGCTGCTGCGGCAGTCCGGCATCGAACCCGAGACGCGCTCGCCCGAGGTCGACGAAGAGGCGGTCATCGCCGCCGTCGAGGCACACGAAGCGCGCACCCTTGCTCCCGACGAGCACGTCCTGCTGCTCGCACGCCGCAAGGCGGCCGACGTCGCGGCCGCCGTCGCCGTCGACGACCCCGACTTCGACGGCATCGTGATCGGCGGCGACTCGATGTTCGCGCTCGGCGACGAGATCCTCGGCAAGCCGTACACGGCCGACGTCGCGACCGAGCGGTGGCGGGCGATGCGCGGACGCACCGGTGTGCTGCACTCCGGGCACAGCGTCTTCCGGCTCGCGCCGGGAACCCCCGCCCGCGAAGCGCACGCCGTCGCCGAGGCATCCGTATCGTTCGCGGCCGATGTGACGGATGCCGAGATCGCCGCCTACGTCGCGACCGGAGAGCCACTGCTGGTCGCCGGTGCGTTCACCGTGGACAGCCTCGGCGGAGCGTTCATCGAGCGGGTCGAGGGCGACCCGTCGACCGTCGTCGGCATGTCGCTGTCGACCGTGCGGCGCCTGTGCGCCGAGCTCGGCGTCGTCTGGACCGACCTCTGGACCCGGGCCTGACCCCCCCTCGCCCGGCGGGCGCCCCGCGGCATCCGCCCCGCCCCGCCGACGCCGAGCGCCCCGCCGACGCCGAGACCGCGATCGTGCGTCGAGACCGCGCATCCGAGTCACGGTCTCGACGCGAAAACGCGGTCTCGGCGAGCAACCGCGTCGTAGACTCCCGCACACGATTCCGGAGTGATCTTGTGCGAGTGATCCAAATCCCACCCCGCCGGACTCGCTAGGCTGGCATCCATGCCTCGCCCCCAGGACACGCTCGCGCGCCCACAGATCACCAAAGTGCTCGTCGCCAACCGCGGCGAGATCGCCGTCCGGGTGATCCGCGCCGCCCGCGACTCGGGCCGCGCGTCGGTCGCCGTCTACGCCGACCAGGACCGCGACGCGATGCACGCGAAGCTCGCCGACGAGGCGTATGCCCTCGGCGGCGCGACGAGTGCCGACACCTACCTGTCGATCGAGAAGATCCTCTCCGTCGCCCGCCGCTCGGGCGCCGATGCCGTGCACCCGGGCTACGGCTTCCTCGCCGAGAACGCCGACTTCGCCCGCGCCGTCATCGACGCGGGGATGGTCTGGATCGGCCCCGCCCCCGAGGCGATCGAATCACTCGGCGACAAGGTCACCGCGCGCGCTGTGGCCGAGAAGGTCGGCGCGCCGCTCGCCCCCGGAACCCCGGGTCCTGTCGCGGGCGCCGACGAGGTCGTCGCCTTCGCCGAGCAGGTCGGCCTGCCGATCGCGATCAAGGCGGCCTACGGCGGCGGCGGCCGCGGCCTCAAGGTCGCGCGCGAACTGGGCGAGGTCGCCGAGCTGTTCGAGTCCGCCACCCGCGAGGCGGTCGCCGCCTTCGGCCGCGGCGAGTGCTTCGTCGAGAAGTACCTCGACAAGCCGCGCCACGTCGAGACGCAGTGCCTCGCGGATGCCGCGGGCACCGTCGTCATCGTGTCGACGCGCGACTGCTCGCTGCAGCGGCGCCACCAGAAGCTCGTCGAGGAAGCGCCGGCCCCCTTCCTCACCGAAGAGCAGACCCGCACTCTGTACGACTCGTCGAAGGCGATCCTGCGCGAGGTCGGCTACGTCGGCGCGGGAACGTGCGAGTTCCTCATCGGTGCCGACGGCACCATCTCCTTCCTCGAGGTCAACACACGCCTGCAGGTCGAGCACCCGGTCTCCGAAGAGGTCACCGGCATCGACCTGGTGCGCGAGCAGTTCCGGCTCGCCGAGGGCGGCCTCCTCGACTACGACGACCCGACGCCCACGGGCCACTCGATCGAGTTCCGCATCAACGGCGAAGACCCCGGTCGGGGCTTTCTGCCGCAGCCCGGCCGCATCCACCAGTTCAAGACGTTCGGGGGCCCGGGTATTCGCCTCGACTCCGGCGTGACCGCCGGCGACAGCGTCTCGGGCGCCTTCGACTCGCTGCTCGGCAAGCTCATCGTCACCGGCCGCGACCGCGAAGAGGCCCTCGAGCGCTCGCGTCGCGCTCTCGACGAGTTCGAGGTCTCGGGCATGCCGACGGTGCTGCCCTTCCACCGCAAGGTCGTGCGCGACCCCGCCTTCACCGCCGAGGACGGCCACTTCGGCGTGTTCACGCGGTGGATCGAGACCGAATTCGTGAACGACATCCCCGCGTGGGACGGCGAGGCCGAGTCGCCCGCCGAGCCCGAGGCGCGCCACACGGTCGTCGTCGAGGTCTCGGGCAAGCGTCTCGAGGTCAGCCTGCCCGACCGCGTCGCCGCACCGGCGAAGGGGATCGGGCGCCCCGCAGCCGCTCCCCCATCGCGCCGCTCGCATGCGCCGTCCGCCAACGCCGGCGCATCGGGAGACGCCGTCAAGGCTCCGATGCAGGCGACGATCGTCAAAGTCGCCGTCGCCGAGGGACAACAGGTCGTCAAGGGCGATCTCGTCGTCGTGCTCGAGGCGATGAAGATGGAGCAGCCGCTGCAGGCCCACAAGGACGGCGTCGTGACCGCGATCGACGCGACCCCCGGTACGACCGTGTCGGCCGGTCACCAGCTGCTCACGATCTCCTGACGCCGTGGACTCTCGCGCCCGTCGCACCACGATCATCGCGGCATCCGTCGCGCCGCTGCTGCTGCTCGCCGGCTGCGCCACAGGCCCGACCGACGCGGATCGCGCCGGCTGGCAGGAGTGGTTCCAGGGCATCTCGGCAGCGGCCGGCGGAACGTCGGCGGCGGGCATGCTGTCCACCTCCGACGACCCTGCGGAAGGCGTCACGGCGGACTTCGCCGCCCCGGGGCACTACACCTCGGTCGAACTGCGCTGCATCGGCGCGGATCGGGCGCAGTTCTCGCTGACCTACCGCACTGCGTCGGGCGAGACGTCTGTGACCCAAGAGATCGTCTGCCACGGCGGCGCGCCGCTGACCCCCATCGCCATCCCCACGGGCGCGCAGGACCTCGTCTCGTTCACGGCGCGGGCGAGCTCGCCCGACGGCGCGGGTGCGTGGGTCGCGATCCCGCAGCACTGACGCATCGCCGAGGAATGCCGGGTCCGCTCGCCTCTCGAGGATGAACGCCGTCGCTCAGCCGAAGAAGTCGTCGTCGCGGTTGACCTGGTGCATGGCCCGCGTGGCATCCGTGATCGACGCCGTCAGCGATGGGAAGACCGCGAACACGCGCGAGACCTGGTCGACCGTGAGGCGGCGCTCGACGGCGATCGCGATCGGGTAGATGAGCTCCGATGCGCGCGGCGCGACGATGACGCCGCCGATGACGGTGCCCGACCCCTCACGGGCGATGATCTTCACGAAGCCGTCGGTGATGCCCATCATCTTCGCCCGCGCGTTGGCGGCGAGCGGCAGCTTGTGCACGTAACCGTTGATCGCGCCGGTCTCGATGTCGCGCTCCTGACGGCCCACCGTCGCGATCTCGGGCGCCGTGAAGATGTTCGCCGTGATGCGGCGGCGCTCGAGGGGGATCACCGTGTCGCCGAGCGCATGGAAGATCGCGGTGCGACCCTGCATCGACGCGACGGATGCCAGGGGCACGAACGTCGTGCAGTCGCCAGCCGCGTACACGTTCGGCACCGACGTGCGGGCGACCCGGTTGACGCGGATGTGACCGGACTCGGTGAGCTCCACCCCGGCCTCGGCGAGGCCGATGTCGGCGGTGTTGGGGATCGACCCCACCGCGAGCAGGCAATGGCTGCCCTCGACGGTCCGCCCGTCCGAGAGCGTGGCGATCACCCGGTCGCCGTCGCGGACGACGCTCTCGGCACGCGCCTTCGACAGCACCGTCATCCCCCCGCGGCGGAAAACCTTCTCGATGACGACGGCCGCGTCGTGGTCTTCGCCGGGCAGCACCTGGTCACGGGAGGAGATCAGCGTCACCTTCGCGCCGAGGTTCATGTAGGCCGAGGCGAACTCGGCGCCGGTGACGCCCGAGCCGACGACGATGAGGTGCTCGGGGAGCGCCCGCATGTCGTAGAGCTGAGTCCAGGTGAGGATGCGCTCCCCGTCGGGGCGGGCGCTCGGGAGCACCCGCGGCGACGCGCCGACCGCGACGACGAGGGTGTCGGCCTCGATGCGGTCGAAGTCCGTCCCGCCCGGACCCGTCGCGACGACGACCGAATGCGCGTCGTCGAGGCGTCCGTGGCCCGATACGATGCGCACGCCCGCGTCGACGAGCTGGCCGCGCATGTCGTCGGACTGCTGGCGGGCGAGGGAGAGCAGCCGCTTGTTGACGGCGGCGAGGTTGATCGCCACCTGGGGCTTCAGGGGCCTCCCGCTCTCGCCCTTGGCGAAGAACTCGACACCCAGATCGGATGCCTCGGAGATCGCCACGGCGGCGTCGGCGGTTGCGATCAGGCTCTTGGACGGCACGACGTCGGTGATGACCGCCGCACCGCCGACGCCGGCGCGCTCGACGAGGGTCACCTCGGCGCCCAGCTGGGCCGCGGCGAGCGCCGCCTCGTAGCCTCCGGGGCCGCCACCAAGGACGGCGACGGACTGGGAATGGACGAAGCTCACCGACATGCGTCCATTGTCTCAGGACGCTCCGCCCCGCCGACGCCGGAGGCCGCACGGGTGTTCGCTCTCGCTCCGGACGCACGGTGTTCCTAGAGTGGGACCATGGCCGAGTACTCCAACCCCCTCGACGACCCCGCGGTCGACCCGTTCGAGATCGCCGCACAGGCGGCATCCGACATCGCCCGTCTGACCGGCGTCGACCACCACGACATCGCCCTCACCCTCGGAAGCGGGTGGGGCAAAGCCGCCGACCTCATCGGCGAGACGACGGCCACGATCCCCGCGACCGAGGTGACCGGTTTCAGTGCGCCCGCCCTCGCCGGGCACGTGGGTTCGCTGCGGAGCGTGCTCACCCCGACGGGAAAGCGCGTCCTCGTCATCGGCGCGCGCACGCACTACTACGAGAACCACGGCGTGCGCCGGGTCGTCCACAGCGTGCGCACCGCCGCCGCGACGGGCGCCACCACGATGGTGCTCACCAACGGGGCGGGCGGCATCAAGGAATCCTGGACCCCGGGCACGCCCGTCCTCATCAGCGACCACATCAACCTCACCGCGGACTCGCCGCTCGAGGGCGCGACCTTCGTCGACCTCACCGACCTGTACTCGTCGCGCCTGCGCGACATCGCGCGCACGATCGACCCGAGCCTCGACGAGGGCGTCTACTGCCAGTTCCGCGGGCCCCACTACGAGACTCCCGCCGAGGTGCAGATGGCGAGGATCATCGGCGGCCACATCGTCGGCATGTCCACCGCCCTCGAGGCGATCGCGGCCCGCCAGGCGGGCATGGAGATCCTCGGGTTCTCACTCATCACGAACCTCGCGGCGGGCATCCAGAAGACCCCGCTCAGCCACGCCGAGGTCATCGAGGCAGGCCAGGCCGCCGAACCGGTCATCTCCGCCCTCCTCGCCCGCGTGATCGAGGCGCTGTGAGCGAGGCGGCGGGAACGGATGCCGAGGCTGTGCTCGATGCGGCACGCGCCTGGCTTGCACAGGACCCGGACGAGGCGACCCGTGCCGAGCTCGCTCCGCTGATCGATGCCGCCGCGGCCGGCGACGACGAGGCATCCGCCGACCTCGTCGACCGATTCGGAACGCGACTCGCGTTCGGCACGGCGGGGCTGCGCGGCCGGCTCGGCGCCGGCAGCAACCGCATGAACCGCGTGCTCGTGTCGCAGGCGGCGGCGGGCTTCGCCGCCTACCTCCGCGAGAAGGCGGGCGCGGATGCCGCGCCGATCGTCGTCATCGGCTACGACGGTCGGCGGAACTCGGACGTCTTCGCGCGGGATTCCGCCGAGCTGTTCGCGGGAGCGGGCCTGCGCGCCGTGCTCCTGCCCCGGATGCTCCCCACTCCCGTGCTCGCCTTCGCCGTCCGTCACCTCGACGCGGCTGCGGGGGTCATGGTCACCGCGTCGCACAACCCGCCCGACGACAACGGTTACAAGGTGTACCTCGGCGGGGCGGACGAGGGGTCGCAGATCGTGGCCCCCGCCGACGCGGAGATCGCGGCGCACATCGACCGGGTCGCCGCCGCGGCATCCGTCGCCGATCTGCCCCGCGGCGAGTACGAGCTCGCCGACGAGAGCGTCGTCGAGGCGTACATCGCCGCGACGGCGACCGTCGCCCCCGCACCGGCGGGAGCGGCCGGGATGACCTGGGTGTACACCGCGATGCACGGCGTGGGATATGAGACGCTGAGCGCGATCCTGCGGGCCGCGGGTTACCCGCAGCCCGTCGTCGTGGAGCAGCAGATCGAGCCGGACGGTCGGTTCCCGACGGTCGCGTTCCCGAACCCCGAAGAGCCGGGCGCGATGGACCTGTCGTTCGCCACAGCGCGGGAGGCGGGGGCGGAGTTCGTGCTCGCGAACGATCCCGATGCCGATCGGCTCGCGGTCGCGATCCCCGATGACGCGGCCGACGGCGGCTGGCGACGACTCACCGGCAACGAGATCGGTCTGCTGCTCGGGTGGCGCGCGGCGCAGCGCGCCACGGCGGGGCAGACTGCCGCGGCCGGGTCGGGTGGCGCGGTTCCGTCGCTCGCGTGCTCGCTCGTCTCCTCCCCCGGGCTGCAGGCTGTCGCGGAGCACTACGGGCTCGCCTTCCACTCGACCCTCACGGGCTTCAAATGGATCTCGCGGGCGCCGGGCATCGTGTTCGGGTTCGAAGAGGCGCTCGGCTATCTCGTCAACCCGGAGACGGTGCGCGACAAGGACGGGGTCTCGGCGGCGGTCGCGATGCTGGGCCTGATCGCGGAGGCCCGCGAGCAGGGGCTCACCCTCGCCGACCTCCTGGCGCAGTTCGCCGAGACATTCGGGTTCTTCCAGTCCGGCCAGGTCTCGTTGCGGGTCGAGGACGTGTCGATCATCGCGCGGATCATGGCGGCGCTCCGGGCCGCGCCGCCCGCACAGGTCGGTGAGGTCGCCGTCGAGCGGATCGATGACCTGCTCACCGGCGCCGACGGGTTCCCTCCGGGCGACGTGCTGCGGCTGTGGCTCGCCGACGGATCGCGCCTCATCGTCCGCCCGAGCGGCACCGAGCCGAAGCTCAAGGCGTACCTCGACGTACGGGGAACCTCTGCCGCCGACGCGGCCGCCCGGCTCGCCGCCCTCGACGCCGGCACCCGCGCCCTCATCGCCGCCGCCCCAGCCTGACCCGCGTCGGCCCGCCGCCCCCGGGCTGACCGGCGGGTCGGCGGGTCGGGTGGTCGGCTGATAGGCGCGCCGGCGGGACGGGGGTCGACGCGCCGGCTGGGGCTCCCTTGTCCCACTTTCCGCAGGGCATGTCCCACTTTCCGCAGGGCATGTCCCAGAATCTGTCGTTCGGGCATCCCCTGAACAGCATCTATTGGGACACGGTCACCGGTCGCACGAACCAGCGCACCCGCCAGCGCACCGCGACACCGGATGCTGCGCAGCCTTGAGAGGGCAGCCCCGCTCTCGCCACACGGGGGATGCCCCGGCGCCAGCGCCGACCATGTCCCACTTTCTGCAGCACATGTCCCAGAATCTGTCGTTCGGGCATCCCCTGAACAGCACCAATTGGGACACGGTCGCCGGTCGCACGAACCAGCGCACTCACCGGCGCTCCCCGGCCCCGGATGCTCCGCAGGCTCGACAGGTTAGCCCCGCTCCCGCCGCATGGTGGGTGCCCCGGCGCCAGCGCCGACCATGTCCCACTTTCCGCAGCACATGTCCCACTTTCTGCAGCACATGTCCCAGAATCTGTCGTTCGGGCATCCCCTGAACAGCACTAATTGGGACACGGATAGCACTTACTGGGACACGAACAGCACTTATTGGGACACGGCCGCTCGCAGCACGGCTTCCGAGCGATGGATGCCGGGAGAGCCGCCCCACAGACTACAGAAGGATGCCGCGCAGTCTGCACCTCCGACCAGAACACCCCGGAACACCCCGCGCAGTCTGCACCTCAGCCCAGAACACCCCGGAACACCCCGCGCAGTCTGCACCTCAGCCCAGAACGCCTCCAGAACCCCCCGCTCCGGGCCGGAGAGACACCCCGCGCCGGGCCGAACGGGGAACGGAGGCTGGCGACCGAGGCGGGCGGCGACGAGCGACCGCCGGGCATACGCTGAGGGAGTGCTGCTGATCGATCCCGTCGTCCTCGAGAACTCGTTCGTGCGCCTCGAACCGCTCGCCCATGATCACGCGGACGAGCTGCGGACAGCGCGCGAAGGCCTCGACTACGCGTGGTACACCTCGGTTCCGGCATCCGTGCCCGACGAGATCGAACACCGGCTCGCCGAGCGCGATGCGGGGCGGATGAACCCGTTCGCCGTCGTGGTGGGTGGCCACGCCGTCGGCATGACGACGTTCTGCTCGATCGACCTCGACACGCCGCGCGTCGAGGTCGGCTACACCTGGCTGTCGCCGTCGGTCCAGCGCACCGGTGTCAACACCGCCGCGAAGCTGCTGATCCTCGGGCATGCCTTCGAGGCGTGCGACGTCGCCGCCGTGCAGCTGTGCACGCACTGGCACAACCGTCAGTCGAGGGCCGCGATCGAACGGCTCGGCGCGCGCCAGGACGGTGTGCTGCGCGCGCATCGCCGCAGCCCCGACGGGTCGTTGCGCGACACCGTCGTGTTCTCGATCCTCGCGCACGAGTGGCCGGGCGTGAAGCACGGCCTCGAAGCGCGGCTCACGCGCGACACTCCCCGCTCCTGACGCCCCTGTCCCCACGGCACCACACACGCCACGCCGCTGAGACCCCACACACCTGACGGCACCACGGTCCCGTGCCGAGCGCACAATGCGGGACACGACCCCAGGTGTTCAGCCGTCGACGACAGCCACGAGCTCGTCGAGGAAGGCACCGAACTCCGTGCCGCGACGTACGATCCGCTGCACGCTCTCGCGCTCGCTGAAGACCTCGACGAGCTGCTCGAACACGGTCTGGAACGCCTCACGGTCGCTCGCCGAGAACGCCACCATCGCGATCACCTGCACGCGCCCCTCGCCCCACGCGATCGACGGGTCGGCGATCGCGACAGCGATGGACGTCCGGGTCGCCGTCATCCCCAGAGCGTGCGGCACGGCGAACGCGTCGGTGAACGCGGTCGACGAGAGCCGCTCGCGCTCCAACGTCCGCTCGACGTAGTCGTCGTCGATGACGCCCTGGGCCACCAGCCTCCCCCCGAGCGCGCGGATCACCGTCTCGGGCGTCGCGTCGCCGGGCACCCGTCCGATGAACGCGTCGGGTGAGAAGTACCGGCCGAGCTCGTCGCGCAGCCGGGCGAGCCGGCGCCCGCGCCGCACCCGTCCCGCCGCGCTCTGCACCCGCTCGATGTCGCTCTCGGTGAGGAACGGCTGCACGCGGACGATCCGATCGGACAGCACCGCCGGATCGATCGTCGTCAGGATGAGGTCGGTGCCGATGGCATCCCAGTCCGGATCCGCGCGCGTCTCGACGCCGACGACATCGACCGCCTGCCCGAGCGAACGGTCGACGCTCGATCGCAGCAGCTCGTGCAGCTCGTAGTACCCGGGGCAGACGATCGTCGCCGTCAGCACCGAGCTGCCCCGCCGGCTGCGCTCGAGCCGTCCGCCGACATGCATGGCGATGTAGGCGATCTCATCGTCCATGAGCGGGATGCCGAGCAGCCCCCGCAACCCGTCGGCGATGAAGACCGCAACCTCGAAGATCATCGGGTACGTCGCCTTGAGCGAGCGTGTGAGCGGATTCCGTGACCACGCCTGCTCGCGCGCACGCAGACGCAGGTTCTGCACGTGCAGGGCGAGACGGGTGGTGAAGTCCTCGTGGTCGATGTCGACCAGGAACGCGACGGCCGCGCGGTGCACGACGTCGCGGACCGCCGCTTCGACCTCGGTCTCGAGTCGGGAACGGATGACGGATGCCGGCTCGCCCGCCCCGGGCGCGACGACCCGGCTCAGCACGAGCGCCGCGAGGTGGCGCCGGTCCCCCGCCCCGAGCCGCACACCGAGGTGCTCGGCGCAGAGCCGATCGACGAGCACACCGACCTGATCCTGCGCCTCGGTCGACGCCGTCTCGCTCGTCAGATCGAGGGCACGGCCGTGCGCGACCCGATCGGCGGTGATGGCGATGTGCAGCATGACGTCGCCGATGCCGAACTCGTTGACGAAGTAGCCGAGCGCGCCGAGCCCCGATACGAGGTCGGCCTTGAACGGCCCGAAGGCCTCCGCGCCGATCGAGTCCTCACCGAGCGTGCGGCGCACGGCCTGCAGATCGAACGCCCCCTCGTCGGTCTCCTGATGCACGAGCGTCGACAGCAGCCGGCGCTGCGCCATCTCGGTTCCGCGCAGGCGCGCGCGCGAGGCCGTGCGCTCGAGCACGAGTCCGCTGCCACCCAGGAGGGCGCGCACACGCCCCAGGTCGCTCTCGAGGGTCGCGGGGCTCACGTGGAAGCCTTCCGCCGCCTCGAACACGTCGATGCCGTCCGAGGATGCCAGCAGCGCCCGCACCAGATGGTGCACCCGCTCGCGCGGTGTGTCGGTGTTCACGGCGGCATGGAGGGCGGCGGCGGCATCCGCGCCCGCCCGGTACCCCAGCGGGCCCGACTCGACGACGACGCCGCCCGCGACGCGGGCGTTCAGGGCGGTGACGTAGCTGCGGATGCTGCGGGGGGTGACTCCGACGATGTCGGCGAGCTCGCCGGCGGTGACCCACTCGCCCTCGCGCACCAGTACGGACATGACCCGGTCCTGGCGCGCTCTGCTCACCTGACCAGTCAATCACGCGGGAGCGCGGGGGTTTCCGCCCCTGCGGAAACGAGAGTGGTTGTCCCGCCCGGGAAGGGTCATAAGAATGGCGAGAGTAAGGAGGCGGATCGATGAGGATCCTCGTGGTGTGCGGCGCGGGAGCGTCGAGCACATTCGTGGCGCAACGTGTGCGACATGCCGCTCAGGCGGCGGGCCGCCCCGTCAGCGCGGTCGCCGGCACGCAGTTGTCGCTGCCGATCGACCTGGATGCCGCGGATGTCGTGCTCGTCGGACCCCACCTGCATGACGCGCTGGACCGCATCCGTCACGAAGCGTCGCTGCGCGGCGCGATCGTCGTCGCCCTCCCCCCCGACATCTTCACCGACCTGGACGGCACCCGCACGCTCGCGCTCGTGGATGCCGCCATGGTCGATTCCGCCCCGCCACAGACCGACATCGCCTCAGAGAGGAGCCCGTCATGACCGAAGTGACGCGCACCATCCGCATCGGTTCGTCGAACGGACTGCACGCCCGTCCGGCGAAGCTGTTCGCCCAGGCCGCGAAGGACTCAGGCCTCGCGGTGACCATCTCCAAGGGCGCCGGCGCGCCCGTCAACGCCGCGAGCATCCTCGGTGTCATCTCCCTCGGCGCGGAGAAGGGCGACTACGTCACCCTGACCGCCGTCGGCGAGAACGCCGCGAGCCTCATGGACGAGCTCGCCGAGCTGCTCACGACCGATCACGACGAAGCCTGACCTCGACAGCTGCCCGGCAGCGCACCAGCACCACAGCACCAGCACCACAAGGAGTGAGACGGATATGACCGAACTGCGCGGAGTGGGTATCGGACTCGGCGTCGCCCAGGGCCCGGTGGCCCGGATGGCCGAGCCGCTGCCGGCACCCGAAGACGCCCCCAGCACCCTGACCCCCGCCGACGAGCTCGCTCGTGTGCGCGAGGCGGTCGCCGCCGTCGCCCGCGAGCTCGAAGAGCGCGGGTCGAAGGCGGGCGGCATGGCTCGCGAGGTGCTCGAAGCGCAGGCCATGATGGCGGAGGACCCGTCGCTGGACCAGGAGGTCTCGACCCGGGTCGAGGCCGGCAAGACCGGCGAGTTCGCCGTCTATTCGGCCTTCGCCAGCTTCCGCGACACCCTCGCCGCCATGGGCGGCTATCTCGGCGAGCGCGCCGCCGACCTCGACGACGTCGCGCAGCGCGTGATCGCGCGCCTGCGCGGCCTCCCAGCGCCGGGCGTGCCCGACCCGGGGCATCCGTTCGTCCTCGTCGCCAAGGACCTCGCTCCCGCCGACACGGCGCTCCTCGATCTCGACAAGGTGCTCGCCCTGGTCACGACCGACGGCGGCCCGACCTCGCACACCGCGATCCTCGCTCGCGAGAAGTCGATCGTCGCGATCGTCGGCGCAGCCGCCGCGAAGGATCTGACCGACGGCGAGACGGTGATCGTGGATGCCGCGAAGGGCGTCGTCACCACCGAGCCGACCGAGGACGAGCTGACCCAGGCGCAGAACCGCGCCGACGCGCGTGCGGCGGCGGCATCCGCCCCGCTCACCCCGGGCGCGCTCAAAGACGGCTCCGCCGTGCCGCTGCTGGCGAACCTCGGCAAGCCGGGCGGCGCGGCCGAGGCCGTCGCCCTGGGCGCCGAGGGCGTGGGTCTGTTCCGCACCGAGTTCCTGTTCCTCTCGGCGACCCAGGCTCCGACCGTCGAGGAGCAGACGGCGTCGTACACCGAGCTGCTCCAGGCGTTCCCCGGCAAGAAGGTGGTCGTCCGCGCACTCGACGCGGGCGCCGACAAGCCGCTCGCCTTCCTCAACGACGCCCACGAGGACAACCCCGCCCTGGGTCTGCGCGGACTGCGCGCGCTGCGCGCGAGCGAAGACATCCTGCGCGAGCAGCTGACCGCCCTCGCCAACGCCGACAAGGCCACCGAGGCCGACCTCTGGGTCATGGCCCCGATGGTCGCGACCGTCGAGGAGACCGAGTACTTCGTCGCCCTCGCCCGCGAGTACGGCATCAAGACGGCCGGCGTCATGGTCGAGGTCCCCTCGGCCGCCCTCATGGCCGATCGCGTGCTGGCCGAAGCCGACTTCGCCTCGATCGGCACGAACGACCTGACCCAGTACACCATGGCCGCCGACCGCCTGCTCGGCTCGGTCGCCTCGTATCAGGACCCGTGGCACCCGGCCGTCCTCCGTCTCATCAAGGCCACCGCCGACGGCGGCAAGGCCAATGGCAAGCCGGTCGGCATCTGCGGCGAGGCCGCAGCCGACCCGCTGCTGGCGGTCGTGCTGGTGGGCCTGGGCGCGACCACCCTGTCGATGGCGCCCACGGCCCTCGCAGATGTGCGCGCGTCGCTGCTGCAGTACACCCGCGACGATGCCGAGCGCATCGCCGCGGCCGCTCTCGCCGCGGACGACGCGGCATCCGCACGCGCTGCAGCACAGGCTGCGGCCGAACACGTCGCCTAACCCGCGGCACACCTGAAGGAGACAGTCACATGACAACGGCGTCAGCCACAGCAAAGCAGCCGAGAGGAGCCCGCGTCGCCGTCCAGCGATTCGGCACGTTCCTCTCCGGCATGATCATGCCGAACATCGCGGCGTTCATCGCGTGGGGCTTCATCACGATGCTCTTCATCTCGGCGGGGTGGCTCGGGGGCTGGTTCCCCGTGGCCAACCTGCTGGGCGGCTTCGGCGACGCGGCCACCATCGGCTGGCAGGGAGCGATGACCACCCTCGCCCAGTCCAAGGACGGCATGACCTTCACGACGTTCGTCGGTCTGGTCGGGCCCATGGTCACCTACCTGCTGCCCCTGCTCATCGCCAACACCGGCGGCCGCATGGTCTACGGCGAGCGCGGCGGCGTGGTGGCCTCGATCGCCACCATGGGCGTCATCGTCGGCACCGACATCCCCATGTTCCTCGGTGCGATGATCATGGGTCCGCTCGCGGCCTGGATCACCCAGCAGATGGACAAGCTGTGGGACGGCAAGATCCGCCCCGGCTTCGAGATGCTGGTGAACAACTTCTCCGCCGGCATCCTGGGCATGCTGCTCGCGATCTTCGGGTTCTTCGCGTTCGGACCGGTGATGCTGGGCGTCAGCACGTTCCTCGGCGCCGTCGTCGGCGGCCTCGTCGACGTGCACCTGCTTCCGGTGCTGTCGGTGATCGTGGAGCCTGCTAAGGTGCTGTTCCTCAACAACGCCATCAACCACGGTGTGTTCACTCCGCTGGGCATCCAGCAGGCCGCCGACACCGGCAAGTCGATCCTGTTCCTCATCGAGGCGAACCCCGGCCCCGGCCTCGGCCTGCTGCTCGCGTTCACCTTCTTCGGAATCGGCGCAGCGAAGGCCTCGGCGCCCGGCGCGATCATCATCCAGTTCTTCGGCGGCATCCACGAGATCTACTTCCCGTACGCCCTGTCGAAGCCGCTGACGATCCTCGCGCTGATCGCGGGTGGTGCGGCCGGCGTGACCACGAACATGGTGCTCGGCGGCGGCCTCGCCTTCCCCGCGGCGCCGGGAAGCATCATCGCCGTCACCGCCGCCGCCCTCACCCCCGAGGCGGGCGGCGCCGGCAACCTGCTGGTGGTCTACCTGTCGGTCGTCGTGGCCGCAGCGGTCACCTTCCTGATCGCCGGTGTCATCCTGCGGGCCTCGCGCAAGCGCGACCTCGCGGCCGAGGCGGCCGGTGGCACGTCGTTCGCCGACGCCATCGAGCAGACCGAGGCGAACAAGGGCAAGTCCTCCGACACGCTCGCCGGTCTGCGGGCGAACGCCGCCCACGGCGCCGACCAGAACCCCATGCAGACGGATGCCGCTGCCGACGCGATCGCCGCAGGCGGCGCCGCGACGACGAAGCAGATCTCGACGATCGTCTTCGCATGCGACGCAGGTATGGGATCGTCCGCGATGGGCGCGAGCGTGCTCCGCAACAAGATCAAGAAGGCCGGCGTCGAGGGCGTCTCGGTGACCAACAAGGCCATCGCGAACCTCGACGGCAGCGAAGACCTCGTGATCACGCAGCAGCAGCTGACCGACCGTGCGCGCGGCCGCACGCCCGAAGCGGTGCACGTCTCGGTCGACAACTTCATGAACTCGCCCAAGTACGACGAGGTCGTGAACCTGGTCCGCGAGCAGCACGAGCAGTCCTGACCCCGATGTCGGCGTGGCCGGAGCGGAGATCCGTCCCGGCCACGCCCACCAGCCATCCGGCTCGTTCACGGGAACGACCGCCAGAATCGTCATCATCCGAGAAAGCCAGAGCAAGGAGCACAGCATGGCACGCAGCGTCCTCAACGTCGGACAGATCCGCATCCACCCGGGATCCACCAGTAAGGAAGAGGCGATTCGCGAGGCGGCGAGCATCCTCGAGGATGCCGGCGCGGTGACCTCGGCCTACTTCGACGCCATGCTGCAGCGCGAGGCGACCGTCTCGACCTACATGGGCAACGAGCTCGCCATCCCGCACGGCACCAATGAGACCAAGGATGCCATCCTCGATTCCGCGCTCTCGTTCGTGCGCTACGACGATGGCATCGACTGGGACGGGCAGCACGTGAGCTTCGTCGTCGGCATCGCCGGCAAGGGCGACGAGCACCTCGAGATCCTGTCGCAGATCGCCCTCATCTTCTCCGAAGACGACGAGGTAGCGCGCCTCAAGCAGGCACAGACGCCCGAAGAGCTGTACGCCATCCTCTCGTCGGTCAACGACTGAGGCCGCGGAACCATGAAAGCCGTTCACTTCGGCGCCGGTAACATCGGCCGCGGGTTCGTCGGACTCCTCCTGCACGAGGGCGGGTACGACCTCGTCTTCTCCGACGTGGCCGCTCCCCTGGTCGACGCCATCAACGCGGCATCCGAATACACCGTGCACGAAGTCGGCGAGGGCGGTAGCGACAAGGTCGTCACCGGGTTCCGGGCGCTCAACAGCCAGACCGACCCGCAGGCCGTCGTCGACGAGATCGCGACCTCCGACGTCGTCACCACCGCGGTCGGCCCGACGATCCTGAAGTTCGTCGCCCCGCACGTGCTCGCCGGTCTCGCCCTGCGCGATCCCGCGGCACCGCCGCTGCAGGTGATGGCGTGCGAGAACGCGATCGGCGCCACCGACATCCTGCGCGATGAGATCCGCGCCCAGGCGGGCGACGCCTGGGATGCCGTGTCGGCCCGCGCCGTGTTCGCCAACACCGCCGTCGATCGGATCGTCCCCGCCCAGCCTCCCGGTGAGGGCGTCGACGTGACGGTCGAGCCGTTCTTCGAGTGGGCGATCGAGCGCGGACCGTTCGGCGACACCCCGCCCTCGATCCCCGGCGCGCACTTCGTCGACGACCTGGCCCCGTACATCGAACGGAAGCTCTTCACCGTCAACACCGGTCACGCCACGACGGCGTACTTCGGCGCGCAGGCCGGCATCGAGAGAATCTCCGACGCGCTCGCCGATCCCGCCATCGCCGCGAAGGTCTCCGCGACCCTGGAGGAGACCTCCGCTCTGCTCGAGGCCGTGCACGGCCTCGATGCCGCCGAGCTGGCCGAGTACCGCGCGACGATCCTGCGGCGCTTCGCCAACCCGGCATTGCCCGACACCGTCGGCCGCGTCGGACGGCAGCCGCTCCGCAAGCTCTCCCGCCACGAGCGGTTCGTGGGCCCGGCCGCGGCCGCAGCCGAACGCGGGCTGTCGACGACGGCCCTGGTCGCGGCGATGGGCGCGGCCCTCGCGTTCGACGAGCCCGACGACGCCCAGTCGGTCGACCTGCAGCAGCGTCTGCGCACCGAGGACGCCGCCGCCTTCACGACGTCGGTCACCGGACTCGAGCCCGGGCATCCGCTGTTCGCCGCCGTCGAAGAGATCGTGCGTCGGCGTCAGGCCGCTTTTTAATTCACACGCATAAACTTGAGGGATGACCCGGAAACCGTCTCGTCGTCGCCGTCTCGTCCTATGGATCGTCGGCGTCCTCGGTGGCTTGGTGGTCGCCGCGATCGCCGGCATCCTCGTCTGGAGCCAGGTCGGCGTCATGACGGCGGAGCCGGAGCCGCTCGCGGCCGTTCGGGCGGACGCCGCGATCGCGATCACGGACGATGCCGCGGTCATCGTGCTCGCCCCTTCCGCGGGGGGAGGCGATGCGGGACTCGTCTTCATCCCGGGGGCGAAGGTCGACCCGTGGGCCTACGCGTCGATGCTGGCCGGGTTGGTCGCGGATGACGGCATGACCGTCGTCATCACCAAGCCGTGGCTGAACCTGGCGTTCTTCGATCTCCGGCCGCTGTCGAGCTTCACCGACCTCGCCCCCGGACCGACCGGTGGCTCGTGGGCGGGCATTCGCTCGGGGGTGTGCGCGCCTGCCAGCTCTCTTCCGACGCGGACGGTCTCGTGCTGTTCGCCTCGTACTGCGCGAGCGACATCTCGGGATCGCGCCTTCCGGTGCTGAGCATCTCCGGGTCGGAGGACGGCCTGTCGACTCCGCAGAAGGTCGCGGACGCGCGCGGCATGCTCCCCGCGGACGCCGTCCTGGTCGAGATTCCCGGCGCGTCGCACGCGTCGTTCGGGGCCTACGGCCCGCAGGCCGGTGACGGTGTCGCCTCGATCCCGGACACGGACGTCGACGCCGTCGTGACCGCACGGGTCGGCGAGCTCGCCACCACCCTGCACTGACCCCACCGCAGCCGCCTCCGCCGGCGCTGCCCGACGACGGTCCACAACTCCGGATAATCCGCATCCGTCCCGCCGCCACGGCCCCCTCCCCCGCGAACGGCCACAGAACTCCGGAGTTGTGAACCACCCGGCCGCTCCACGACCCTGGATCCCCGGCCCGGACACCGCCGCGCTCCGCGCACCCACGTCCAGCCGGGTCCCGCCGATCTCGCCCGCCACGCCCTTTCTCCCTCTGGCCCGACGCCGGGTCACAACTCCGGAGAAATCGCACACAAACCGTGCCGCGGCCTTCTCCCGCCGCGGGAGACCACAGGAACTCCGGAGTCGTGAACCGCGGACTCTCCCATCCCCCCCTCCCCAGGTCCCGCAGAACGGTGGTTGTCCCCGATCGGCGGATTCCGGTGCCGCGCCACAGTGCGGCCGCGGCAACCTTGCCGCATGCGTCGTCCCGCTCCGTACCATCGGCTCCTCCCCACCGGTGTCCCGATCTCCCTCCTGCACCGCGCGGATCTGCGCGCCACCGGCGCCACCGGACGCCAGATCACCGACGCGGTGCGCGACGGACGGCTCCTCCGCCTCCGGCGCGATCGCTATCTTCCTGCCGGCGCGCACCCGACGGTATGCGCCGCGGCGAGGTGGGGCGGCCGCGTGGACTGCGTCTCCGTGCTGCAGCTGTTCGGCGTCTTCGTGCGTGAGACGGGCAGCCTCCACGTCCAGATGGCACCGGATGCCTCGAGGGTCCCCCGGCCTGACGATGCGGCCCAGGTCATCCGCCACTGGAGGACGAGCCGTGCCGCCGCGGACGCCACCCTGGCGCCCCTCGATGAGGCGCTCCTCGCGGCGGTGCGCTGTCAACGTCCCCGCGACGCCATCGCGACCCTCGACAGCGCGTGGCACCTCGGGGTGGTCGACGAGGCGCGACTGAACGAGCTCTTCGCTCGGTTGCCGCGACGGTACCGCTCGCTGCGTCGCCTACTGGACAGACGCGCCGAGTCGGGCACAGAGACGCTCGTCCGTCTGATGCTCCGCGCGATCGGGTGCGGCATCGAACTCCAGGTCTCCATCGACGGGGTGGGCCGTGTCGACCTACTCGTCGACGCGTGGCTCCTCATCGAATGCGACAGCGAGGCGCACCATGGCACCTGGCAGGACCATAAACGCGACCGCCGGCGGGACGCCGCCGCCGTCGCGCTCGGCTACACCCCGCTCCGACTGCTCGCTGAGGACATCCTGTACCGCCCCGAGTGGGTGGCGGACCTGCTGCGGCGCACGATCGCGACCGGGCCCGCCGGCCGCCGCGCGTTCGGTTCTCCGGAAAAACGGGCTCGCTGAGCGGCTTTCCGGCATCTCTGGCCGCACTCGAGCAGAAACTCCGGAGTTGTGAACGCCGCCCCGAGAGGCGAGCCGGCGCACCGGCCCCGGACAGCCCGCCGCATACCAGTCCGCCCGACCCAGACAGCCCGCCGCCGGTCAGCCCCGCCCCAGACGGGGCCGAGCTGCGGTCAGGCGGTGAAGCCGTCGCCGATCAGCTCGATGAGCTCCTCGCGCTCCTCGACGGAGAGGAAGGCGCCGGCGGCGGCGTTGAGCTGGAACGCCTCGAGGTCTTCCAGCCGGTAGTCGAACGTCTCGGCGAGCAGGGCCAGCTCGCGGGTGAGCGAGGTGCGGCTCATCGTCCGGTTGTCGACGTTGACCGTCACAGCGAAGCCGAGCTGGTACAGCAGGTCGAACGGGTGGTCCTCGAGCGCGGTGCCCCAGCGGGAGATCGCGCCGGTCTGCAGGTTCGACGACGGCGAGAGCTCCAGCGGGATCTCGCGATCGCGCACCCAGCGAGCGAGGTCGCCGAAGGTGACCAGCACCTCGTCGCCCTTCTGCTGCACGACCTCGAGGTCCTCGGCAATCCGCACGCCGTGGCCGAGGCGCAGCGCACGCCCGTCGATGAGGGCCGATCGGATCGAGTCGAGCCCGGCGGCTTCACCCGCATGCACGGTGACGGGGAAGAACTCGGATGCCAGGTAGTCGAACGCCTCGCGGTGCTTCGACGCCGGGAAGCCGTCCTCGGCACCGGCGATGTCGAACCCGACGGCGCCGCGACCTCGGAAAGCGACGGCGAGCTTCGCGATCTCGAGCGAGCGGTCGGCGTGACGCATCGCCGTGATCAGCTGACCGACCCGGATGTCACGACCGGTCCCCTCGACGGCGTCTTCGCCCTCCTCGATGCCGTCCTGCACGGCTTCGACCGCTTCTTCGAGGGAGAGTCCGCCCGCGAGGTGCTGTTCCGGCGCCCAGCGGACCTCGCCGTAGATCACACCGTCCGCGGCGAGATCCTCGACGAACTCCTTCGCGACGCGGCGCAGGCCGTCGGCGGTCTGCATGACGGCGGTCGTGAGGTCGAACGTCTTGAGGTACTCGCCGAGCGAGCCCGCATCGCTCTGGTCTTCGAACCAGTCGGCGAGGTCGTCCGCGTCGTCGGCGGGCACCTCGACGCCGGCCTCGTCGGCGAGCTCGAGGATCGTCTGGGGGCGCAGGGCACCGTCGAGGTGGTCGTGCAGCGACACCTTGGGAAGCGAGCGGATCGAGACGCCGTCGAGCTTCGCGTCACCGTGCTGGTCGATGGCCATGGGGGGCTCCTTCGGGTGGAGGGCGGCCCTTCGACGAGCTCAGGGACCAGGGGTGTGGAGGGCGGCCCGTCGACGAGCTCAGGACCAGGTGGGGGTCAGGCGGTGATGCGCTCGCGGACGATCGGGCCGGATGCCGGGGCATCCGCCGCGATCTCCCATGCACCCTCGACGGCATCGAGGGCACGCGCGAAGCGCATCCCATCATCCGCCAGAAGGGTGAACAGAGGCTGTCCGGCGACGATGGAATCGCCGGGCTTGACGTGCAGATCGATGCCCGCGGCGTGGACGACCGGGTCCTGGGCGCGCGCGCGACCCGCCCCGAGGCGCCATGCGGCGACGCCGAACGGCAGCGCCTCCATCCGTGCGACGACGCCGTCGCGGTCGGCGACGACGGTGTGCGTCTCGCGCGGGACCGGCAGAGCCGCATCGGGGTCGCCGTCCTGCGCCCGGATCATCTCCCGCCAGGCATCCATGGCGCGGCCGTCACGCAGGGCTCCCTCGACGTCGGCATCGGGCTGGCCGGCGAGGGCCAGCATCTCCCGCGCGAGGGCGACGGTCAGCTCGACCACGTCGGCGGGGCCACCGCCCGCGAGCACCTCGACGGATTCGCGCACCTCGTTGGCGTTGCCGATGGCGAGGCCGAGCGGTGTGTTCATGTCGGTGAGGAGGGCCGTCGTGGCGACGCCCGAGTCGGTGCCGAGCGCGACCATCGTGCGGGCGAGCTCACGCGCCTTGTCGATGTCCTGCATGAAGGCACCTGAGCCGAACTTCACGTCGAGCACGAGCGCCCCGGTGCCCTCCGCGATCTTCTTCGACATGATGCTCGAGGCGATCAGCGGGATCGCCTCGACCGTGCCGGTGACATCGCGCAGGGCGTAGAGCCGCTTGTCGGCGGGCGCGAGCCCCGATCCTGCGGCGCAGATGACGGCGCCGACTCCGCCGAGCTGGGCGAGCATCTCGTCGTTGGACAGCGCTGCGCGCCACCCCGGGATCGACTCGAGCTTGTCGAGCGTGCCGCCCGTGTGCCCGAGTCCGCGGCCGGACAGCTGCGGCACGGCGACGCCGAAGGATGCCACGAGGGGCGCCAGCGGCAGGGTGATCTTGTCTCCGACGCCGCCGGTGGAGTGCTTGTCGACGGTGGGCTTGCCGAGGCCGGCGAAGCTCATCCGCTCGCCCGAGGCGATCATCGCGTCGGTCATGACGCGGATCTCGTCGCGCGTCATGCCGTTCAGCAGCACCGCCATGGCGAACGCCGCCATCTGCGAGTCGGCCACGTATTCGCGCGTGTAGGCGTCGATCATCCAGCGCAGGGCGTCTTCGGGGACGGCTCCCCCGTCGCGCTTGGCGCGGATGACGTCGACGGCGTCGAAGGGCTCGGGGGCGACGGATCCGGTCGGGGCGGTCATCGTGCGATCTCCAGGTCTCGGGGGCCGAAGGCATCCGGCAGCACTTCGTCCATCGTCCGGATGCCCGATACGGTCTCCAGCAGCATGCCGGGCAGGGCGAACTCGTTGAGCAGCTGACGGCAGCGACCGCACGGCATGATGGTCTCGCCGTCGTTGTTGACGCAGACGAAGGCCACCAGCTGGCCGCCGCCCGACATCTGCAGGTCGCCGACGAGAGCGCATTCGGCGCACAGCCCCACCCCGTAGGAGGCGTTCTCGACGTTGCATCCCGAGACGATCCGTCCGTCTCCGACCAGCGCCGCCGCTCCCACCCGGTAGCGGGAGTAGGGCGCGTACGCGCGCTGCATGGCGTCGGTGGCGACGGCGCGCAGCTCGTCCCAGTCGATGTCGGTCATGGGAAGGGTCACTCCTTGATGTAGGGCTTACCGGATGCCGCGGGCCCGCGGATCTGGCCGGCGAACCCGGCCACGGCGAGGATCGTCACGACGTACGGCAGCATGAGCATGAATTCGCTCGGGATCGGTGTCTTGAGGATCGTGAGCAGGTTCTGCAGGTTCGTCGCGAAGCCGAACAGCAGCGCCGCGAGCGTCGCCCGGATCGGATCCCACCGGCCGAAGATGACCGCCGCGAGGGCGATGAAGCCGAGACCGGCGGTCATGTCCTTGCCGAACTGGGGCACCGAGACGAGCGTGAAGTACGCGCCGCCGATTCCCGCGATCGCCCCGGCGAGCGAGACGTTCCAGAAGCGCGTCGCCGTGACCTTGATGCCGACGGTGTCGGCGGCCTGCGGATGCTCGCCCACGGCGCGCAGCCGCAGACCCCAACGCGTGCGGTACAGCCCCCACGCCACGAGCGGCACGGTGACGAACATCAGGTACACGATGAAGGTCTGGTTGAACAGCACGGGGCCGAGAACCGGGATCTCGCTGAGCCCCGGGATCTGGATGCGCGCGAACCGCTCGGGCCGGTTGAGCTCCTGCTCGTTCGGCACGAGCAGCGCACCGTAGAGGAATCCGGTGAGTCCGGTGACCAGCACGTTCAGGACGACGCCGACGATCACCTGGTCGACCAGGTACTTGATCGCGAAAGCCGCGAGCACGAACGAGACGAGCACGCCGCCGATCATCGCACCCACGAGTCCCACGAACGGGTTGCCGGTGAGGCTCGACAGCAGGGCCGCCGAGAACGCCCCGAGCAGCAGCTGCCCCTCGATCGCGACGTTGACGACGCCGACACGTTCGCCGATGACGCCGCCGAGGGCGCCGAACACGAGCGGCACTGAGAGCGAGACCGCTCCGAACAGCAGGCTCGGCACAGGGACGAGGCCGTCCGCGCCCGCCCAGACGAGGAAGGCGAACACCGCCAGGACGCCGAAGGCGATCGTGAGCCAGAGGGGCTGGCGACGGTAGGTCCACGCGAACCAGAACGACGCCGCGGCGAGCACCGCGAGAAGGGCCCACACCGTCCAGGCCACCGGCCCCGTCGGGACGGTGATGTCGGGCAGGGCGAAGGACTGCGAGAGATCGCCGAGACGGAAGGTCGATCCGCCGGTGCGGGGCGCAAGTCCGAACAGCGCGGCGAGCAGCAGCACCACGATGCCGAGGACGAACGTCCCCTTGAGGCGGCGTCGTTGGACGACCGCGAGCTGGATCGTGCCGTCGCTCTGTTCGATCTGGGCGACGGCGGTCGCGTCGCCAGGACTCGAGACACTCATGCGGCCACCGCCTTCTTCGCCGCCTTGGCCCGCGCGTGCGCAGCCTTCTCGGCATCGGTCTTGGGCAGGAAGAAGACGGCGCGCAGCAGCGGCGGCGCGGCGATGAACAGGACGATGAGCGACTGGACGACGAGGACGATGTCGACCGGGATGCCCTGGGCCTGCATCGAGAACGAGCCCGCCTTCAGCGCGCCGAACAGGATGCCCGCCGCGAACGTGCCCCAGGCGCGGCTGCGCCCGAGCAGGGCGACGGTGATCGCGTCGAACCCGATGCCGGCGTCGATGGTGGCCCCGAAGCCGGTGGTGACGGTGCCCTGGATCTGGTTCATCGCGGCGAGGCCGGCGAGACCGCCGGCGAACAGCATCGCGTAGATGTAGAGCCTCTCGACGCTCATGCCCGCGGCCCGCGCGGCGTGCGGGTTCTCACCGACGGCGCGCAGGCGCAGACCGAGGCTCGAGCGTTCGATCAGCCACCAGACGAAGACGGTCGCCGCGAGAACCACGACGAAGCCCCAGTCCAGCTGCGGGAACTGCGGTCCGAGCAGATCGGGGAACTGGGCCGACGTCGGAGTCGGCACGCTCTGCGGCTGGTTGGTGTTCGGCGCCTGCAGAAGCCCCGGCGTCCGCAGCATCCACAGCAGCAGGTAGTACGCGACGTAGTTGAGCATGATCGTGAGGATCACCTCGTGCGCGCCGGTCTTGGCCTTCAGAAGGCCCACGAGGCCGCCCCACAGCGCACCGCCGACGATGCCGGCGACGAGCGTCAGCGGCAGGTGCAGCCACATCGGCAGGTCGAGGTTGAAGGCGACGAGCCCGGCGAACATCGCGCCGATCAGCATCTGGCCGCGCGCACCGATGTTGAACAGCCCCGCCCGGAAGGCCAGCGCCACGCCGAGGCCTGCGGCGATGAGCGGTGCGGCGAAGCCGAGCGAGTTGGTCAGCGGCCGGATCTGTGCCGCGACGTCGGCGCCTCGCGGGTTGAACACGGCACCGCGGAACAACGCTTCGTAGCCGTTGTAGACCGCGGTCCAGATCGCCGCCAGCGTGTCGCCGGGCCGGGCGAAGAAGTAGCCGGCCGCCTTCTGCACATCGGGGTTCGTCACCGCGATGAGGATGCCTCCGACGATCATCGCGAGGACGATCGCGAGGATCGTCGTGACGGCGCTGCCGCGCAGAAGCTCGCGCAGGAAGATGCCGGAGCGTGTGGGGGCCGCCTCCTCCGGAGGCGTCTGCCCCGTCAGTGGGCCGTCCGCGCGCGGGAGTTCGGCATCGACGGCGGGGCGCGTCGCGCCGCCGTCGTTCGTGGGCGTCGCTCCGCTCATGCGGCCACCTCCGGGTCGTGGGCTCCGGCCATCATGAGGCCGAGGGTGTCGCGGGGGGTGTCGCCGGGCACGATACCGACGAAGGTACCGCGGTACATGACGGCGATGCGGTCGGCCAGAGCGCTCACCTCATCGAGTTCGGTGGAGACGACGATGACCGGCACTCCGGCGTCGCGCGTCTCGATGATCCGACGGTGGATGAACTCGATCGAGCCGACGTCGACGCCGCGCGTGGGCTGTGCGACGACCAGCAGCCGCAGCTCGCGACTCATCTCACGCGCGATGACGACTTTCTGCTGGTTGCCTCCGGAGAGGGTTCCCGCGGGCGTCTGGGCGCTCTGAGTTCGGATGTCGTACTCGCGGATGCGATCCTCGGCGAACTCCTGCAGCGCCGCCCGGCGAAGCGTGCCGCCGCGGGAGAAGCCGGGGTCGGAGGACCGATCGAGAATGAGGTTCTCGGCGACCGAGAAGGCGCCGACCAGGCCGTCCTCCTTGCGGTCTTCGGGGACGAAGCCGACGCCTTCGTCGAGGATCGCGCGGACGCTCCGGCCGACGAGCTCGGTGCCGTCGAGGCTGATCGAGCCCTCGACGCGGGCGGCAAGCCCCACGATGGCCTCGACGAGCTCGGTCTGGCCATTGCCCTGCACACCGGCGACCGCGAGGACCTCCCCCGGGCGCACCTCGAAGTCGACGTCGTCCACGACGATCGCACCGGATGCCGTGAGCACGCGCAACCCCTCGACGCGCAGACCGCCCTCGCCGACGCGGGGCGCGTCCTTGCGGACGGTGAGCTCGACGGCGCGCCCCACCATGAGCGAGGCCAGTTCGCTGTTGGTCGCGGTGGGCGAAGCCTCGCCGACGACTCTTCCGAGGCGGATCACGGTGATGCGGTCGGCGACCTCGCGGACCTCACGGAGCTTGTGGGTGATGAAGACGATGGAAGTGCCCTCGTCGCGCAACTGACGCATGATCCCCATGAGCTCATCGGTCTCCTGCGGGGTCAGCACAGCCGTTGGCTCGTCGAAGACGAGAACCCGCGCATCGCGCGAGAGCGCCTTGATGATCTCGACCCGCTGCTGTACACCGACGGGCAGATCGCCGACGAGTGCATCGGGGTCGATCTCGAATCCGAAGCGCTGCGCGACCTCGCGCACGTGCCGCCGGGCGGCGTTCAGATCGAGGCGCCCGAGCGCCTTGGTCTCTTCGTGGCCGAGCATGACGTTCTCGGCGACGGTGAAGACGGGGATGAGCATGAAGTGCTGGTGCACCATGCCGATGCCGGCGGCCATGGCATCCCCGGGTCCGCGGAAGCTCTGCACCGCATCGTCGAGGAGGATCTCGCCGTCGTCGGCCCGGTACAGGCCGTACAGCACGTTCATGAGCGTGGACTTGCCGGCGCCGTTCTCGCCGAGGAGAGCGTGGATCTCTCCCGGCTGGACCACGAGGTCGATGTGGTCGTTGGCGACGAGGCTTCCGAATCTCTTCGTGATCCCTCGGAGCTCGAGCTTCATAAATGCACCCTATCTGGGTCGAAAACGCCTGAGAAGGCCAGGGAACGCACTCGAGGCGAGCAGCCGCGGCTGCTCGCCTCGAGTGGTGCGCGGTGGGTCAGGAACCGGCGGGAGAGTTCTTCGACTCGACAGTGATGGTGCCGGCGACGATCTCGTCCTGGAGCTTCTTCAGCTCGTCGGTGAGACCCGCGGGCAGCTTCGAGGCGAAGTCGTGGAAGCTCGACAGCTTGACGCCCTCGTTCTTCAGCGTGCCGACGTACGGGGTCGCGTCGAACGTGCCCTTGGCCGCCGACATCGTCGAGTCGTAGACGGCGACGTCGATCGCCTTCATGATCGAGACGAGCGTGACACCGGCCACCGACGGGTCGGCGACGGCGAGGTCGCTGTCGACGCCGATCATCATCGTGTTCTTGCCGGAATCGGCGATCGCCGCCGCCGCGCTCTGGTAGATCGGCCCGCCGACGGGGAGAATGACGTCCACACCCTGGTCGAGCACGCCCTGAGCGGTCTGCTTGGCGGTGTCGTTGGCGTCGAACCCGCCCGTGAACGAACCCTTCTGGCTGGCGCTGTCCCACCCGAAGAGCTGAACGTTGGCGCTCTTGTCCTGGTTGTACTTCTTGACGCCCTGCTCGTAGCCGTCCATGAAGACCGCCACCGAGGGGATCTGCATGCCGCCGAACGTCCCGACCTTGTTGACGCCGGCCTGCGCCGACCATGCGGCCGCGGCGTAGCCGCCGAGGTAGGCCGCCTCGGCGGTGTTGAAGACGAGGGGCTTGATGTTGGGCGCGTCGGTCTTGCCGTCACGGTCGGTGTCGGCGATGTCGTCGATGATCGCGAAGCTCAGGTTCGGGTTGGCCTTGGCTGCCTCGACCGTGGCGGCGGCGAGCTTGAAGCCGACGGCGACGACGAACGTGCAGCCCTCGGCGATCGACTGCTGCATGTTGGGCGCGTAGTCGGTGTCGGTCTTCGACTCGAACTCCAGCGCCTTGACGCCGAGCTCGGCGACGGCCTTGTCCATACCGATCTTGGCGGACTCGTTGAAGGACTTGTCGTTCCAGCCGCCGGCGTCCGAGACGAGGCAGGGCTTGAAGCCGTCGACGGCGCCGCCCGCTGCCGCCGAACCGCTGGTGGACGAGTCAGGCGCCGAGCCGCAACCGGCGAGCGCGACGATGAGCCCCGCGGCCGCTGAGATGCCGACGAGCTTCTTGGTGATCGAGATGGTCAATGCAAGCCTCCACATTGATGGGCACGCGGATCTCGCGAGCGCACGGGTTCGAAGTTACCCAGTGTGACGCGTCATTTGCACGCCGATGCGGCCCGTGGCAGGCAATGGTTACAAAGACGCAATCATCCCGACACGAGCGCCGAGCGGCATCCGTTCAGCACATCAGAGGACGTCGCCGCGACCCGTGAGCTTGAGCGCGTCAACGACGCCCTTCACGCGCTGCGCGTGCTCGCTGGTCGTGACCAGCAGCGCGTCGTCGGTGTCCACCACGACGATGTCCTTCACCCCGATGAGACTGATGACCCGTGTCGTGTGGCTGACCACGATGCCGCTGGCGGCGTCGGAGAGGATGCGCGCGTTCTCGCCCAGGATGGCGAGGTCGTTCTTGCGTCCACCGGAGTTCAGCTTGGCGAGGCTCGCGAAGTCCCCCACGTCGTCCCAGTCGAAGTGACCGGGAACCACGGCGAGCCGCCCCTTGTCGGCGGCGGGCTCGGCCACGACGTAGTCGATCGCGATCTTCGGCAGCGTCGGCCAGACGCGGTCGACGACCGGTCCGCGGCGGTCGCGGTCGTCCCACGCCTCGGCCAGCTCCATGAGCCCGGCGTGCAGCGCGGGGTTGTTGGCCTCGATCTCGGCCAGCAGCACATCGGCGCGAGCGATGAACATACCCGCGTTCCACAGGTAGTCACGGTCGGCGACGTACTTCTTCGCGGTCTCGAGGTCGGGCTTCTCGACGAAGCGCTCGACCAGCGAGGCATCCCGCGCACCGTCGACGATCAGCTCGCCGCCGCGCTTGATGTACCCGAACCCGACGGCGGGCTCGGACGGGGAGATGCCGATCGTGCAGATGTACCCCTCGCGCGCGACCTCGACCGCGTCGCGCACCGCGAACTCGAACACGCGCGTGCCGCGGATGACGTGGTCGGCGGCGAACGAGCCGATGATCACGTCGGGCTCGCGCCGGTGCAGGATCGCCGCCGCCAGTCCGATCGCCGCCGCGGAGTCGCGCGGCTCGGATTCGAGGAAGACGTTGAGATCGGGGATGCCGGGGAGCTGGTCCTCGACGGCGGCGCGGTGAGCGCGGCCGGTGACGACGGCGATGCGATCTGCGCCGCTGAGCGGGGCGAGTCGGTCCCAGGTGTCGCGCAGGAGCGAGTGCCCGGAGCCGGTGAGGTCGTGGAGGAATTTGGGGGCGTCGGCACGCGACAGCGGCCAGAGGCGGCTGCCGACGCCTCCGGCGGGGATCACGGCGTAGAAATCGTCGATGGGGGCGGCCATGACACCGACCCTAGTGGTCGGATGTGAAGAAAACGGATTCCTGCGTTTCTCTCGACATCGAGAGAACTTAGGGTCGCCTTCGTCGCCTCTCCGACAGTGGGCGACTTAGGATGGGACAGCGCCCGTGTGCGACGCCGAGGGTCTTGTGCGAGCTGGAACTGCACGCCGACTCCGGGGCCGAAGACAGCCCCCGCCGTATCGAGGTGTCCGATCACACCAAGGGAGGACGACCGTGTCTGCACCAGCACGTGTCACACCGTCGGTAGCCGAAACCACATCCAGAACCCCGCGCGGAACCCTGTACCGCGGCAACGAGGGCATGTGGTCGTGGGTCCTGCACCGCATCACCGGCGTCGCCATCTTCTTCTTCCTCCTCGTGCACGTGCTCGACACGGCCCTCATCCGCCTCTCCCCCGAGGCGTACGACGCGGTCATCGGCACCTACAAGAACCCGATCATGGGCTTCGGCGAGGTGGCCCTGGTCGCCGCGATCGTCTACCACGCCTTCAACGGCCTGCGCATCATCGCCGTCGACCTGTGGCCGTGGGCCACGCGTCACCAGCGTCAGCTGTGGTGGACGGTGCTCGGTCTCTGGGTGATCACGGTCGGCGGCTTCGCCGCACGGCACATCCCCATCGTCCTCTCGAACATCGGAGGAGGTCACTGATGTCCGTGACGCAGACCCCCGACCTCGCCGCCCCCCGCACGGCACTGCCCCGCAAGAAGGGCGCCAACCTCGAGAAGTGGGGCTGGATCTACATGCGCGCCTCCGGCGTGCTGCTGGTCGTGCTGATCTTCGGTCACCTGTTCGTGAACCTGATGCTCGGCGAGGGCATCCACGGCATCGACTTCGCATTCGTGGCCGGCAAGTTCGCCTCGCCGTTCTGGCAGTGGTGGGACGTGCTGATGCTCTGGCTCGCGCTGATCCACGGCGCGAACGGCATGCGCACGATCGTGAACGACTACGTGACGGGCGCCACCACCCGGAAGGTGCTCGTCTGGGCACTGTGGGTCGCCGCCGGTTTCCTCATCCTCCTCGGAACCCTCGTGGTGTTCACCTTCGACCCGTGCCTCGGCGTCGACACCTCCACCACCGACTGGCTGATCGAGATGTGCTCGGCGCGCTGACGCCGACGCGACGACCGCCGCAGACGAAGCAGAAGACGAAGGCATCCCCGAAGTGAGCACACAGCATCCCGAGGCCGTTCTGAAGGACGGCGTCTACTACCACGAGTTCGACATCGTCATCGTCGGCGCCGGCGGCGCGGGCATGCGCGCCGCGATCGAGGCGGGCCCGGGCGCCCGCACGGCGGTCATCACGAAGCTCTACCCCACGCGCTCGCACACCGGTGCGGCGCAGGGCGGCATGGCGGCGGCGCTCGCGAACGTCGAAGAGGACTCGTGGGAGTGGCACACCTTCGACACCGTCAAGGGCGGCGACTACCTCGTCGACCAGGACGCGGCCGAGATCCTCGCGAAAGAGGCGATCGACGCGGTCATCGACCTCGAGAACATGGGTCTGCCCTTCAACCGCACCCCCGAGGGCAAGATCGACCAGCGCCGGTTCGGCGGACACACCGCCGACCACGGCAAGACGCCGGTCCGCCGCGCGTGCTACGCCGCCGACCGCACGGGCCACATGATCCTGCAGACGCTCTTCCAGAACTGCGTCAAGCTCGGCATCAACTTCTTCAACGAGTACTACGCCCTCGACCTCATCACGGTGAAGGATGCCGACGGCAACACCCAGGTCGCCGGTGTCGTCGCCTACGAGCTGGCCACCGGAGACCTGCACGTCTTCCACTCCAAGGCCGTGATCTTCGCGACCGGCGGTTTCGGCAAGATCTACAAGACCACCTCCAACGCCCACACCCTCACGGGAGACGGCGTCGGCATCGTCTGGCGCAAGGGCCTGCCGCTCGAGGACATCGAGTTCTTCCAGTTCCACCCGACCGGCCTCGCCGGTCTCGGCATCCTCCTCACCGAGGGCGCCCGCGGCGAGGGCGCGATCCTGCGCAACGCGTCCGGCGAGCGGTTCATGGAGCGCTACGCCCCGACCATCAAGGACCTCGCCCCCCGCGACATCGTCGCGCGCTGCATGGTCAAGGAGGTCCTCGAGGGACGCGGTGCCGGACCCCACAAGGACTACGTCTACCTCGACTGCACGCACCTGGGTGCCGAGGTCCTCGAGACGAAACTTCCCGACATCACCGAGTTCGCCCGCACGTACCTCGGCGTCGACCCGGTGACCGAGCCGGTGCCCGTCATGCCCACGGCGCACTATGCGATGGGCGGCATCCCGACCAACACCGCGGGCGAGGTGCTGCAGAACAACGACACGGTCGTCCCGGGTCTGTACGCCGCCGGCGAATGCGCGTGCGTCTCGGTGCACGGCGCGAACCGCCTGGGCACCAACTCGCTCCTCGACATCAACGTCTTCGGCAAGCGGTCGGGCCGCGCCGCGGTCGAGTACGTCAAGACCGCCGGCTTCGTGCCGCTGCCGGAGGACCCGGCCAAGGAGGTGCGCGAGCTCATCGAGGGCCTGCGCACCAACCCCGGAACCGAGCGCGTCGCGGTGCTGCGCAAGACGCTGCAGGAGGAGATGGACGCCAACGCCCAGGTCTTCCGCACCGAAGAGACGCTGACCAACGTCATGGGCACCATCCACGACCTGCGCCAGCGCTACAAGAACGTCCACGTCGACGACAAGGGCAAGCGGTTCAACACCGACCTGCTCGAAGCGGTCGAGCTCGGCTTCCTGCTCGACCTGGCCGAGATCGTCGCCTACGCGGCCCGCAACCGCAAGGAGAGCCGCGGCGGTCACATGCGCGAGGACTACGAGAAGCGCGACGACGAGAACTACATGCAGCACACGATGGCCTACCTCACCGGCGACCCGCACTCGGCCGACCCCGAGGACCACATCCGGCTGGACTGGAAGCCCGTCGTGTTCACCAAGAACGACAAGGGCGAGTTCAACTACCCGCCGATGGAGAGGAAGTACTGATGTCGACCGCCATCGTCGAGCAGGACGCCGTCGTCGTCGAGGCGACGGGCGAGGCCCCGATCCAGTCGTACCTCGTCACGTTCAACATCCGCCGGTTCGACCCGGAGATCGACGCCGAGCCGCGCTGGGTCGACTACGACGTCGAGCTGTACCCCACCGACCGCGTGCTCGACGCCCTGCACAAGATCAAGTGGGAGGTCGACGGCTCGCTGACTTTCCGCCGCTCGTGCGCGCACGGCATCTGCGGCTCGGACGCGATGCGCATCAACGGTCGCAACCGCCTCGCCTGCAAGACGCTCATCAAGGACCTCGACATCTCGAAGCCCATCTACGTCGAGGCGATCAAGGGCCTGCCGCTCGAGAAGGACCTCGTCGTCGACATGGAGCCCTTCTTCGCGTCGTACCGCGAGGTGCAGCCGTTCCTCATCGCGAATTCGAAGCCCGAGGCCGGCAAGGAGCGCATCCAGTCGATCGCCGACCGCGAGATCTTCGACGACACCACGAAGTGCATCCTGTGCGCCGCGTGCACCTCGTCGTGCCCCGTGTTCTGGACGGATGGCCAGTACTTCGGACCCGCCGCGATCGTCAACGCGCACCGGTTCATCTTCGACTCGCGCGACGACGCGGCCGACGTGCGCCTGGACATCCTCAACGACAAGGAGGGCGTGTGGCGGTGCCGCACGACCTTCAACTGCACGGAGGCGTGCCCCCGTGGCATCGAGGTGACCAAGGCCATCGCCGAGGTCAAGCAGGCGATCCTGCGCCACTGAGGCGCGACGGTCCCCGCTCGGGATGCCGGGCGGGGCGCCACCCGTGCATCGATATCCTGGCCTCGTGAGCGCCCCACCGCCGTCCCATCCTGCTGCGGCCGACGCCGCACGCGTGGAGGAGGAGCGGCTGCGCCGCAGCTGGGACGAGCGCCAAGCGGCGCTACTCGAACGCCTCGACGGCCCGCTGAGCACCGCGACGGAGATCACCCGCAAGACGCTGGCACTGTTCCCCGTGCGGGTGTGGCGCCACTTCTTACAGCACAACGGGTTCCTTTTGGCGGCGGGGGTGAGCTACCAGGCGCTGTTCGCGTTCTTCGCCGTCATCTACGTCGCTTTCGCCACCGTCGGGCTCTGGCTCGGCGGCAGTCCCGACGCGGTGCGTGCGCTGATCGAGGTCATCAACGGATATCTGCCGGGGATCATCGCCGATGAGGGCGGCCTGATCACGACCGACCAGGCGATGGCGATCGCCGCGGAGTCGACGGGTGTGCTCGCCGTGACGGGCCTCATCGCCGTCGGCACGGCGATGTGGACCGCGATCGGCTTCGTGACCTTCACTCGGCGCGCCGTCCGCGACATCTTCGGCCTGCCCTTCGACACGCGCTCGTACCTGCTGCTGAAGGCGCGCGACCTCGTCGCCTCGATCGCGTTCGGCATCGCCCTGATCCTCGGCTTCGCGATCAGCGTCGCGGGAACGACGGCGCTCAGCTGGGTGTTCGCGCTGCTGGGCCTGGACCAGGCATCCGGCTGGTATCAGCTCGGTGTCGGCGTGGCCTCGGTGACGGTCTCGGTGGGACTGTTCTCCAGCGCCCTGGCGCTGCTGTTCCGGTTCCTGACCGGCACGTCGCTGCGGTGGCGGCGGATCTGGCCGGGCGCCGTCCTCGGCGGCGGCGCCATCACCGTGCTGCAGCTGGGCGCCGGCCTGCTGCTGCGCTACACGCCCTCGAACCCGCTGCTGGCCACGTTCGCGATCTTCATCGGTCTGCTGCTGTGGTTCCGGGTCATCGGCGTGCTGATCCTCGTGGCCGCATCGTGGATCGCGGTCTCCGCGTCGGACGTCGACGAGCCGCTGTCGCCGCTCAGCGAAACCGAGCGGCTGCGCCAAGAGCACGCCGCCCTCGTGCTCGCCGCACAGGTGCGGCTGCGGACGGCCCGTGCCGCCTCCGACACGGCGCCGTGGTACCGCCGGCTGCCGGCACGACGAGCATTGCGCGCGGCGAAGGAGGAGCTCGCCGACGTGCAGGCATCCGCTCCCCCGTCGTCGTCTCCGCGCCGGTTCCTCTTTCCGAGCCGCGCCGATGAGGGGGCACTCGCGAACGGTGTCGGACGCGCTCAGTAGGCTGGATCGGTGCCCCGGAACCTTCGCATCGCCTCTGTCAACGTCAACGGCATCCGCGCCGCCGTCCGCAACGGGATGACCGCGTGGCTCGACGCAGCCGACGTCGACGTGCTGACGCTGCAGGAGGTACGCGGTGAGGCCGTGCACCTGGCCGACGCCCTGCCGGGATGGCACGTCGTGAACGACGAGGCCCTCGCCAAGGGCCGCGCCGGCGTCGCGATCGCGGCACGCGAACCGCTCGACATCTGGCGGATCGAGCTCGGCGACGAGGCCCTGGATTCCCGCGGTCGCTGGGTCGAGGCCGACATCGACGTCGACGGACAGCTCGTCACCATCGTCAGCGCATACGTCCACACCGGCGAAGACGGCACCCCGAAGCAGGAGGCGAAGTACGCCTTCCTCGACGCGATGCAGGCGCGGATGCCGGAGCTCGGCGACCACGCCCTCATCACCGGCGACCTCAACGTCGGCCACCGTACCCTCGACATCCGCAACTGGAAGGGCAACCTCAAGAAGGCCGGTTTCCTGCCGCGCGAGCGCGCGTACTTCGACCGGTTCACCGCACCGGCCGGAGAGCAGGTCGACGCGATCGACGGCACGACCGGCACCGGTCTCGGCTGGGTCGACGTGGGCCGGCGCTGGGCGGGCGAGGTCGACGGTCCGTACACGTGGTGGTCGAACCGCGGCAAGGCGTTCGACACCGACACCGGGTGGCGCATCGACTATCACCTGGCCACCCCCGCCCTGGCGGCGCGCGTCACCGACTATCACGTCGTTCGCGCCCCCTCGTACGACACCCGATGGAGCGATCACGCGCCGGTCGTCGCCGACTACGCGTTCTGACGCGCCGGTAGCGGTCGGAGCTAAGGCATCCGCTCGAGAGAGTCGGAGCCATGACATCCGCTCAATAGACTGGGACCATGACCAGGCCCCGCCTCTACTCCGGAATGCAGCCGTCCGCCGATTCGCTCCAGATCGGCAACTACATCGGTGCGCTCCTGCAGTGGCGTGACCTGCAGGATGCCTACGAGGCGTTCTTCTCCGTCGTCGACCTGCACGCGATCACCGTCGCGCAGGACCCCGCGGAGCTCCGCGAGAAGACCCGCCGCACCGCCGCGCAGTACATCGCCGCGGGCATCGAGCCCGCCAAGTCGACGCTGTACGTGCAGTCGCAGGTGCCCGCCCACGCGGAGCTCGCCTGGGTGCTCGGGACGATCACCGGCTTCGGAGAGGCCGGTCGCATGACGCAGTTCAAGGACAAGTCCGCGCGCTACGGCTCCGACGCGACGAGCGTGGGCCTGTTCACGTACCCGATCCTCATGGCCGCCGACATCCTGCTCTACCAGACCGACATCGTGCCGGTCGGTGACGATCAGAAGCAGCACGTCGAGCTCACCCGTGACCTCGCCGAGCGCTTCAACTCCCGCTACGGCACAGCGTTCACGGTGCCGATCCCGGTCATCCAGAAGGAGACCGCGCGCATCTACGATCTGCAGAACCCGACGTCGAAGATGAGCAAGTCCGCCGAGTCGGATGCCGGTGTGCTGTGGTTGCTCGATGACCCGGCGGTCTCGGCGAAGAAGATCATGCGCGCCGTCACCGACAACGACGGCTCGGTGCGCTACGACCGCGACGAGAAGCCCGGCGTCTCGAACCTGCTCACGATCTACGCGGCCCTCACCGGTCGCCAGATCCCCTCGATCGAGGACGAGTACGCGGGCCGCGGCTACGGGGACTTCAAGAAAGGTCTCGCCGAGGTCGTCGTGAACGAGTTCGGTCCGGTGCGCGCCCGCGCCCTGGAGCTGCTCGCCGACCCCGCCGAACTCGACCGGGTGCTGGCATCCAACGCCGATCGGGCCGCCGAGGTCGCCGACGCGACACTCGCGGACGTGTACGACAAGATCGGTTTCCTCCGCCGCCGCTGACGCACCGCTCGAGAGGAGCGATCGATGGAGCCGGTGACACTGCGCACCGAGCGGCTCGAGCTGTCGGCGCCGCATGAGGGCGACGTCGACGCGGTTTTCGCGGCGTGCCAGGACGCGGACATCCAGCGCTTCACGACCGTCCCGTCGCCGTACGAGCGCTCGCATGCCGAAGGGTTCGTCACGAAGACCGCACAGTGGTGGGCGGAGGGCACCGAGACGACCTGGGCGATGCGGCACGAGGGCACCCTCGTCGGGATGATCGGCCTGCACCGACTCGGTGCCGGCGCGGGCGAGATCGGTTACTGGATGGCTCCTGCCGCGCGGGGACGGGGGCTGGCGAGCGAGGCCGCGCGCGCCGTCGTGGACTGGGGCTTCCACCCGGACGGCCTCGGGCTGGCACGGATCGAGTGGCGCGCGGTGACGTCGAACCCCGCGTCCGCGCGCATCGCGCACTCGCTCGGGTTCCGCTACGAAGGCATGGTGCGCGCGGCGCTCGTGAACGGCGCCGGTGTCCGCTCCGACGGCTACATCGCCGGGCTCCTCGCCGACGACGACCGCACCCCGCAGATCTGGCCGATAAGCGGCTTCTGAGTTCGACGCCGCCCGGCCCGCCCGCGTGTCGGGGGTGCGTGCCAGGATGGGGCCATGCCCGAGATGCCGGAGGTACAGGGGCTCGTCGACTTCATGAACGACCGCGTCGTCGGGCTCGAGGTCACGAAGGCGACGGTCACGAACATCGCCGCCCTGAAGACCTACGATCCCCCGCTCGACGCCCTCGTCGGTGCCCGGGTCGAGGGCGCGAGGCGGCACGGCAAGTTCCTCGACCTCGCGACAGCGAGGCCAGACGGTGGTTCGCCCCACCTCGTGTTCCATCTGGCGAAGGCCGGGTGGCTGCGCTGGTACGAGCAGGTGCCGAGCACCGTCATCCGTCCCGGCAAGAGCCCGATCGCCCTGCGGATCGGGTTCGACGACGGGTCGGGCTTCGACCTCACCGAGGCGGGCACGAAGAAATCCCTCGCGGTGTACGTCGTCAGAGACGCCGTCGACGTCCCCGGCATCGCGCGGCTCGGCCCCGATCCTCTGGATGCGACCTTCACGCGCGACACCCTCGCGGGCCTGCTCGAGGGGCGACGCACCCAGATCAAGGGCGTGCTGCGCGACCAGACGATCATCGCCGGGGTCGGCAACGCCTACTCCGACGAGATCCTGCACGCCGCGAGAATGTCGCCGTACGCGTTGGCCGCGGCCCTTGGCGACGACGAGGTGACGCGCCTGTACGAGGCGATGCGGCACACGCTGACGGATGCCGTGGCGGCCGCCTCGGGCCGGCCGCCGGCCGATCTCAAGGATGCGAAGCGCCGCGGCATGTCCGTCCACGGGCGACGCGGCGAGGCATGCCCCGTCTGCGGAGACGAGGTACGCAGCGTCTTCTTCGCCGACAACTCTCTCGAGTACTGCCCGACCTGCCAGACCGGCGGCAAGCTCCTCGCCGACCGCCGGCTCAGCCGACTGCTGAAGTAGCCCGCGGCGCAACCGGGATCATGCCACCGGCGTGCTCCCCGCCCACGACTCGTCGGCGGCGTGCACGCGCTCCCGGGCGCGGTCGATCTCGGCGGCGACCGCCGCGGCATCCCATTCGAGCGTCGACGCGACCGCCTCGGCCACCTCGGTGACGGCGTCGGCCGTGGCCAGGCCGCGGAACGCGATCGACGTGCGGCGCATCAGCAGATCGTCCAGGTGGACCACGCGCTCGGTCGCCGCCAGGTGCCGCAGCTCGGCCGCGCTGTACTCCGGCAGCGTCGCGAGCGGCTGGTCGTCCGTTCCTACGACGCGGATGGCGTCGATCACGCGTTCGGCCGCGGTGCCGTAGCGCTCCAGCAGTCGCGCGGCGCGGGCGTGTCCGAGCCCCGACGCGTGTGCGGCGATCCACTGCCGGCGGGCGCGCTCGGTGGTCGGATACCCCGCGCCGCCTCCGATCGGCAGCCCTCGAGTCGAGCGCCGCCGCGGCAGGGAGAGTTCGGCGAGAACGCGGTCCGCGAGGTGCTCGGCCGAGGCGCGGAACGTCGTCCACTTGCCGCCGACGAGGCTCAGCACTCGCGGCGACCCTGTGCCGGCGAGGCCGCGCGCCTCGATCCGGTAGTCGCGCGAGACGAAACCGGGGGCGGTGCCGCCGTGACCGGGAAGGGGGCGCACCCCCGAGAACCGGTAGACGATCTGGGAACGGTCGACGGCGATCGACGGAAAGACGTGCGCGACGAGCTCGAAGAAGTAGTCGACCTCCTCTTCCGTGCACACGGCCGGTTCGGCCATGTCGTGCTCGAGGTCGGTGGTGCCGACGAGCACGCGACCGTGCAGCGGATAGATGAGCACGATGCGACCGTCCGAGTGCTCGAAGAACAGTTCGCGTCCCCCCGTGGCGGCGAGAAGCTCCGGGTGGTCGAGCACGATGTGCGACCCCTTCGTGCCGCCCATGAACGCCGTGGGCTCACCGAGCGCGCTGTTGGTGAGGTCGGTCCAGGGCCCGGCGGCGTTCACGACCACCTCGGCGGTGAAGGGGTACTCGCCGTTCTCGTCGCGCAGCACGACGGCGTCACCGCGCGCGCCGACCGCCGCCGTGTAGTTCACCGCGCGCGCCCGGTCGGCGGCGCGATCCGCTCCCGAGGTCCGGCCGTCGCGAACCCCGTCGCGCAGAAGGTCGATCGCGAGGCGCTCCGGGTCGCGCAGCGAGGCATCCCAGTACGTCGCCGTGTAGGCGACGCGCGGGTCGAGCTGCGGCAGCTGTGCGAGCGAGCGGCGCCGCCCGTGGAAGGCGTGGCGGGGAACGGCGCCCCGACCGAGGAACCCGCCACCGCGCGAGAACGAGTCGTAGATGACGAGCCCGATCTTGATCAGCGCCGCACCCCGTTCGCGGTGCGCTCCCGAGCCGTGGCGCACGAAGCGCAGCGGAGCGGAGAGGAGCCCCGAGAACGTCGAGTAGATCGGGATGGTCGTCTGCAGGGGGCGCACGACGTGCGGCGCGGTCTTCAGCAGCGCGTTGCGTTCGGTGACGGCCTCGTGCACGAGCCGGAACTCGCCGTTCTCGAGGTAGCGGATGCCGCCGTGGATCATGTGGCTGGATGCCGCGGAGGCACCCGACACGAAATCATCGCGCTCCACGAGCGCCACATCGACGCCCTGCAGGGCGAGGTCGCGGAACGTCGCGATGCCGTTGATGCCGCCGCCGATGATGAGGACGTCCGCGTGCGGGCGCGCACGCAGGTCGCCGCGGGTGTGTGCCGTACCGGCGGTCTCTGCCATGTTCGCCCCCTCGAGCTCCCGTGCTCCCCAGGCTAGGCGCGAACCCGCCGGTGCCGCACCCCGGGCATCCCGCGCCCGCGGATGCGCGCGCGCATCGGCCAGGCACCGGGCCGGCGCCGCAGGCCGACACGGAATGAAACCGGAACGGGCGCGTTGAGTAGGATCGAGAGCAGAACAACGTGCTCCGGGGTCGGTGAGAATCCGAACCGGCGGTGAGAGTCCGCGAGCCCGTCCGATCGACAGATCGGCGGGTTGATCCGGTGGAATTCCGGGACCGACGGTGATGCGATGAGGTTCGATGAGAACCTGTCGCTAGTCCGGATGGGAGGAAGCACAGGCGACGCCGTCCGCGGTGTCCGTCGTGCGGACTGCGCATCGCCCCCGGGGCCTCGACGGAGGACCGACGGATGCCGGACGTGCAGCACCACCCCGCGACGGGCGACGACGCCGCGATGCGCCGCGCCCTCGCTCTGGCCCTCCACGGCCCGCGCGGCGTGAACCCGCAGGTGGGTGCCGTGATCCTCTCCCCCGCCGGTGAGATCCTGAGCGAAGGGTGGCACCGCGGTGCGGGCACCCCGCACGCCGAGGTCGACGCCCTCACGACGCTCGGCGCACAGCACGGACCCGATGCCGCACGTGGCGCCACCGCGGTCGTGACTCTGGAACCGTGCAATCACACCGGCCGCACCGGCCCGTGTGCCGAGGCACTCATCGAGGCCGGCGTCGCCCGCGTCGTCTACGCCGCCGACGATCCGGGGGCGCTCTCGGGCGGAGGAGCCGCGCGCCTGCGCGCCGCCGGCATCGAAGTCGTGGCAGGGCTCCGCGGCGACGAGGGGCGGGCGCTGCTCGATTCCTGGCTGACCGTGCAGCGGCTCGGCCGCCCGCACGTCACCGCGAAGTGGGCGCAGTCGCTCGACGGGCGCGCCGCGGCATCCGACGGCACCAGCCAGTGGATCACCGGACCCGCCGCGCGCGCCGACGTGCACCGCCGCCGGGCGGATGCCGACGCGATCGTCGTCGGCACGGGCACCCTCCTCACCGATGACCCCGCGCTCACGGCGCGGCGCCCGGACGGATCGCTCTACGACGCACAGCCGAGGCCGGTCGTGATCGGCACCCGAGCGGTGCCGCAGGAGGCCGCCGTGCGCCGGCATCCACGACCGTTCCTGCAGGACGAGGGCGAGGACCTGCCCGATCTGCTGGACCGGCTGCGGGAGCTCGGCGCGCACCGGGTGTTCGTCGAGGGCGGCCCGACGCTCGCGTCGTCGTTCCTGCGCGCAGGTCTCGTCGACGAGCTCCTCGTCTACGTCGCTCCCACGCTTCTGGGTGGCGACCGCCTCGCTCTCGGCGACATCGGCGTGCCGACGATCGACGCGCAGCGGCGCCTCGACGTGCGCGACGTGGAACGCCTCGGCGACGACCTGCTGGTCGTCGCGACCCCTCGACAGGCTCGGAAATCGGAAGAAGGAGACTGATGTTCACGGGGATCATCGAAGAACGCGGTGAGATCACCGAGGTCGCACCGTCGGGCGACGGCCTGCGGCTGACCGTCCGCGGGCCGAAGGCGGTGTCGGATGCCGGGCACGGCGATTCCATCGCCGTCAGCGGGGTGTGCCTGACCGTGATCGACCAGGGCGAGGACTGGTTCACCGCCGACGTGATGCGCCAGACCCTCGACATGACGAGCCTCTCCGGCATCGCCGTCGGCACGTCGGTGAACCTCGAGCGCGCGCTCGCGGCGCACACGCGCCTCGGCGGCCACATCGTGCAGGGGCACGTCGACGGCACCGGCACGGTGCTCGAGGTGCGCCCCGGTGCGCAGTGGCAGGTCGTGCGCGTGTCGCTCCCCACCGAGCTCGCGCCCCTCGTCGTCGACAAGGGCTCGATCACGGTCGACGGGGTCTCGCTCACCGTCAGTGCCGTCTCCCCCGCCGATGCCCCTGCCGCCTGGTTCGAGGTGTCACTCATCCCCGAGACGCTCGAGGTCACCACCCTGGGCCTGCGCCGCGTCGGCGACCGGCTGAACCTCGAGACCGACATCCTGGCGCGGCACGTGCAGCGCCTGCTGGCATTCACCCACCCGACCACCGAAGGGGGCTCCCGATGAGCCTGTCCGAGATTCCCGAGGCCCTCGACGCGCTGCGCGCCGGCAAGCCCGTCATCGTCGCCGACGACGAGAAGCGCGAGAACGAGGGCGACGTCATCCTGTCGGCGCAGCTCGCCACTCCCGAATGGCTGGCCTGGACCATTCGCTGGTCGAGCGGGTTCATCTGCGCCCCCATGCCCGCCGAATGGGCCGACCGGCTCGATCTGCCGCCCATGGTCGCGGTGAACGAGGACGCGCGCGGCACGGCCTACACCGTGAGCGTCGACGCCGCCGACCGCGTGTCGACGGGCATCAGCGCGACCGACCGCTCGCACACGCTGAACGTCCTGGCCGACCCCGCCTCGACCCCCACGAGCGTGATCCGTCCCGGCCACATCCTGCCGCTGCGGGCCGTCGACGGGGGCGTCCGCGAACGCGCCGGACACACCGAGGCCGGTGTCGATCTCATGAAGCTCGCCGGTCTGCAGCCGGTCGCCGCGATCGGCGAGGTTGTCGCCGAGGACGGATCGATGATGCGTCTGCCGGCGCTGCTCGAGCTCGGCGAGCGCGAAGGCATCCCGGTCATCACGATCGAACAGCTCATCGCGTACCTCGACGAGCACGACGCCGACACCGGCGCGGACCGCCCGGACCACGGCGCGCGACGGCGCGTGAGCCTGCGCGCCGAGGCCCAGGTGCCCACCTCGCACGGCTCGTTCCGCTTTCTCGCGTACAAGGACCGCGTCACCGGCACCGATCACATCGCCGTCGTCTCGGGCGACCTGACCGAGGACGCCCCGCTCGTGCGGGTGCACTCGGAGTGCCTCACGGGTGAGGCGTTCGGTTCGCTCAAGTGCGAGTGCGGGCCGCAGCTGGACGCCGCTCTCGACGCGATCGAGCGCGATGGCGGCGTCGTCGTCTACATGCGCGGCCACGAGGGACGCGGGATCGGCCTCATCAACAAACTGCGCGCGTACAGCCTGCAGGAGCGCGGCCTCGACACCGTCGACGCGAACCTGGCGCTGGGCCTTCCGGCCGACGCCCGCGACTACGCCGCGGCGGCGGGGATCCTCGAAGACCTCGGCGTCGAGCGGATCCGCCTGCTCACCAACAACTCCGACAAGGTGAACCAGTTGCGCGCCCTGGGCCTCGACATCGTCGAGCAGGTGCCCCTGCTGGTCGGCGTCGGCCCCAACAACCACCAGTACCTCGAGACCAAGCGCGACCGGATGGGCCACATCATCGGCGCCGCGGAGCTCGACGCGGCCCTCGCCCACAGCACGGCCGCCCCGACGACCCACGACGAGAAGGAGCACGCATGAGCGGTCACGGAGCGCCCCAGACCCAGCCGATCGACGGGACGGGACTGCGCGTCGTCGTCATCGCGGGGCAGTGGCACGACGTCATCACCGACGGCCTGATCGCCGGCGCGGAGCGCGTGCTCGAGGCATCCGGCGCGTCGTGGCGTCTCGTCCGCGTTCCGGGATCGTTCGAGCTGCCCGTCGCGGCGAAGGCCGCGCTGGATGCCGGCGCGGACGCGGTCGTCGCGCTCGGCGTCATCATCCGCGGCGGCACGCCGCACTTCGAGTTCGTCTCGTCGGCGGCCACCGACGGGTTGACGCGCGTCGCTCTGGATGCCGGCAAGCCGGTCGGCTTCGGGGTGCTGACCCTCGACGACGAGCAGCAGGGCATCGATCGGGCCGGGCTCCCCGGTTCGACGGAGGACAAGGGCGCCGAGGCCGCCGACGCGGCCCTGCGCACCGCGCTCCTCCTGCGCGAACTGCGCGCCTGACCGCCTGACCGCCCCCGCTCCGCCCGCCTCCCCGCTCCGCCCCGGCCGGCCCGTTCTGCCCCGGCCTGCCGGGAGTCCCCGCGAGACCTCGCTTGTGTACGCTTTTTCGCTTCGAAACGTGACATAAGCGAGGTCTCGCGGGGTTTCGTGGGCCCGAATGAGGGGACGATGCGCGATGGGGTATCAGCTAGACTGAAGGCATGGAGATCCTGCGGCACGCTGTCGTCCTCGTCCACCTGACCGGTTTCGCGATCCTGTTCGGCGCCTGGGTCGTCGAGGCGGTCGGCCGCAAGCGCATCACGCGGCTCATGACGTGGGGCATGGTCATCGCGGCCGTCGCGGGCCTCGCTCTGGCCGCGCCGTGGGGCATCGAGTACTCCCTGAACTACACCAAGCTCGGCACGAAGCTCGTCGTCCTGCTCGCGATCGGCGCGGTCCTCGGCATCGGCACCGCCCGTCAGCGCAAGAGCGGCGCCGCCCCCGCGGCCCTGTTCTGGCTCGTGGGCATCCTGACCTTCCTCAACGCCGCGCTCGCCGTCCTCTGGCGCTGACGGGCGCCGCCCCCGCCCGGCGCCGCCGGTGCGGGGCACCCGCCCGCCGACCGGGCGTAGACTGAACCCCTTGCGCCGCGAACCTGTCGGCGCCCCGGTGACCTCACAGCTGCGGCGTCCGCTGCACGCACCCCTGCACGGCACGCCCCGCGCCGGACCGTCCCACGAGGACCTTCGATATCCATCGATAGGCAGTAGTTCCGCATGTCCTCCACGGCAGTATCCGCCCCCGTCAACTCCCGCTCGCGTGTCATCACCGCGAGCCTCGTCGGCACCACGATCGAGTTCTACGACTTCTACGTCTACGCGACCGCCGCCGTCCTGGTCTTCCCGGCCCTCTTCTTCCCGACCGGCAACGACACGACCGCTCTCCTGGCGTCGTTCACCGTCTTCGGCGCGGCGATGATCGCCCGGCCCATCGGCGCCGTCGTCTTCGGCCACTTCGGCGACCGGTTCGGGCGCAAGGCGACGCTCGTCACGTCGCTGCTCGTGATGGGCATCGCGACCTTCCTGATCGGCTGCCTGCCCACGTTCCACGACATCGGCTGGTGGGCGGCCCTGCTCCTGCTGCTCCTGCGCCTGTTCCAGGGCTTCGCCCTCGGCGGCGAGTGGTCCGGTGCCGCCCTGGTGGCGACCGAGAACGCCCCGAAGGGCAAGCGCGCCTGGTACGGCACGTTCCCGCAGCTGGGTGCGCCGATCGGCTTCATCATCGCGAACGCGCTGTTCCTCGTGATCAACTTCGCCCTCCCCCACCCCGACGGTCCGGCGCAGAAATCCGAGGCGTTCCTCGCGTGGGGCTGGCGTGTGCCCTTCCTCTTCTCCGCGGTGATGGTGATCATCGGCCTGTGGGTGCGCCTGAAGCTCGTCGAGTCGCAGACCTTCACCCAGGCCGAGCAGAAAGGTGCGATCCGCAGATTCCCGCTCGGCGAGGTCGTCCGTCGCCACTGGAAGAACCTGATCCTGGGCACGTTCATCATGCTGGCGACGTACGTGCTCTTCTACCTGATGACGAGCTTCACCCTCGCCTACGGCACGAAGCCGGCGGATGCCGCAGTTCCCGGCCTCGGGTTCGGCTACACCGACTTCGTCATCATGCAGATCGTCGGTGTCGTGTTCTTCGGCATCTTCACACTGCTGTCCGGCCCGATCGCCGATGCCGTCGGACGCAAGAAGCTGCTGATCTGGGTGACGGCGCTGATCGCGGCGCTCGGCGTGACGTTCAACATCTTCCTGCTGCCGCACACCGATCCGAAGTTCACCGGCGCACTCGTGCAGGGATTCCTTGTCGTCGGCTTCATGCTGATGGGCGCGACCTTCGGCCCCATGGGCGCCGTACTGCCCGAGCTGTTCCCGACGAACGTGCGCTACACCGGCTCGGCGATCGCCTACAACGTCTCGTCCATCCTCGGCGCCGCCGTCGCCCCGTCGATCGCCCTGGGCCTGTGGGCCGCAGCGGACGGACAGCCCTGGCTCGTCGGGGTCTACCTGACCGGGTCGGCGGTGCTGACCCTCATCGCCCTCGTGCTCTCACGCGAGACCCGCGACGTCGATTACGAGACCGACATCGGTCTCGGCGCCACCGGCTCGCTCTGACGAAGCGGTGAGCGGATGCCTCGGGGAGTCACTCTCCGGGGCATCCGCTGTCTCTGAATCGAGCACGGGGAGAGCATGGGTAGAGTCGGAGCGACCCGTCCCTCTCTGCCAGATTGTGTGATCGATGCCACCCAGCGATGCCGCGACTCCGGGTCGGCGCCCGCGCGCGACGATGAAGGATGTCGCGGCCCTGGCCCGTGTCGGCACGAAGACGGTCTCGCGCGTCATCAATGCCGAGCCGAACGTGTCGGCGGCCACCGCCGAGCGCGTCTGGTCGGCCGTCCGCGCGCTCGACTACCACGTCGACCTGCAGGCGGGCAGCCTGCGCCGGGCGAGCGGGCGCACGCGCACTCTGGGGCTGCTGCTGAGCAGCATCGACAACCCGTTCGCCTCGGCGATCAGTCGCGCGGTCGAAGACGCAGCCCTGCCGCGCGAGGTCTCGGTGTTCGCCTCGAGCCTCGACGACGATGCGCAGCGCGAGGAGGCGGCGGTGGGTGCCTTCCTGCGTCGACGCGTGGATGGGCTCATCCTCACGACGATGTCGCGCAGCGCCGCCTATCTCTTGCCGACGATCCAGCGCGGCACCCCCGTCGTCTTCGTGGACCGCGAACCCGTCGGCATCGATGCCGACGTCGTCACCAGCGACAACCGCGCGGGAGCGCGGCGCGCCGCCCGCCATCTCGCCGCGCACGGCCACCGCCGGATCGTCGCCCTGATCGACCGTCTCGACATCCAGACCGCGACGGAGCGACGAGACGGCTTCGTCGAGGGGCTGACATCGGCGGATTCGGTGAGGGCGACCATCATCGATGGGCTGCACGATTCCGAGGGAGCCGAGCGGGCCCTCGGCGAACTGCTGGCGGGAGAGGACCCGCCGACCGCCGTCTTCGGCGGCCAGAACCTCATCACCGTGGGCGCACTCCGGGCGCTCCGCGCCCGCGGACTGCAGCGCAGCGTCGCGCTCGTCGGCTTCGACGATGTGCCCCTGGGAGACCTGCTCGAGCCCGGCGTGACCGTGATCCGGCAGCACCCGCAGCGCATCGGCGCGATCGCCGCCGACCGGGTCTTCGCGCGGATCGACGGCGACGACTCCGCCCCGGTGCGCATCGTCGTTCCCACGGAGCTCATCGCGCGCGGCAGCGGCGAGATCATCGCGCCGCGCTGAACAGCCTTCTCGACGACATCTCTGACATCGATGTCAGGGATGCACGGCGAGTGCTTGCGCACCTCCGTGGAAACTCATAACATTGCCGTCAATGTACGGCTGACATCGATGTCACCACGATGCGCGACGAAGGGCTGACACAGTGCACCTCACTCATGGACGATCGGCACGACCCCGGCACACCCGGCTGCGCCGACTGCTCTCGATCGCCGCGGCCATCGGCCTCGCCGCCGCGGTGCAGGTCGCCTCGCCCGCGCACAGCGACGAGATCGACCCCGCCCAGCAGCAGTACCGGCCGCTCATCCACTTCACCCCCGAGACGAACTGGATGAACGATCCGAACGGCATGGTCTACGTCGACGGCACGTATCACCTGTTCTTCCAGCACAACCCGTCGGGCACCCGCTGGGGCAACATGAGCTGGGGCCACGCGACGTCGACAGACCTGCTCACCTGGACCGAGCAGCCTCTCGCGATCCCGCAGACGTTCGACGACTCCGGTCAGGCGATCGAGGACATCTTCTCGGGCTCGATCGTCGTCGACGAGAACAACACCTCCGGATTCGGAACGCCCGGCGGGCCGGCTCCGCTCGTCGCGGTGTACACCTCGGCCTACACCCCTCAGCATCCGCAGTACCCGGGCATCCAGGCCCAGTCGCTCGCCTACAGCCTCGACGAGGGTGAGACGTGGACGAAGTACGCGCACAACCCGGTGCTCAACCGCAACTCGCAGAACTTCCGCGACCCGAAGGTGTTCCGCTACGACGGCCCGAGCGGTTCGTACTGGGTCATGGTCGCCGTCGAAGCCACCGAGCACCGTGTCGTGCTCTCCCGCAGCGACGACCTGCGCACCTGGACCCACCTGTCCGACTTCGGCCCCGCCAACTCCGTCGCGGGCATCTGGGAATGCCCCGACCTCTTCTCCCTCCCCGTCGACGGCGACCCGGCCCACCGCAAATGGGTCATGGTCGTCAACCTGAACCCGGGCGGCGTGGCCGGCGGAAGCGCGGGCCAGTACTTCGTCGGCGACTTCGACGGCACGACGTTCACGAGCGAGTCGACCGTCACCGGCGACGCGCTCCCCACGGGGCACGTCTTCGCCGACTTCGAGCACGGCTACGGCGACTGGACCGTGAACAACGAACCCGGCAACGGGAAGAACGGGCCCTTCGGCACCGATCCCGCGCACGGCGCCCTCGACGGGCAGAGCCCCGTCTCGGGCTTCATCGGGTCGGGGCTCGTCAACGGGTTCAACGACGGCGACTGGCCCGTGGGCACGATGTCGTCGCCGACGTTCACGATCGACGACGACTTCGTGAACCTGCTCGTCGGCGGCGGCAACCACCCGCACGTCACCGGCACCCAGTTGTCGAACGACCCGCCGGCGGGGCGCACGCTGTTCGACTTCGAGCTGCCGGACGGCGAGACCCTCGCCGACTCGGGGTGGACCGTGACGGGCGACTTCGCCACCGAGCCCTGGCGGAACCCGTCGACCTCCGGCGGCGACTACTACCTCGGCGCCAAGCGGATCAACACCTGGGAGGGTGGCCAGCACGGCGACGACAACCAGGGCGAGCTCACCTCTCCCGCCTTCACGATCGACGGGCGAAACATCTCCTTCCTGATCGGCGGCGGCGCGCGCACCGACGGCACGCTCGAAGCGCAGCTGCTCGTCGACGGCGAGGTCGTGCGCACCCAGACCGGACCGCAGTCGGGTCAGCTCAACTGGCGCGGATGGAACGTCGCGGAGTTCGCCGGCCGCTCCGCACAGATCCGGATCGTCGACCACGCGACCGGCGGGTGGGGCCACCTCACCTTCGACCACGTGGTCATGGGCGACGCGCCCGCCGTCCCCCGCTCGAGCGAGACCTCGGTCAATCTCGTCGTCGACGGCGAGGTGGTCCGCAGCGCAACCGGCGCCGACAGCGAGACCCTCGACTGGACGAGCTGGAACGTGCGCGAGTTCCGGGGCCGGCAGGCCCACATCGAGGTCATCGACAACAACCGGTTCGGGTGGGGCCACATCCTGCTCGATCAGGTCATGTTCTCGCCCGAGGCGGCCGGCACGCGCCTCGAGGGCTACGACTGGCTCGACTGGGGCCGCGACTACTACGCCGGCGTCTCGTACTCGGGAGCGCCCACGTCGGGCAGGATCATGCAGGCCTGGATGAACAACTGGAACTACGCCGAAGACATCCCCACCTCGACCTGGCGCAGCTCGATGGCACTGCCGCGCGAGGTGACGCTGGTCACGACGCCCCGCGGCCCGCGGCTGGCGCAGAAGCCGGTCGCCCAGGTGCAGGACCAGCTCGACACCTCTCGCGCCCAGACTCGATCGGGCATCGTGCTCGACGGCGCACAGGGCGGTTCGGTGGACCTCGGCGACCTCCGCGCGACGACGGCGCGCGTCGATGTCGTGCTGACGCCCGGCGCGACGGGTCGTTCGGGCATCACCGTCTTCGGCGATGACACGAGCGGCACGCACATCGGGTACGACAGCGACACCGGGCGCGTGTTCGTCGACCGCCGCACCTCGGGCGTGACCGATTTCAACGGTTCGTTCGCGTCGATCGAGGATGCCCCGGTCGCACTCGCACCCGACGGAACGGTGACCTTCGAGCTCTACCTCGATCGCGCATCCGTCGAGCTCTTCACCGACGGTGGACGGATGACGATCACCGATCAGGTCTTCCCCCACGAGGGAGCCGACAGGATCACGGCGTGGGCCGACGGCGGCAGCGCGACACTCTCGCGTATCACCGTGACACCGCTGCGCGCCACGATGTGGAAGCCTCCGGTCACCGCCGCGCCCGTCGTCACGCCGCACGTGTCGGGCACCGCCGGCGCGAACGGCTGGTACACCTCGGACGTCGCCGCGCAGTGGTCGGTGACCGGCGACGGCACGCTCACAACCGAGGGATGCCAGGAGACGACCGTCACCGCCGATACGACCGGCACGACACTGCCCTGTCGCGCCACGAACGAGGCGGGCACCACAACCGGCGACGTCGTCGTGATGCGAGATGCCACACCGCCCGTGCTCGCACTGACCGGCGGCCCCGCCGATGGCGCGGCGTACGGCCCCGGGGAGGTCCCCGCGATCCCGGCGTGCGTCGCCTCCGACGCGACCAGCGGTCTGGCCGGTGCGTGCGAGATCTCCGGCTACGAGACGAAGGCCGGCTCGCACGTCCTCACGGCACGCGCCGCGGATGCCGCGGGGAACACGACCACGGTGAGCCGCGCGTACACCGTGACAGCCGCATCCCCCGAGCCGGGCTCCGGTTCGGCCTCGGGCTCGACCACCGGTTCGACGGCGCAGGTCGCCGCGGACCGCTCCGACCCGAACCTGGCGACGACCGGCGGCGAGGACGTCGTCGTGCGCGCCGCCGCGTTGCTGGGCCTGCTCGCACTTCTGGCCGGGTCCACGATGACCCTCCTGCGTCGGCGTCGCCGCGACGCCTGATCCGGATGAAAGGGGAGAGCCGTCGCGCGACGGATCTCCCCTTTCATCCGGGCGAACACGGGGCGCGCCGCGTGGATTCGACGCCCAGGAAATCGGACGAAGATAGAGGCAGCCCCACCGTTTCCGCAGAAAGCCGTCATGTCCTCTGCTCGCGCCACCTCGTCCTCCGGCCGCTCTCCTCGCTCGCGGAAGGACGACGGCCCACGCGCGAGCCTGCGCCAGCTTCTGCCGTTCGTGTTCGAACAGCGCGGCATCCTCGTCGTCGTCGCGGTCCTCAGCGTGCTCGCCGCCGCCGCGACCCTCGCGCAGCCGGTCGTCGTCGGACAGGTCATCGAACGCGTGCAGGCCGGCGACACGCTGGGGCTGCTGGTGTGGCTGCTCGTCGCTCTCGTCGTGGTGGGGTCGGTGATCAGCGGCATCCAGCACTTCCTGCTGCAGCGCACCGGCACCGCCGTGGTCTACTCGAGCCGCCGCCGACTCGTCGCGCAACTGCTGCACCTGCCCGTGCAGGAGTACGACGCCCGGCGCACGGGCGACCTCGTCTCGCGGGTCGGCACCGACACGACCCTGCTCTACGCCGTGCTCACACAGGGACTCGCCGACTCGGTCGGCAACGCGCTGATCTTCGTCGGCGCCGGGATCGCGATGCTCCTGATCGACCCGATCCTGCTCCTGCTGATCCTCGTCGTGATCGGCGGGTCCATCGCCGTCGTCGGAGCGCTCAGCAGCCGCATCCGTCGCGCGACGGCCGCGCAGCAGGAGAAGGTCGGCGACCTGGCATCCGGCGTCGAACGCGCCGTCTCGTCGATCCGCACCATCCGTGCCGCCGGTGCCGCGACGCGCGAACAGGACGCCATCGACACGACGGCGCGGGATGCCTACGACGCGGGCGTCCGGGTGGCGAAGGCCTCGGCGTTCATCGTGCCCATCGCCGGGATCGCGCTGCAGCTGTCGCTGCTGGTCGTGCTCGGCGTCGGCGGATTCCGCGTGGCATCCGGAGCGATCACGATCGCGCAGCTCATCACGTTCGTGATCTTCCTCTTCTTCCTCGTGCAGCCGCTCGCGTCGTTCTTCGGCGCGTTCACCTCGGTGAGCCAGGCACTCGGCGCACTCGGACGCATTCAGGAGATCCTCGACCTGCCCACCGAGACCGACCGCGACGCCGAGATCGCCGCCTCGGTCGACGCGGCCCGCCGCATCGCGCACGACCCCGACCTGACCGGCCCGATCCAGACGGTCGACGACCTGCTCGTCACGCGCGACGCACCCGCGATCGAGTTCCGCTCGGTGCGGTTCGCCTACCCGGGCGCCGTCGTCGACGCGCGCCGTCGCGCCGAGCAGGAAGCCCAGCGCACGCTCGCCGACGCACACGCCGACACCGTGGACGTCCGAGAGAGCGACGGCGATGTGCTGCGCGACGTGTCGTTCGCCGTGCCGCGCGGCGCGCGGGTCGCGCTCGTCGGACCGTCGGGGGCGGGAAAGTCCACGACCCTGGCGCTCATCGAGCGCTTCTACGACCCGTCGGACGGTGCGGTGCTCCTGGACGGCACCGACGTGCGCCGCATCGACCGCTCGCGCCTGCGCGCCCAGCTCGGATACGTCGAGCAGGATGCCCCGACCCTGGCCGGCACGATCGGCGACAACCTGCGGCTGGCCTCCCCCGAGGCATCCGACGCGGCGTGCGAGCGCGTGCTGCGGGCAGTCAACCTCGGCGAGGTGCTCGAGCGCTCCCCGCTCGGGCTCGACGCCCCGGTCGGCGAGGCGGGCGTCATGCTCTCGGGCGGCGAGCGCCAGCGGCTGGCGATCGCGCGGGCCCTGCTGGCCGCTCCCCCGATCCTGCTGCTCGACGAGTCGACGTCGTCGCTCGACGGCCTGAACGAGCAGCGCATGCGCGAGGCGATCGATGCGGTCGCCGCCGGGCGCACCCTCGTCGTGATCGCCCACCGCCTGTCGACCGTCGTCGACAGCGACGTCATCATCGTGCTCGACCGCGGCCGGGTGGTCGGCCAGGGAACGCATGCCGAGCTCGTGGCATCCGTTCCCCTCTACCGCGACCTGGCCCGGCACCAGCTGCTCGTCTGACCGGGGGCCCGCGCTCCGTCCCGGGTTCGGAGGCGCCATCTCGCGGGTCGGGTGCGCGACCACCCGCACAACGGCGCCTCTGAACACCGCTCTGGCCCGGGGGCATGACATCCCTGCCCCTCGCGGATGCCTCGGAGGCGCCATCTGGCGGGTCTGGCACGCAGACACCCGCACGATGACGCCTCCGAACGCGTGGCAGAGGTCGCGCCCGGCCGAGTCAGGACTGCGCGAGCTTCAGGCGGTAGCGCAGCGCAGCCAGCTCGGTGTACAGCGGCGCGGGCACCTTGCCCTCGAAGGTGTCGTAGAACTCCTCGGTGAGGTCGGCCTCCTGCAGCCACAGGGCGGGGTCGATCTCGAAGAGGGCGTCGAGATCCTGCGTCGGCACATCGATGCCCTCGAGGTTCAGGTCTTCGGCGCGGGGCAGTCGGCCGATCGGGCTCTCGATGGCGGGAACGCGATTCTCGACGCGACGGATGATCCAGTCGATGACGCGCGAGTTGTCGCCGAACCCGGGCCACAGGAAGCGGCCGCCCTCGCCCTTGCGGAACCAGTTCACCTGGAAGATGCGCGGCGCCCGGTCGAAGCGCAGCTTCTGCCCGACCTTCAGCCAGTGACCGAAGTAGTCGGCCATGTTGTAGCCGCAGAACGGCAGCATCGCGAACGGGTCGCGACGCAGCTCGCCCACGGTGCCCTCGGCGGCGGCGGTGCGCTCGGACGAGATGTTCGAGCCCATGAACACGCCGTGCGTCCAGTCGGTCGCCTCGACGACGAGCGGCACGTTGGTCGCGCGACGTCCGCCGAAGAGGATGCCATCCAGCGGCACGCCCTCGGGGGTCTCCCAGTCGGGGGCGATCTGCGGGCACTGCCCGGCGCTCACGGTGAAACGCGAGTTCGGGTGCGCGGCGGGGCGTCCGGACGCCGGCGTCCAGGGATTTCCCTCCCAGTCGGTGAGCTCCGCGGGCACCTCGTCGGTGAGCCCCTCCCACCAGACGTCGCCGTCGGGGCGGAGCGCGACGTTCGTGAAGATCGTGTTGCCCCAGAGAGTCTCGACGGCGGTGACGTTCGTCGACTCGCCCGTGCCCGGAGCGACGCCGAAGAAGCCCGCTTCGGGATTGATCGCCCACAGGCGCCCGTCCTCGCCCGGCCGCAGCCACGCGATGTCGTCGCCGAGGGTCTCGACCCGCCAGCCCGGGATCGTCGGGCGGAGCATGGCGAGGTTCGTCTTGCCGCACGCCGAGGGGAACGCCGCCGCGAGATGGTACTTCTTGCCCTCCGGGCTGATGACCCGGATGAGCAGCATGTGCTCGGCCAGCCACCCCTCGTCGCGTCCGATCACCGAGGCGATGCGCAGGGCGAAGCACTTCTTGGCGAGGATCGCGTTGCCGCCGTATCCCGAGCCGAACGACCACACTTCGAGCGTCTCGGGGAAGTGCACGATGTACTTCTCGTCGTTGCAGGGCCACGCGGCATCCTTCTCGCCGGTCGCGAGCGGCGCACCCACCGAGTGCACGGTCTTCACCCACGGCTTGCCCGCGGCGATCTGATCGAGCACCTCGGTGCCCACGCGCGTCATGATCCCGATCGAGGTGACGGCGTAGGCGCTGTCGGTGAGCTGCACGCCGATGTGCGAGAGCGGGCCACCGACGGCCCCCATCGAGAACGGGACGACGTACATCGTGCGCCCGCGCATCGATCCGGCGAACAGCGGGGTGATGGTGGCGCGGATCTCGTCGGGAGCGACCCAGTTGTTGGTGGGACCGGCATCCTCTGCGCGTGCGGAGGCGATGAAGGTGCGTGCCTCGGTGCGGGCGACGTCGCTCGCGTGGGAGCGGGCGAGGTACGAGCCGGGTCGCCACTCGGGATTCAGCTTGATGAGCGTGCCCTCGTCGACCTGCGCGCGCAGCAGTTCGTCGTTCTCGGCGCGCGAGCCGTCGAGCCAATGGATGCGGTCGGGACGGGTGAGGGCGGCGACCTCGTCGACCCACGCGTACAGCGCCTTCATGCCCGCACCGGAGATGACGGGGCGGGCGCCGAACGTGCGGCGAGCCGTCGCGTCGGTACCACCGACGACGGAGGTGCCAGCGGCGGGACGGGTGATCAGGTCGGCGATGGCCATGTCAGCTCCTTCAGTGGGGTGTGTTTCCACAATGCGACCCTCGACGGCATACTTTCGCACCTAAACGCCATCAAGAATCTCGATTCTTTCGCTATGCTCAAGGAATGCCGACCTCCGCACTCGAGCTCTCCACTCTCGGTCACCGCATCCGCCACCACCGGGTCGCCCGGGGGTACACCCTCGACGAGCTCGGCGCCCTCGTCGGCGTCGCGGGCAGCCAGCTCAGCCTCATCGAGAACGGCAAACGCGAGCCGAAGCTGTCGCTCCTGCAGGCGATCGCGCACGCGACCGGGACCGACGTCACCGATCTCCTCTCCCCCGAGCCGCCCAATCGGCGTGCCGCCCTCGAACTCGAGCTCGAACGCGCCCAGACCTCGCCCGTGTTCCGACGCCTGGGCATCGAGCCCGTGCGCGTCACCAAGACCATGCCGGACGAGACGATCGACGCGGTCCTCGGCCTGCACCGTGAGCTGCAGCGTCGCGAGCGCGAGGCGATCGCCACCCCCGAAGAGGCCCGACGCGCGAACACCGAGCTGCGGCTGCGCATGCGCGAGAAGAACAACTACCTCCCCGAGATCGAACAACTCGCCGAGAAGCAGCTGCGCGCTGCCGGGCACACCGGGGGCGCACTCACGCACCGCTCGGTGAGCGTGATGGCCGAACAGCTCGGGTTCGAGCTGCTCTACGTCGACGACCTGCCGCACTCCGCCCGTTCGGTGACCGACCTCGAGAACGGCCGCATCTACCTGCCGCCGGCCTCGATCCCCGGCGGGCACGGGTTGCGCTCGATGGCGCTGCAGGCCATGGCGCACCGCCTGCTCGGGCACACGCCGCCCACCGACTATGCGGACTTCCTGCAACAGCGGCTCGAGATCAACTACTACGCCGCGTGCTGCCTCATGCCCGAGACGGCATCGGTCGCCTTCCTGACTCAGGCGAAGAAGGACCGGAACCTCGCCGTCGAGGACTTCCGCGACGCCTTCGGCGTGACGCATGAGGCGGCGGGGATGCGGCTGACGAACCTGTTGACGCAGCACATCGGCATCCCGCTGCACTTCCTGCGCGTTGACGGGGCCGGAGCGATCACCCGCGTCTTCGAGAACGACGACCTGCCGGTACCGATGGATGTCACCGGTTCGGTCGAGGGTCAGATCGTCTGCCGCGAGTTCGCGGCCCGCTCCGCCTTCGCCGAGCGCAACCGCACGACGGAGCACTACCAGTACACCGATACCCCGGCCGGGACGTTCTGGTGCTCGAGCCAGACCGGCAAGACCCGCGAGGGCGACTTCTCCATCACGGTGGGGGTGCCATTCGACGATGCCCGCTGGTTCCGCGGGCGCGAGACGCAGAAGCGCGCCGTGTCGACGTGCCCCGACGAGGCGTGCTGCCGACGGCCCGACGCCGAGCTGACGCGGCGCTGGGACGGCAAGGCGTGGCCGAGCGCCCGCGTGCACATGCAGATGTTCTCGCCGCTGCCGCGTGGGGAGTTCCCCGGGGTCGACGACGGCGAGGTCTACGCCTTCCTCGACCGGCACGCGCAGGAGTGATCTGCACGGAGTTCCCGCCGCGCGGAGGGATGCCATTTGAGCGGAGGGTCCGTAGAGGTGTACTCTCGCCGCTAGTGAGGTTCACCTAACCTACATTCGTCCGCACTTCTCCGCGGTGGATGACGGCACTGCGACGAGGCAGCGGGTACCGGCCTCCGTCACTCCATCCGAAGAATCACCGTGCTCGCCACTTTCCTCATCGGCCTCCGCGAAGGCCTCGAAGCCGCCCTCGTCGTCGGCATCCTCGTCGCCTACCTCTCCCGCATCGGCCGACGCGACGTCCTGCCGCGCCTCTGGGCCGGGGTCGGGCTGGCGATCGCCCTCGCCGTCGGCATCGGCGCGGTGCTCACCTTCGGCGCCTACGCCCTGACGACGCAGGCGCAGGAGCTCATCGGCGGCCTGATGTCGCTGCTGACCGTCGCCATGGTCACCTGGATGATCTTCTGGATGCAGAAGACGGCGCGCACGCTCAAGCGCAGCCTCGAAGGCGGCATCGACCGCGCTCTGTCCACGGGCGGCGCGTGGGCGATCGTCGCGATCGGATTCGTCTCGGTCGCCCGTGAAGGCATCGAGACGACCCTGCTGCTGTGGTCGATGGTCCAGTCGTTCGACGACACCCCGGCGGCGCTCCTCGGAGCGCTCCTCGGGCTCGTGGCCTCGGTCGTCCTCGGCTGGCTGCTCGCCCGCGGGATGGTGCGGATCGACCTGCGCATCTTCTTCGCCTGGACGGGTGCCTTCCTCGTCGTCGTGGCCGCCGGTGTGCTCGCGTATGCGATCCACGACCTGCAGGAGGCGGGTGTCGTCCCCGGGCCGTTCTCGTCGCTCGCACCCGTCGACGCGTCGGGCGCCGTCACCACCGGCTGGGCCGCGTTCCCGTTCGGCTGGGCCTTCGACGTCAGCGGCGCGATCCCGCCCGGCTCGCCCGCCGCGGCACTCCTGCAGGCAACCGTCGGGTTCATGCCGCAGATGTCCTGGCTGCAGGTCGTCGCCTGGACGCTCTACCTCGCGATCGTCGGGACGATCTTCGTGCGAGGGCTGCGCCGCCGCCCGACCCGCCCGGTCACCCCTTCGACCACCGACTCGACCATCGATTCGACGGATGCCCCCGCCCCCGCCGGCACGGATGCCCCGGCATCCGCACCCCACCCCTCACCGTCCCCTGCACCGAAACCGCAAGGAGCCCGATGACCCCGTCCCGCCTGCTCGCCGTCACCACGACCGTGGGCCTCGCCGCACTCGCCCTCACCGGCTGCGTCGCCAAATCCGACGTCGCCGCCTCCGGCGCCCTGAAGGTGACCTCCACCGACACCGCGTGCGATGTGTCGACCGCGACCGCCTCGAGCGGAACCCTCACCTTCGACGTCACCAACGCCAGCTCGGACGTCAGCGAGTTCTACCTGCTCGCGAACGACGGACTGCGCATCGTCGGCGAGGTCGAGAACATCGCTCCCGGCGCCTCGCGGAGCCTCACCGTGCTCGCGCAGCCCGGCGACTACTACACGCTCTGCAAGCCCGGCATGGTGGGCGAAGGCGTCGGACGCACCGGGTTCTCGGTCACCGGCGACAAGATCGCCGCGACCGGTGACGACGCCGAGCAGAAGCAGCAGGCAGTGACCCTCTACGCCTCGTTCGTCAAAGACCAGGTCGAGCAGCTGGTGCCCGCGGTGGCGACGTTCGTCGCCGCCTACAAGGCCGGCGACGACGACAAGGCCCGCACGCTCTTCCCGACGACCCGCGCGTACTACGAGCGCATCGAGCCCGTCGCCGAGTCGCTCGGCGACCTCGACCCGCGCATCGACTACCGCGAGGTCGACGCCGCCGCAGAAGGCCTCACCTGGACCGGCTTCCACCGCATCGAGAAGGATCTGTGGGTGCCGGCACAGGACGCCGTGAACTCCGACGGCTCGACGCCGGCGTGGAAGGACTGGGCCCCCTCCACCCCGGCCGAGCGCGCCACGCACGGCGACCAGTTGATCGCCGACGTCGGGCAGCTCAACGACTACGTGCACTCGGACGAGTTCACCCAGGCCCTCGATGCGCAGGGTGTCGCGGGCATCTCGAACGGCGCCATCGCGTTGCTCGACGAGGTCGCCACCGGCAAGATCTCGGGCGAGGAGGACTGGTGGTCGGGAACCGACCTGTGGGACTTCGCCGCCAACGTCGAGGGTTCGAAGATGGCCTTCTCGCTCGTCCAGGAGTTCGCGGCCTCGAGCGGCGACAAGGGCAAGAACCTCGTCTCGAAGATCCAGCGGGGCTATGACGACCTCGACGCCTCGCTGGCGCGCCACGGCTCGCTGGCTACGGGCTTCGTGACGTACAGCACCCTGACCGAGTCCGACAAGCGCGAGTTCACCGATCTCATCAACGCGCTCGCCGAGCCCCTGTCGCAGCTCACCTCGACGATCCTCGAATGAGCGCCCCCACCCCGCCCGAGGCTGCGCCGGAGGCGACAGACAGCCCCGACGCGACACCGCGCCGCGCCGATGTTCGCGGGCTGAGTCGGCGAGGGCTGCTCGGCCTCGCGGCGGGTGTCGGCGCCGCCGGGCTCGCGCTCGGCGCGGGCGCCGGCTCGGCGGCGGGCGTCGCGGTCGGGCGCGCCCGCGCGGCGGACGCCGGGGCATCCGTGCACCCGTTCTACGGCATGCATCAGTCGGGCATCACGACGCCCGTGCAGGACCACCTGCACTTCGCGTCGTTCGACATGATGCCCCGCACCACCCGCGAGGACCTCATCGAGTTGCTGCAGGACTGGTCCTATGCGGCGTCACGGATCTGCGAGGGACTCGACGTCAGCGCGACCGGTGCCACCGGCGGCTCGCCCGCCGCACCGCCGGACGACACCGGCGAGGCGGTCGGTCTTCCCGCCAACGGGCTCACCGTCACGTTCGGCTTCGGGCCGACCCTGTTCACCGCCGCCGACGGCACCGACCGGTACGGCATCGCCGCTCGCCGCCCCGCGGCGCTGCAGTCTCTGCCGAACTTCCTCGGCGACGACCTCGATGCCGAGCATTCGGGCGGCGACCTGTTCATCCAGGCCTGCGCCGACGACCCGCAGGTCGCCGTGCACGCGATCCGCAACCTCAGCCGGATCGCGTTCGGCCGGGCGAAGCTGCGGTGGTCGCAGCTGGGCTTCGGCAAGACGTCCAAGACCACGGCCGCGCAGGCCACGCCGCGGAACCTGTTCGGGTTCAAGGACGGCACCGCCAACATCCTCGCCGATGACACGGCGGCCCTCGATCAGCACGTGTGGGTCGACGGCGCCGACGACCAGGCGTGGATGGCGGGCGGCTCGTACCTCGTCGCACGCAAGATCGCGATGCTCATCGAGACGTGGGACCGTGTGCGCCTGAGCGAGCAGGAGCGCATCACAGGGCGCGACAAGGCACAGGGCGCGCCGCTGTCGGGCGGATCCGAGCAGACCGCGCCCGATTTCGCCGCGGCCGGCCCCGGCGGGCATCCCGCGATCGACACCCGCAGCCACGTGCACCTCGCCCACCCCGACGCCAACAGCGGCATCCGGATCCTCCGTCGCGGCTACAACTACGTCGACGGCAACACCGCGCTCGGTCGACTCGACGCGGGCCTGTTCTTCCTCGCGTATCAGCGCTCGCCCGAGCAGTTCGTGACGCTGCAGCGCTCGCTGTCGACCGACCTCATGGCGGAATACGTGCGCCACATCGGCTCGGGGATCTGGGCGGTTCCGCCGGGCGCCGAGCCCGGATCGTACGTGGGAGCGGGGCTGTTCGCCTGAACTCCTCCCGGTGAGGCCCCAACCGGCGCGGCCCCAAACCCGTAGGCCCCGAAGCGGCGAGGCCCCGAAGCGGCGAGGCCGGAACCGACACGGCCCGACGCCTCGCGGATCGGGAATGCCTGCGGGTGGCGGAGCGCTGGACACTCAGCGCACACTGTCCGTGGACGCGTCGGAGGGGGATGCCATGCAAGGTCTCGAAGTCACGGTCCTGCTGGGTCTCGCGATCCTGATCGGCACGGCGCTCGCCCCACGCCTGCGGATCGCGACGCCGCTGCTACTGGTCGTGATCGGGCTGGCCCTCGGCTTCGTGCCGCCGCTGCGCGAGATCCAGCTGCCGCCCGAGACCGTGCTGCTGCTGTTCCTTCCCGTGATGCTCTTCTGGGAGAGCCTGACGACCTCTCTCCGCGCGGTCCGCCGGTCGTTGCGCTACATCGTGCCGATGAGCACGCTGCTGGTCGTCGCATCCGCCCTCGCGGTCGCCTGGATCGCGACCCTGTTCGGCATGCCGTGGGAGACCGGGCTGCTGCTGGGCGCGGCCGTCGCACCGCCGGATGCCACGGCCGTCGCCGCCCTGGGCCGCCTGCTCCCCCCGCGCATGTTCATGAAGCTCAAGGCCGAGAGCCTCACCAACGACGGCACCGCTCTCGTCGTCTACGCGATCGCTCTGTCTCTCGCCCTCGGCGACACCGTGACGCCGTGGTCGATCACGGGCACCGTGCTCGTCTCGTATCTGGGCGGGGCGGCAGCCGGCATCGCCGTGGCCTACCTGGCGTATCTGGGCCTGCGCCGCACCCGCTCGTCGATCGTGATCAACACGGCACTGCTGCTCGTGCCGTTCACCGCGTTCTTGGCGGCTGAGTTCGTCCACGCCTCAGGCGTGCTCGCGGTCGTGTTCGCCGGACTCATCGTCGCGTGGATGCTGCCGCGCATCACGACGGCGACATCGCGCCGGCAAGCCGTCGCCGCGTGGCCGTTCGGGGTGTATCTGCTCAACGGCGCGCTGTTCGTGCTGATCGGTCTCGAGGTGCAGTACGTCGTGCACGACATCCCCGCCCGACTCATCGGGGTGCTGCTGCTGGTGACGGTCTCGGCGTGGGCCGCGCTCCTCGTGGTGCGCTATCTCTTCCAGCTGCTGTTCTCGCCGTTCGCGCGCCCGTCCGCGGGCACGGCGGGTCCCGGGACGCCCGACGCAGGGACGATGGGCGCAGTCGCCCGGCGCCGCGCCCTGGGCGGCAACCGCGGACGCATCGTCAGCGCGGTCGCGGGATTCCGCGGCGCGGTCTCGCTGGCGATCGCGCTGTCGGTGCCCGACACGATCCGCGGCGCCGGCGAGCTGTCCGGGCGCGACGCGGTCGTCTTCGTCACCGCGGGAGTGATCCTGCTCAGCCTGCTCGTGCAGGGCCCCCTGCTGCCCGCGGTCGTCCGCTGGGCGAAGTTGCCCGACGACGGCGCGGTCGCCGACGAGTACGAGCTGGCCGAGCGGACGATCACGGGCGCCGCGATCGCCGCGATCGACGACCTCGCCGTCGAGCACGGCATCAGCGACGGCGTTCGCGACCGCGCGCGCCGCGAAGGGTACGAGCGTCTCGAACTCGCCAACGCCCGTGCGTACGCACGCCAGCGCGGTGCCGACGACGCGCGCATCGCCGAGCTCGAGACGATGCTCGGCGAGAGCAGTGCGTCCGACACGGGACCGGTGTCGGCAGGCGACCTCTCGAGCAGCGATGACGACGCGCGCGAACGCGACGGGATCGATGACGAGACACGCAGTCTGCGCTTCGTCGTGCCGTCCACCGACGCCCCCGCCGGAGCCCCGGCATCCGTCGGCTCGCTCGAGATGCTCGCGACGAGCACCGGCATCGACCTCACGCAGCGCTCGCCTCTCGTCCGCTTCGAGGAGATCACCCGCCTGAAGCTCGCGATCATCGAGCGCAAGCGCGAGGTGCTGCAGAAGCTGCGCCGCGACGGCACGATCGACGATCTGATCGTGCGCCGGATCGACGGCCACCTCGACCTCGAGGAGATGCGCCTGCGCGGGGCCGACGCCGACGAGTGACCCCGCGCCCGACCGTCCGGTCGCCCGCGCGTTCGGAGGTGCCGATATGTGGCGCGCGACGCGGGCATCCCACACAACGGCGCTTCCGAACCGGCGCTTCGGAGCTCCTGTCAAGGGTCACGGGGCGGACGGACGGACATGGCAGGGTGGGGCGCATGCAGCGGACCGTGACCAGCCACATCGCCCTGAACGTCACCGAGACGGCCGACCTCGTCTTCGCGATCGCGGTGGCGGATGCCTACGCGCCGGCATCCGAGTCGTTCGCCGCCACGATCGACGGCGCACCCCTCACCCCGACTGAGCTGCGCGACGCGCACGGAGGCCGTCTGCACCGTCTGCGCGCAACGCCGGGGCGCCTCGTCGTCGACTACGCCGCGACGATCGACGGCGCCGCGGAGCCACTCGGAGCCGAAGACACCGAGCTGCTCGTCTACGGCCGACCGAGCCGCTACGCCGAATCCGACGCCCTCGCGCCGACGGCGGCCGCGGAGTTCGACGGCATCGACGGCGATGCGGCACTGCTGACCGCGGTCTCGTCGTGGGTGGGCACGCAGCTGTCGTACGTGAGCGGCTCGAGTCTTCCCACCGACGGCGCGGTGCGGACGCTCCTCGCCCGTCGCGGCGTGTGCCGGGACTACAGCCACCTGTGCGTCGCCCTGCTGCGGGCGCGGGGCGTGCCGGCGCGCCTCGTCGCGGTGTATGCGCCGGGCCTCGACCCGATGGACTTCCACGCGGTGGCCGAGGCGTGGGTCGACGGACGGTGGTGTGTCGTCGACGCCACGACCCTCGCCCCGCGCGAGAGCCTCGTCCGGGTCGCGACCGGGCGGGATGCCGCCGACACCGCCTTCCTCAATGTGCTCGACGGGCGCGCCGATCTCGTCGAGATGGAGGTCACGGCGACGGTCGACGCCCTTCCCGCCGACGACCTGGACGAGCTGGTCTCGATCCACTGACCATCGCGAGTCAACGAGTTGACTTGAGGATAGTCAACTGGTTGACTCGTCGTATGGCCGATCGCGTCACCGTCACCCTGCACGAGCTCGTCGGCGAGCTCGACATCTTCGCGGACTCGTGGCTGCGCGAGCGCCACGGCGTCACGTTCAATCTCTTCGAGCTGCTCGCGACGCTCTCCGAGACCGCACCCGTCGACATCACGGGGCTCGCGCAGTGCCTGCGCGTGACCAAGGCCGCCGTCAGCAAGCGCGTCCCCGCGCTCGTCGCGGACGGCTGGATCACGGCCGCGCCCGGCGATGGGCGACGGGTCATGCTCGGGCTCACCGCGCGGGGAGCCGAGCTGGTGCGCGTCGCGGGGGGCGAGCTCGAACAGGAGTTCACCGCGATGCTCACCGATCCGCGACTTGACCCGCGCCGGTCCCCCCACGCCATCGACGCCACCACGCTCAACACCCATCTGGCGACGCTCACCGAGATCGTCATCGCGAAAGGACGCCACGCATGAACCGTCGCCTGCTCGTCATCGTCGGAACGCCTCTGCCCGACAGCCTGAACCACGCTCTCGCCCAGGCCTATGTCGACGCTGCGCGCGGCGCCGGCGCCGAGGTGCGGACGATCGACCTCGCACACGACCCGATCCCCGCCCACCCGCACTCGGCAGGCCAGCTGCGCGCCCCGCGCCCGGATCGACCCGACGACCTGCCGCTCGACCCGGAGGTCGCGCGCTACCTCGACGACGTGCTGTGGGCGGATCACCTCGCCGTCTTCCACCCACAGTGGTGGGGCACCGCACCCGCCGCCCTGAAGGCGCTCATCGACCGCGTGTTCCTCTCCGGCGCGGCGTTCCGCTACCGCGACCGGAACGCCCTGTCGGAGCGCCTGCTGCGCGGGCGCACGGCACGGATCACGATGACGATGGATTCGCCGCGTCTGTGGAACCGACTCGTGTACCGGGGCGCCGCCGAGGCGTCGCTCGCCCGCGCGACGTTCGCGTACTGCGGCATCCGCACCGTCGGCATCACGCGGCGCACGCCCGTGCGCTTCAGCGACGCGCCCACGCGCGAGTCCTGGATCGCCGCCGCCGCACGCCAGGGGCGACGGGATGCCACCGCCGCGCACCGAGCACCCCACGCCTCCCTCACCCCGTCGCTCGAGACGGAGCACGCCGCTCCGGTGGGCTGATGTCACCGATGAGCGCGCAGCCGTGCCACGCTGGAGGCATGAAGACCTGGGTCGTGCGCTTTCTGTCGCTGTACGCGTTCAACATCGTGGTGCTGCTGCTGATCGGGCTGCTCACCCCGGCCCGGGTGGGCATCGCGGCCATCTGGGCGTCGGTCGTGCTGACCGTCGCGGAGATCGTCGTGAAGCCCCTCGCCCAACGAGCGTTCCAGCGCGCTGCGGCCAAGAGCGCCGCCGAGCGCACCCGAGCATCCGAATGGCTCGTGCAAGCGGGCATCGTCTTGGTCGTCGCCGCGATCGTGTGGGTCCTCACCCTGCTGCTGTCGGGCATCAGTGTGCGCGGCTGGCTGTGGGCATACGTCCTGCCGCCGGTCATCATCGCGGTCGGCTGGCTCGTGTACGCACGGATCGACGACATCGTCGAGGCGAGGACGGGGCAGCTGTACGACTCGGCCTTCGGGCGCCGCTCGGGCGGCTCCGCCGACTCTGCCACCGCTCCGGCCACCGAGCCGGGTACGGGAACACGAGCCCGGCAGGATCTCGACGACGGCCTCACGCCCGAGCAGCGTCGCATGCTGGACGAGCTCGGCAAGAGCTGACCGCGCCGCCGCGGCGCCGCGGCCTCGGGACCATCGCCCCCGGCGCCGCAGACCTGGAGAGCATGACCAGCGCGTAACAAAGGGACGCGGGCGAACGGCGGTCGCGCGCGGGGAAGCGATGATGGATGCGGCGGCATCCGTTTCACAGCACACGATGCGGGCCGCCGATCCGACACCTGGAGGTCTCCTCATGACGCGCCCCGCCCTGCGCACCGCTTTCGCCGCGACCGCCGCGGCCCTCGCCCTGATCACCACCGGCTGTGCCGGCGGAGCGTCCGCCGGGGCATCCGACTCCGCCGCTGCCGACGGCGGCTACATCACGCCGGGCAAGCTCACCGTCGCCACGGGCGAGACCGCGTACGAGCCGTACGTCATCAACGACGACCCTGCCAGCGGCAAGGGCTTCGAGTCGGCCGTCGCCTACGCCGTGGCCGCGAAGCTCGGCTTCGCGAAAGAGGATGTCGTCTGGGTGCGCACCTCGTTCGAGTCGGCGATCGCGCCGGGCCCGAAGAACTTCGACCTCAACATCCAGCAGTACACGATCACCGACGAGCGCAAGCAGGCCGTCGACTTCTCGACGCCCTACTACGAGGCCACCCAGTCGGTCGTGGCCGTGAAGGGGGGCAAGGCCGACGGCATCAGCGACATCGCCGGTCTGAAAGACCTGGTCCTCGGCGCGATGACCGGGTCGACGAGCGCGGCGACACTCGAGAAGGCGATCGCACCGGCGACCCCCGCTCGCCTCTACGGATCGAACGAAGACGCCGTGGCCGCCCTCAAGGCCGGCCAGATCGATGCCATCGTGCTCGACACGCCGACCGCGTACGTGGCGACCACCGTCCCCTACATCGAGAACTCCTTCGTGGTCGGGCAGCTGCCGGCGTCCGGCATCCCGGATCAGTGGGGGTTCCTGCTCGGTAAGGGCTCGCCCCTCACCGCGCGGGTGAGCGAGGCCGTCGACGCGCTGCGCGCGGACGGCACGCTCGACGACCTGAAGAAGACCTGGCTCGCGGTGCTCACCGACGGCATCCCTCAGCTGAAGTGATCCGCTCGGGTAACGTCGTCCCGTGACCTCGCACACCCCGAGCACCCTCGAGCAGGGCCGCCGCGCCTACCGACGCGGTCGTGAGCGACGCTCGGTGCTGATCGCGATCGCCTCGACGCTGGCCTTCGCGGCGAGCATCTGGGTGAGCGTCATCAATACGCAGGGCTGGGCCGCGGTGCAGTCCGCGTTCTTCGATCCCGGCGTCGCGCTCCAGGCGCTGCCGAAGGTGTGGGACGGCTTCCTGCTGAACCTCCAGGTGCTGGGTCTGTCGATCGTGACGGTGGGCATCGTGGCGCTCACGGTGGCGCTGCTGCGCACCCTGCGCGGCCCGGTGTTCTTCCCGCTGCGGGCACTCGCCGCGGGCTACACCGACCTCTTCCGCGGGTTCCCGTTCATCATCGTGCTCTACCTCGTCGGGTACGGACTGCCGACGATCACGAATACCCGCATCCCCCTCGTCGTGCTGGGCGTCATGGCCGTGACGCTGACCTACTCGTCGTACGTGGCCGAGGTGATCCGCGCCGGCATCGAGGCGGTGCACCCCTCGCAGCGTCTCGCCGCGCGTGCCCTCGGCCTCAGTCATGCCCAGACGATGCGCCGCGTCGTGCTGCCGCAGGCCCTCCGCAAGATGACCCCGCCGCTCATGAACGACGTCATCTCGATGCAGAAGGACGTCGGCCTGATCTCGATCCTCGGAGCGGTGGATGCCATCGCCGCCGCCCGCTCCATGGCATCCCTCACCTACAACTTCACCCCGTACGTCGTGGCAGGCGTGCTGTTCGTCTTGCTCGCGATCCCCTCGATCCGGCTCACCGACTGGTACACCGCGCGCCTGCGCGAGCGCGAGCAGACGGGCGCGATCCTGTGACCGACACGGCCGGCCCGTGCGCCGAGAGCCCGTACGCCTCGGCATCCGCGCTGCTGCGCGCGGACGACGTCTGGAAGTCGTTCGGCGAGCGCGACGTGCTGCGAGGCGTCTCACTCACCCTTGCGCCGCATGAGGTCGTCGCCCTCATCGGGGCATCCGGATCGGGAAAGTCGACCCTGTTGCGCTGCCTCGGGCTCCTCGAGCCGATCGACGACGGCCAGATCTTCCTCGGCGACGAGGACATCTCCGACCCGCGCGTCGACGGCAACCGTGTGCGGGCGCGTCTGGGTGCGGTGTTCCAGAGCTACAACCTGTTCCCGCACCTCTCGGTGCTCGACAACGTCACGCTCGCCTCGCGAGTCGTGCATCGCATCGCGAAGAAGGATGCCGAGGCGCGCGCACTGGGCCTGCTCGAACGGGTCGGTCTCGCCGGATTCGCGCGCTCGCACCCCGACCGGCTCTCGGGCGGGCAGCAGCAGCGCGCCGCGATCGTCCGCGCCATCGCGACCGATCCCGAGGTGCTGCTGCTCGACGAGATCACCTCGGCCCTCGACCCCGAACTCGTGGGCGAGGTGCTCGAGCTGGTGCGCGCGCTCGCCGGCGAGGGGACGACGATCCTGATGGCGACGCACGAGATGGCCTTCGCCCGCGACGTCGCCGACCGGGTCGTGTTCCTCGACGAGGGCGTCATCGTCGAAGAAGGCTCCCCCGCCCAGCTGTTCGCCGCGCCCCGACAGGACCGCACCCGCGCCTTCCTCGCCCGCTTCAGCGCCTGAGCCCCCGGGGGGGCGGGTCCTGTCTCGGCCGCGTCGGGCCCCGCCCTCGGCCCCTGGCATCCGGCACCCGGCATCCGTACGACGCAAGCCATGTCCCACTTTCTGCGGTTTCTGCAGGCCGTGTCCCAGTTTCTGCGGGCCGTGTCCCACTTTCGGTGAGGCGTGTCCCACTTACTGCTGTTCGGGCACCCCCACAACGACAGAAAGTGGGACACGGTCGGATGCCACGCCGAGAGCGATCCTCCAGGGCATCCGCTCAACCGCGCAACGCAAGAGGTGTTCATGTCCGGCAGCGCATGTCCCACCTTCGGCAGCTCATGTCCCATTTACTGCTGTTCACGTACCCCCTCAACGACAGAAAGTGGGACACGGTCGGATGCCGCGCCGTGAGCGACCCCGACGGCATCCGCCCGGCTTCACGAAGCGAATAACGCCCCGACTTCGGCGGTGCATGTCCCACTTTCAGCAAGGCATGTCCCACAAACTGCTGTTCGGCAGCCCTCACAACGACAGAAAGTGGGACACGGCTGGATGCCCAGCCGAGAGCGGCGCGAACAGGCCGCCTGGCGGCCGCCCCACCGTCAGACCGCCCCACCGTCAGGCCGCTTCACCGTCAGGCCACCGAGGCGCGGCCGCGGCCCCTCGGTCCACCGGGCGTGCTCACGATCGCGAGGCCGAGCGCGAGGACCACCAGGCCGACGACAGCGACAGTGCTCAGCCGCTCTCCGAGAACGACGAGCCCGAGCAGGGTCGCCGCAAGAGGCTCGGCGAGGGTCAGGGTGGCGACCGTCGTGGGGCGTAGGCCACCGAGTCCCCACCCGAACAGCAGATAGGCGAGCGTCACCGTGATGACGCCCAGCCAGAGCGCGAGGGCGGCACCCGCGGGCGTCCAGAGCCACGCGGTGGGCGTCATCAGCAGCACCGGAAGACTCAGCACCGCAGCGACTCCGAAGACGGCCCCCATGGCGCGGACCGCGCTCCATCCACGGTCGAGAAGGATCTTGCTCGCGACGGCGTACAGCGCGTACGAGGCCCCGGCGCCCAGCGACGCCGCCACCCCGCCGATGCCCGCACCGCCGATTCCGTTCGAGGCATCCCCCGCGCCCTGCGGCCCGATGAGGCCCGACACGAGCGCGACGCCGAGCAGCGCGACCGCCGTCGCGATCATCCAGCGGAGGTCCGGTCGCTGACGTCGCAGCACCGCGTTGAGGATGCCCGTCGCGATCGGCGCCGATCCGAGAGCAAGCACGGTTCCGACTGCGACCCCGTTCAGGCGCGTGCCGGTGAAGAACGTCGGCTGATATGCCAGCACCCCGGCGACGCCGACGAGGACGACGAACCACGACGGTGCTCGGTGCCGCGGGCGGACACGAGCGGATGCCCCGGCCCCGACCGTCCCGTCGCTCCGAGCACCACTGACCCCCGGACTCACGACCCCGCCCCGGCGCCGCACCGCCGAGAACAGGGCGATCGCGCCCAGCAGGCCCCCGCCGATCAGCACGCGGGCGGCCCCCACCGACACCGTGTCGGCGTCGACGCCGGAGAGCTCACGCGCCGTGCCGGTGGTCGCGAAGCAGAGCGCGGCGGCCAGCACCGCGAGGATCGCACCGGTCCCGCGCACGGGAGCATTGTTCCACACCCTCATCCACTCCCAGCGGGCTCATTCGTTCGCGGCGTACCGTGAGAGCCACGCCTCCTCTTCTCGACCTCCTGACGACCTGGCGCGCCGACCCCGTGACGATCGTGATTCTGGTCGGCGCGTCTGTTCTGTATGCCCTCGGGATGCGGACGGCGGCCCGTCGCGGATCGCCCTGGCCCCGCAGCCGCGCGGTGGCGTTCTACGCCCTCGGCCTCGGCTCGTACGCGCTGGTCGAGCTCGGATTCCTCGGAACCTGGTCGAGCGAGCTGCGCTGGGCATTCGTCGCCCGCATCGCACTCCTGCTGCTGGCGGTGCCCGGCCTCATCGCGCTGGGGCGCCCCCTCGATCTGCTGCGCGTCTGCCTCTCCCCCGCGGCACGGCAGCGCGTCGACGCGGTGCTCGACGGCCGTGTCTTCCGCGTCCTCGGCAACGCGATGTTCGCGACCCTGTTCGCCGCCGCGGTGTTCTGCGTCTTCTTGACCCCGCTCGCCGGCGTCCTGCGCACCTCGCCGGTGCTCGGCGAGGCGATCGGCGTCGTGACGCTCGGTGCCGGACTCGTCCTCGTGGTACCGATGATGGCGCTCACCGGCATCCACACGAGCACGTTCCTCGCGATCGAGTTCCTGCTGGCGTTCGTCGAACTCGTGATCGACTCGATCCCGGGCATCCTGCTGCGCCTGAACGACACGATCGTCGACGGCGTGACGACCCTCACACCGGGGGCCGCATGGTGGCCGAACCCGCTGCACGACCAGCACCTCGCCGGCGACCTGCTGTGGTTCATCGCCGAGGTCGCCGACGTGCCGATCCTCATCATCCTGCTCGTGCGCTGGCATCGCCGCGACCGACGCGAGGCGGCCTCGTTCGATGAGCTCACCGACGAAGAGCACGACGCGCTCGTGCAAGCCCACCTGCGGGGAGTCCGCGCGGCAGACGGCTGAGCGGCGCCACGGGCTGCCCTTCCGGCACCCGCCGACGCGCGCCACGCCCTCACACATCCAGCACCCTCCGCCCGCGGGCACGCCTCGCGCGGCGGCCATGGCTTGGCCCTCCCACGCGACGCGCACGCCGCGCCGCGCACGAACTCCGCGGAAACGCACGAACTCCGCACCGGATGCCAGGAAACGGTGCGGAGTTCGTGACGAACTGCGGAGTTCGAGGGGCGACCGACACGCCAAAGCGCCGCGACCGCAGGGCGAGAGCGCGTCAGCCGGCGACGACCCGCTCGGCGGCTTCCACCACGTTCGTCATGAGCAGGGCGACCGTCATGGGCCCGACCCCGCCGGGGTTGGGCGACAGCCAGCCGGCCACCTCGTCGACGCCCGGCGCGATGTCGCCGTAGACCTTGGACTTGCCGGTCTCGGGGTCGATCTCGCGCGTGACACCCACGTCGAGCACGGCGGCGCCGGGCTTGACGTCCTCGGGGCGCACGAGGTGCTTCACCCCGGCGGCGCCCACGATGACGTCGGCCTGCCGCAGGTACGACGGCAGGTCGCGCGTGCCCGTGTGGGTGAGGGTGACCGTCGCGTTCACCGCGCGCCGCGTGAGCAGCAGCCCGATGGAACGCCCGATCGTCACGCCACGCCCGACGACCACGACGTGCGTGCCGGCGAGGGCGAAGCCGTTGCGCTCCAGCAACTCGATGACGGCCCGCGGGGTGCAGGGCAGCGGCGAGGTGATCTCGTCGTTGACGTTCAGCACGAGCTTGCCGAGGTTCGTCGGGTGCAGGCCGTCGGCATCCTTGGCCGGGTCGATCCGCTCGAGGATGCGGTCGGTGTCGAGGTGGCGCGGCAGCGGCAGCTGCACGATGTAGCCGTGGCAGGTGGGGTCGGCGTTGAGACGGTCGATCTCGTCCTCGACGTCCTGCTGCGTGGCATCCGCCGACAGCTCGATCTGGATCGAGTTCATCCCGATCGCCTCGGACTCGCGGTGCTTCATGCCGACGTAGAGCTGGGATGCCGGATCGGCGCCCACGAGCACCGTCGCGATGCCCGGGGTGACGCCGAGGGCCTTCAGCTTCGCGACGCGCTCGGCGAGCTCCGCCTTAATCGCGGCCGCGGTGGCACGCCCGTCGAGGACGGTCGCGGTCACTGCGCGAGCCCCGGGTAGAGCGGGAACGCGGCGGTGAGGGATGCCACGCGGGCGCGGAGCGCCTCGACGTCGGCGCCGGGCAGCAGCGCCAGCGCGATGACGTCGGCGACCTCGGTGAACTCGGCGTCGCCGAACCCGCGGGTCGCGAGCGCCGGCGTGCCGATGCGCAGGCCCGACGTGACCATCGGGGGGCGCGGGTCGTTCGGGACGGCGTTGCGGTTGACCGTGATGTGGATCTCGTGCAGCAGGTCTTCGGCCTGCTTGCCGTCGATCGCGGCGTCGCGGAGGTCCACCAGCACCAGGTGCACGTCGGTGCCGCCGGAACGGACCGAGATCCCGGCATCCTTCACGTCCTGCTGCGACAGGCGCTCGGCGAGGATCGCGGCGCCGCGGACGACGCGCTCCTGGCGCTCACGGAACTCGGGGGTCGCCGCGAGTTTGAACGCGGTGGCCTTCGCGGCGATCACGTGCATGAGCGGGCCGCCCTGCTGCCCCGGGAAGACCGCGGTGTTGATCTTCTTGGCGAGGTCGGCGTCGTTCGTGAGGATGAAGCCGGAGCGGGGGCCGCCGATCGTCTTGTGCACGGTCGACGAGACGACATGGGCGTGCGGGACGGGGCTCGGGTGCAGGCCCGCCGCGACGAGACCGGCGAAGTGCGCCATGTCGACCCAGAGGAGTGCGCCGACCTTGTCGGCGATCTCGCGGAAGCGCGCGAAGTCCAGCTGGCGCGGGTAGGCCGACCAGCCGGCGATGATGACCTTCGGCTGGTGCTCGACCGCGAGGCGCTCGACCTCGTCCATGTCGATGATCGAGGTCTCGGGGTCGACGCCGTAGGCGACGATGTTGTAGAGCCGGCCGGAGAAGTTGATCTTCATGCCGTGGGTCAGGTGGCCGCCGTGGTCGAGCGACAGACCGAGCAGCGTGTCGCCGGGGCGGGCGATCGCGTGCAGGACCGCGGCGTTGGCGGATGCCCCGGAGTGCGGCTGCACGTTGGCGAACTCCGCGCCGAAGAGGGCCTTCGCGCGCTCGATCGCGAGCTCCTCGGCGACGTCGACCTCTTCGCAGCCGCCGTAGTAGCGACGGCCCGGGTAGCCCTCGGCGTACTTGTTGGTGAGCACCGAGCCCTGCGACTGCAGCACCGAGACGGGGACGAAGTTCTCCGAGGCGATCATCTCGAGGTAGCCGCGCTGGCGCTCGAGCTCGCGCTCGAGGACCTGTGCGATCTCGGGGTCGACCTCGGAGAGGGGGGCGTTGAAGTACGGGTCGGTCATATCGGGCTCCTGCCATCCGTGGTTGAGTGCCGGCGCGCCGGCGAGTCGAAACCACGGCGGCCCAGGCGTGCGGTCGATTGCCGTGTTCGTCGCTCCCCGGTGGTGTCCCACCTCAACGCCAGTCGCGACACAGCGAGCATATCGGATGCCCGCTCGATCCTGGGGCCCTGGCATCCCCGCGAAACCTCCCGTATGTCACGCAAATCGCCGCGCAAGCGTACATACGGGAGGTCTCGCGGGGAGAGGGGACGTGCAGGGGATTAGGCTGGGCGTTGCGGCGCATTTGTAAGGACTCTTAACATAGAAGCTTCTCGGGCATCGACCGCGCCCGCGTCGCCCTGGTCGACGCCGACCGCCGCACGCAGAATGGAGACATCGTGTCGCTGCCCTCCTCCCTCGCCGTCGTGTCGCCGCCCCCCGCTCCCGCCCTCGTGCCCCTGCCCCGCGCTCTGCAGGTGGGTACCGCGGCACCGTTCGTGCTGACAGCCGACACGATCGTCTCGGGCGATGCGGATGCCGTGGCCGCCGCCCGCGAGGTGATCCGCAGCCGCACCGGACTCACCCTCTCGCTCGGCCGTGCCGACGGCACCGGGTCGGGGATCGCGCTGCGGCTCGACGAGGGCGTACCGGAGTCGTACGTGCTCAAAGCATCCGCCGACGGCGTCTCGGTCGTCGGCGCCGATGCCGCGGGGCTGTTCTACGGTGTGCAGACCCTGGGGCAGCTGATCTCCCGCTCGGCCGACGCTCGAGACGCCGCGGGTGGCGGCTGGCTCATCCCCGCCGTGCGGATCGAGGATGCCCCGCGCTTCGCCTACCGTGGCGTCATGCTCGATGTGGCACGGCACTTCTTCGACGTCGCCACGGTGAAGGCCTACATCGATCGCGCGTCGAGCCTGAAGTTCAATCACCTGCACCTGCACCTCACCGACGATCAGGGCTGGCGGCTCGAGCTCGCCTCTCGGCCGCTGCTCACCGAGAGGGCGGCGGCGACCGCGATCGGGGGCGCACCGGGCGGCTTCTACACGAGGGACGACTATCGCGAGCTCGTCGCCTACGCCGCAGCGCACCACATGACGCTCGTGCCCGAGATCGACCTGCCGGGGCACACGCACGCCGTCTCGCTCGCGTACCCCGAGGTGTCCGAGCAGCCGGTGCTCGGCCCACAGGTCATCGAGACGATCCGCGACTTCGGCGGCGGCACACCCGTCAGCGGCGAGCCCTACGAGGGCCTCGCGGTCGGCTTCTCATCACTGCGGATCACCGACGAGGCGACGGATGCCTTCGTGCGCGACGTCCTGGGCGAAATCGCTGACCTCACCCCCGGACCCTACCTGCACATCGGCGGCGACGAGGCGCTCGGCACACCGCGGGCCGACTACGACGCCTTCGTCGGAAGGGTGAGCCGACTGATCGCCGACCTCGGCAAGACGCCGATGGCATGGCATGAGGCGGGCACCGGAACGGGCCTTCACCCCACCACGATCGGGCAGTACTGGGGATTCACGACCCCGACCGACGGCATGGACGACAAGGCTCGCGGCTTCACGGCGCTCGGATCGAGACTGGTCATGTCGCCCGCCGACGCGGTCTACCTCGACATGAAGTTCGACGAGGACTCGCCCCTCGGCCTGACCTGGGCGAACGGCGTCACCAGCGCGCGCCGGGCGTACGAATGGGATCCGGCAGAGGTCATCGCGGGCGTCTCGGACGACGCCATCCTGGGCGTGGAGGCGCCGCTGTGGACCGAGACGGCGCGGACCCTCGCCGACCTCGACGCCCTCGCCTTCCCCCGCATCGCCGCGGCCGCCGAGGTCGCCTGGTCGCCCGCACCGCACGCGTCGGCCCTCCGCACCTGGGAGTCGTTCGCGGCGCGCGTGGGCGCCCAGGCCGCCCTGTGGGCCTCGCTCGGCATCGTCTTCACCCCGCTGCCGGGCATCCCATGGCGGGCGGATGCCATGGCATCCGACCCCGCACCCGCCGAGGAGCGCGACGCATGATCACCGTCATCCACTCGGCCCGGCTCGTCGACGACGGTCGCGTGCAGCCGGATGCCTGGGTCGCTTTCGCCGACGGCCTCGTGCGCGCAACGGGGACGGGCGACTCGTGGCGCGCACTGCGCGAGAGCGCCGCGAGCGCCGCGAGCCTCGCGCAGGAGGTCGACGCGGCGGGGGCGTACCTCACCCCCGGGTTCATCGACATCCACGGGCACGGCGGGGGCGGCGTCTCGTTCGACGACGGAGCCGCCGCGATCCAGGCGGCGCGCGCGGTCCATCGCGCGCACGGGACGACGCGGGCGGTGCTCTCTCTCGTGACAGCCCCCCTCGCCGACCTCGCCCCGCGCGTGGCACTGATCGCAGACCTCGCCGCCACCGACCCCACGATCCTCGGATCGCACCTCGAAGGGCCGTTCCTCGACCCCGGACACAAGGGCGCGCACACCGAGAGCCTGCTGCGGATGCCCGATGCCGGGGAGATCGCACGTCTGATCGACGCCGGCGGTGGCACCCTCCGACAGGTGACGCTCGCTCCGGAACTGCCCGGAGCCCTGGCGGCGACCCGCCAGCTCGTGGCGGCGGGCACCGCCGTCGCCGTCGGGCACACGAACGCGACGGCGGACGAGGCGCAGGCCGCGTTCGACGCGGGGGCGACGATCCTCACCCATGCCTTCAATGCGATGCCCGGCATCCACCACCGCGCTCCCGGGCCCGTCGTCGCCGCGATGCGCGACGCACGGGTCACCCTCGAGCTCATCGCCGACGGAGTGCACGTGCACCCCGACGTGATCGCGCTCGCGTTCGCGGGGGCTCCGGGACGGATCGCCCTCATCACCGATGCGATGGCTGCGGCCGGCGCACCCGACGGCCCGTACACGCTCGGCGGCCTCGCCGTCACGGTCTCGGACGGGGTGGCGCGGCTCGATGTCGACGGAGCGATCGCCGGATCGACGCTCACGCAGGACGCGGCGCTGCGCCTCGTCGTCGCGGGCGGCACGGCTCTCCCCGACGCGGTCGCCGCCCTCACCCGGACCCCGGCGCGCGCCGTCGGAGCCGAGGACCGTCTGGGCACCCTTCGGCAGGGCGCCATCGGCGACGCGGTGCTGCTCGACGACGACCTGCAGGTCATCGGGGTCTGGGTCGGCGGCGCGCGCGACTGATCGGCGCGCACCGACCGTCTCGACCCGGGCGGCGGAGAAAAAGAGCGGGGCGGAGGAGCCCCCCGGCTCTACTCCGCCCCACTCCGCCCGTTGTGGCCGTTCCTCGGGCGTCGGTGGTGCGGGATCCCCCGATCCCGCATCACCTGATGACGGCCCGGGTGACTCGGTCCACCGGACTGCGGCCGCCCCTCCCCAGGGGGGCCAGCTCATCACCGTCTCCTCAAGAGATGCGCCCCACACCGATTCATCACGCGACTTCCGCGACTTTTTTACGATTCTTTCGAGGATGCCCTCGCGGCTCCGCTCGGCGCGCGCCCGACCGCTCGCCCCGAGCGGTCGCGGCGAGCGGTGCTCTCCCAGCCGATTCGCCGGCGAACCAGGGAGAATGGATGCGTCGCGTCATGAAGTTCCTCCCGACGCGTCTCATGGATGACCCCATCCGCCGCGACCGCCTCCGGAACTCAGCATGGACACGAACGATCAGCGCCCCGACGTCGCCGACACGGCCGACGCCGAGCTCATCCTGCGCACGCGGTCGGGCGATTCGGCGGCATTCGGTGAGCTGTGGCGCCGCCACTACCGTTCGGGCATCGTCGTCGCCGGTTCGGTCACCTCGACGTTCGACGCCGACGACCTCGTCCAAGAGGCGTACGCGCGCATCTATCAGGCCATCGTCAAGGGCGGCGGGCCCACCGGCTCGTTCCGCGCATATCTGTTCACCGTCATCCGCAACACCGCGGCCGGGTGGGGTCGCGCTCGCCGCGAGACGGGCATCGACGAACTCGAGAACGTTCCCGATCCGGATGCCGAGGCGCACGCCACCGATGAGGCGCTCGACCGCAGCCTCACGACTCAGGCGTTCCGGAGCCTGCCCACCCGCTGGCAGGAGGTGCTCTGGTACACCGAGATCGAACAGATGAAGCCGTCCGAGGTCGCGCCCCTGCTGGGTCTGAAGGCCACCGCGGTGGCGCAGCTCGCCTTCCGGGCGCGCGAGGGCCTGCGCGAGGCGTGGATCCAGGCGCACCTGCGCACCGCCGCAGAGGATTCCGAGTGCCGCTGGACGATCGAACGACTCGGCGCATACGCGCGCGCGAACGTCAGCCGACGAGACTCGGCGCGCATCGACGCCCACCTGGCCGACTGCGCACGATGCACGATCGTCGCCGCCGAGGCGAAAGACGTCTCGCACCGCCTGGCGCTCATCCTGCTGCCGCTGACCATCGGGGCGGGCGCGGCGACCGCGTATCTCGCGACCATCCAGGGCGGTTCGGCGCCGATCGTCGCGCTCGCCGCCGGGGCATCGAGTGCGATGCCCGGTGCCGTCACCGCTCCCGGAGCACCCCTGATCGGCTCGGTCGTCGGCACGACGTCGGCGGGAGCGTCCGGCACGGTCGGCGGCGCGAGCGGCGGCAGCGGCGTTGCCGGAGCAGCGGGCGCGGGCGGCGCGAGTGCCGGTGGATCGGCCGCGGCGACAGCCGGCGGAGGCATCCTCGGGTCGATCGGCGCGGGAGTGGGCCTCGCGACGGCGGGAGTGCTCGTGGCCGCAGCCGCGGTCGCGGCGGTCATCGTGGTTCCCCAGCTCAGCGGCGGCGGCGCCCCGGCGGCGCCCGACGCGGTCGCGGCGGACAGACAGGATTCCGCGCCGGGCGCGGGCGGTTCCGGCAGCGGCGCGACCCCTGCCGCGCCCGCGACCACCGCACCGTCCCCGGCCCCGTCACCCAGCGACCTCCCCTCGCCTGCGCCCACACGCCGCGTCATCCAGGTGCCGATCGCGACGGCGGCCCCGGCACCCGCGACCCCGGCCGATCCCGCACCGACCACGGCGCCCGATCCGTCTCCGACGGCATCGCCGAGCCCCACCGCATCCCCGACGGCATCACCGAGCCCCACCGCATCCCCCACCCCGGCCCCGACGCCGACCCCGACGGCATCACCCACCCCGACCCCGATGCCGACGGCGTCCCCCAGCCCGTCGCCGTCGACGCCGGTGCTGCCGGAGGGAACGCCAGACGTCGTCTCCGCGCGCTTCGTCCGCCTGTCGGGGGGCGCCGCGATCGTCGACGTGAGCATGACCGGCTCGCCGGGTGCCGACGTCGCCATCCGATTCGGTTCCGATTTGCTCGGCACGACGACGCTCGGTGACGACGGGCGCGCCGACGTCACCGTGCGCGGCCCGTTCTGGATGCTGCTGTGGGGGCGGCTGACGGTCGCCTACACGGCCGACGGCTTCTTCGGCCCCTGGCTGTCGGTGGACGTCACCGTCGACTGACGGTCCGCGGCCCACCTGCGGCACTCTCACCGCGCCGTCGCCGCCCCCGTAAACTGGAGGCATGTCCGATCTGCCGCACGTCCGTCCCACCGCGCCCGAGGCCCCGCTGCCCGCCGCGGATGCCGCACGGTCCCCCGGCACGCGTCCCTCCCTCGACGCCGTCGACGTCCTCGCCTTCCTGTGCGAGCTCTTCGCATTCGGCACGCTCGCGGTCTGGGGGTTCACGGCGTGGCCGTTCCCCGGGAACATCGTCGCGGGCATCGGCGCACCCGTCGTCGCGATCCTGCTGTGGGCGATGTTCGTCTCACCCCGCGCCGTGTTCGTCGTACACCCCTTCGTCCGCGCTCTCGTCGAGCTTCTCGTCTACGCCTCGGCGACGATCGTGTGGTGGACCAGCGGCAGCGCCTGGATCGGCGTCGCGTTCGCCGTCGTCGCCATCGCGGTGGGACTCGTCTCCGGGCGTCGCCGCCTCGCATGAGCGCACCCGACGTCGTCACGCTGCTGCGTGCGGCGCTGGGTGAGCGGGTCGACACCGACCCGCTCCACCTCGACGCGGCCCGGGCCGACAAGTCCGGGCACGCCGCGACGGGGGCTCCCCTGGCGATCGTGCATGCGGCATCCGTGCCGGACGTGCAGGCCACGGCCCGCATCGCGCACGCGACCGGCACGCCGATCGTCACGCGCGGCGCCGGGACGGGGCTCGCCGGAGGCGCCCACGCGGGGCCGGGCGAGATCGTCCTCTCGATGCGCGCGATGGATCGGATCCTCGAGGTCCGGCCGGACGACCTGCTGGCCGTCGTCGAACCCGGCATCCTCAACGCCGACCTGAACCGGGCGCTCGCCGCGCACGACCTGTGGTGGGCACCCGATCCGGCCAGCCGCGAGATCTCCACGGTCGGCGGCAACATCGCCACCGGCGCCGGAGGTCTTCTGTGCGCCAAGTACGGCGTCGTCCGCGATGCCGTCCTCGGCGTCGACCTCGTGCTCGCGGACGGGCGCCTCCTTCGTCTCGGTCATCGCAGCGTCAAGGGCGTGACGGGGCTCGATCTCACCTCTCTCGTGGTCGGCTCGGAAGGCATCCTCGGCGTCGTCGTGGGGGCGACGCTGCGGCTGCGGCACCGCGTGCCCGGTGCCACGCGCACGCTCACGGCGTCCTTCCCCGACGTGCGTCGCGCCGCCGAGGGAGCCGCCGCCGTCACCGCGTCGGGCATCCAGCCCGCGATCATGGAGCTGATGGATGCCGCGTCGCTCGCGGCCGTCCATCGCCTGCTCGCCCTGCCCGCTCCCGCACCCGGCGTCGCGCAGCTCACGATCCAGACCGACGGACCCGCGGCCACCGCCGAGGCCGAGGCGCTCACCGAGATCCTGTCCGCGAGCGGAGCGACCGTGCGCCTCGCCGCCGACGATGCCGAAGCCGATCTGCTGTGGCGCATCCGCCGGTCCCTGCACCCCGCCATGGAGACGCTCGGCACCACCCTCATCGAAGACGTGTCCGTGCCGCGCAGCGCGATGCCCGCGATGTTCGACGAGATCGCCCGGATCGAGCGCGACTATGGACTGATCATCCCCACGGTCTGCCACGCCGGGGACGGCAACCTGCACCCGAACTTCGTCTTCGAGGGCGACACGGTCCCCGACCGGGTGTGGCACGCGGCCGACGAGCTATTCCAGGCGGCGCTGCGCCTCGGCGGCACCCTCACCGGCGAGCACGGTGTGGGTCTGCTCAAACGCCGCTGGCTCGCGGACGAGCTCGGTGACGACCAATGGCAGCTGCAGCGTGACATCGCCCGGGTCTTCGACCCCACCGGCATCATGAATCCCGGAAAGGTGTTCGCCCCCTGAACCGCGCCGTGCCGCGCGCCCATGAGGGGTGCCGGTGCGGGATGCCCGGGCTCACCGCGCCGGCGGGTACACCTGCGTCGCGGGAGCGGGGCGCCCGCGTGCTCCCAGCACGAGGGCGATGCCGCCCAGCGCGAGCGGCACGAGCACACTCACCGCACCCCAGACCGCGATGAGGGCGAACGTCGCCGTCGGGTCGGGCGACGTCGCGACGGCCACGGAGACGATCTGCATCCCCACGAAGGCGAGGGCGAGAACGCCGAGCGCAGTGAGGGGCGCCCAACGCCATCGGCCCGGCACGACGCGCGCACGCGCGACCTCCACCCCCGCGACGAGTGCCGCGCCGCCCCACGCGGCATATCCGGCGTAGTTGACGACCTGCGCGGCGCCGATCCAGCTCGGCGTGGCGGACGGATCGGCGGGGTCGACGACGAACACGAACGAGCTGATGAGGCCCACGACCGGCAGGATGATGCCGACCAGACAGAGTGCGACGATCCCCAGCGGGCGGCGGGCGACCACGGATCCCTCCCCACGGATGCCCCACGCGAAGACGACCATCGCGGCCGCGAACGAGACGAGCGAGACCCACGAGATCGCCGCCCCCGCCTCTCTCAGCGGTCCGCCGGCCCCCGCCAGCGACGGGACGACCGCAGTCGCGACGAGGAGTGCTCCGCCCCAGATCCAGGCGGGCACCGGGCGGCGGACGTCGACGTCGGTCATGTGACCGAGCTTAGAGGGGTCTCGCGCGCGAGCGAAGGGTCAGTGCCCCTGTCAGAGGCCCTGCCACGCGGGCTTGTGCGCGTACGCGTAGCGGTAGTAGTCGGCGTGCGCGAGCTGCGAGGCGGCCGCCTCGTCGACGACGACCGTCACGTGCGGGTGCAGCTGGATGGCCGACCCCGGCAGCGACGAGGTCACCGGGCCCTCGACCGCCCCGGCCACCGCCTGCGCCTTGGCCTCGCCGAACGCGAGGAGGAAGAGATGACGCGCGTCGAGGATCGTACCGAGACCCTGGGTGATGCAGTGCATCGGCACCTCGTCGATCGAATCGAAGAAGCGCGCGTTGTCCGCACGGGTCTGCGCGAGGAGGGTCTTCACGCGTGTGCGCGACGCGAAGGACGATCCCGGTTCGTTGAAGCCGATGTGCCCGGAGGTGCCGATACCGAGGATCTGCAGGTCGATGCCGCCCGCCGCCGCGATCGCTCGCTCGTAGTCCTCGCCCGCGTGCGCGATCGTCGCCAGAGCGCCGTCGGGTGTACGGATGAGCGCGGGATCCAGGCCGAGGGGCTCGACGACCTGCCTCGTGATGACGGACCGGTAGCTCTCGGGGTGCGCCGGGTCGATTCCCACGTACTCGTCGAGGGCGAAGCCGCGCACGCGCGAGACGTCGATACCGTCGACCCGAGATCGCAGTGCGTCGTACACCGGCACGGGGGTCGAGCCGGTCGCGAGCCCCAGAACGGCGTCGCGTCGTGCCTTCACGAGCGAGACGATCTCGTCGGCGACGAGCGCACCGGCGTCTGCGGCGGTCGGGAGGATGATGATCTCAGCCATGGATGGCGGCCTTTTCTTCTGAGATGTCGGGTTCGGGGATATCGGCTTCGGGAACGGCGGCACCTGCGGCGCGGGTCCCGTTCGCGGCGCTGACGAGCGCGGCACCGAGGGCGGCGGCGGGAGAGCCGGGGGGCAGCAGCTCGAGGCGGTCGGCGAGGTGGAGAGACGCCAGGAAGGGTGAGTCCGCGGCATCCGTCTCGAGCCGCTCGGTCACGCGACCCAGCAGCCGATCGCCGAGCGCGCTCACGCCTCCCCCGACGACGACCGATGCGACGTCGCCCGTCAGCACGAGGATACGGACGGCGGATGCCACGCCGTACACCAGACCGTCGCGCAGCACCACGGCGTCGGGATCGCCCGCGTCCGCCGCGTCGAACACATCGGCGACGGGCAGGTCGCCGGGTCTTCCCCACCGTTCGGCGATCGATCCACCGCCGCTGAACGCCTCGATGCATCCACGCTGACCGCAGCGGCACTGCGGACCGCGCGGATCGACGCTGATGTGTCCGACCTCGCCCGCCGTGCCGTGCACGCCGCGCCACAGCGCACCGTCCACGACGAACCCCGCCGCGATGCCGGTGCCCAGGTTGAGGTAGGCCATCGCCCTGGCCCCGGCCCGCCCGGCCCCGTGCAGCGCGTACGCGCCGACGGCGGCGGCCTTCACGTCGTTCTCGGCCGTCACCGGGGCGCCGAGGGCTCGGCCGACGGCGGGGCCGAGGTCGAGCGCGTCGACACCGAGGTTGACCGCGTGCGTGACGACGGTGCTGCCGGCGGCCACCTGTCCGGGCATGCCGACGCCGATCGACCTGACGTCGGCAGGCGTGAGAGAGGCCTCGCGCATGAGATCGTCGGCGAGCGCGAGGATCGTCCCGACGACGGCATCGGCGCCCCAGCCGGTGGCGCGACGCATCCGTGCGACCACCTCGCCCGAGGGCGTGACGACCACGGCGTCGGTCTTGGTTCCTCCGACGTCGAATCCGAGACGCATCAGCCTTTCACTGCTCCCGAGACGAGGCCGCCGGTCATCTTGCCCTGCACGATCAGGAAGAAGACGATGACGGGGATGGCCATGAGGGTCGAACCGGCCATGACGACCGCCCAGTCGGTGGCCTTCGTGGCCTGGACGAACGCGCGCAGCCAGATCGGCAGCGTCTGCGACTCGGGGCGCGTCATGATCACCAGGGCGAAGACGAACTCGTTCCACGCCTGGATGAACGCGAAGATGCCGGTCGCGACGAGTCCCGGCGCGAGCAGCGGGAAGGTGACCCGCCAGAACGCCTGGTTGCGGCTGCATCCATCGATCATGGCGGCCTCTTCGAGCTCCGCCGGCACGCCGTTCACGAAGCCGCGCAGCGTCCAGATCGTGAAGGGCAGCACCATCGCGATGTACACCGCGGACAGGCCGATGATCGTGTTGAGCAGGTGCCACCCGTCGAGCACGCGGAAGGTCGAGATGATCATCGCCTCGGCCGGGATCATCTGGATCACGAGGATCGCGACGATGAAGGTCTTGCGCGAGCGGAAGCGGTAGCGGGTGACGGCGATCGAGGCGAGGAAGGCGAACAGGAGCGCCACGACGACCGTCAGCACCGTGACCCCGAGCGAGACCCCGAGAGCGGGGAGGAAGCCGTCGTTCCAGGCTCCCGCGAAGCTCTTCAGGGTGAACTGATCGGGCCAGAAATGCGGCGTCTCGCTCTTGACGGCCGAGCCGGGCAGGAACGCGGTGTTGACCATCCAGTACACCGGGAACACCGAGAAGGCGAAGACGACGATCGCTGCGAGGTTGAGCGCGATCCGGCCGACGCGATGCCGCGTGCGGGCGTTCACGACTCGTCCTCCTTCAGCATCGTGCGGATGTAATAGGCGGAGATCGCGAGCAGGATGACCACCAGGATCACCGAGATCGCGCCGCCCGAGCCGACGTCTCCGGTGGCCATGGACACCGTGTAGATGTAGACGCCGATCGTGTTGGTGTCGGCGCGGATGCCGCCGACGGTCTGCAGGGCGTAGATCTGCGCGAACACGCGCAGATCCCAGATGACCTGCAGGATCAGCAGCACGACGAGGATCGAGCGGATGTAGGGCACGACGATCAGTCGGAACCGCTGCCACGCGCCGGCACCGTCGAGCGAGGATGCCTCGAGCACTTCACCGGGCACCTGCCCGAGCCCGGCGTACGTCGAGAAGGCGACGAACGGGACGGCCCCCCACGTGATGATGATGGCGGCGACGCCGAAGAAGCTGAGCGGGTCGGAGAGCCAGCTGTGTCCGATCCAGTTCTGCCCCGTGATCTGCGTGAGCAGGTAGTTCACGATGCCGTAGGAGGTGTCGAAGATCCACCCCCACACGATGGTGCCCGTCAGGGCCGGCATCGCCCAGGCCAGCAGCAGCCCGACCGAGACGACGGTGCGCATCACGGTGCCGAGCGAGCGCATCATCAGGGCGATGGCCACGCCGAGCACCATCGTCGCGGCGGCGCACACCACCATCAGCGCGAAGCTGCGACCGAGCACGACCCAGAACTGCGGGTCGGTGAGCACGCGCAGGTAGTTGTCGAGTCCGACGAACTCGGGCGGTGCCCCGAAGATCTGCGCGCGCCCGTACTTCTGGAAGGACATGATGATCAGCTGCAGCAGCGGCCAGCCGATGAAGACGACGAGCATCGCGAGCGCCGGCAGCAGCAGCACGAGGGGTGTGCGGTCGGCGCGGCGACGGCGCGGCGCGGGTGCGGGTGCCGCGTCGATGTCGGCGTCCGCGAGAGCGGGGGTGGCGCGGGGCATCCTCGTCTCTCCTTCCGATGTCAGAGGGGTGGCGCCCTCGTCTCCCGGAGCGCCGAACGCTCCGGGAGACGAGGGCGGAGGGGTCAGCCGTTCAGGATGCTGTCGATCTGCTGGTCGAGTGCCGTGGCGAGCGACTTCACGTCGCCACCGTTCGCGACCTTCACGAAGAAGTCCTGCAGCAGACCCTTCGCCTCCACATCGGCCCACTGGGGCGAGGTGGGGGTGAGCTTCGCATTGGCCGCGGCATCCGCGATCGTCTTCGCAAGCTCGGGCGTCGCTGCGGCGACCTGCGATCCGAGCGACTTCTTCGCGGGGACCAGACCGGCCTTGGCGAGGATCGTCTGGTACTGGTCGCTCAGCATGATCTCCAGCGCGCTCTTGGCGAGCTCGGGGTGGGACGACTTCGCGGAGATGCCGATGTTCGAGCCACCGGCGAAGACCTTGGCGGTGCCTCCGCTCTTGCCCGGCAAGGCGAAGTAGCCGAGCGTGTCGGTGAGAGCCGTCGGCGCCTTGTTGTCATCGGCGACGATCGACCAGTACGCCCAGCTGGGAGCGGAGAGAGTCGCCGCCTTCTCGGTGCGGAACGGTACCCAGGCCTCGGACTCGTCGCCGTCCTTCGGCGCGACCGATGCCTTGGTCATGAGTGCCTGGACCTGCTCGATGCCCTTGACCGAGGCATCGCTGGAGAGCTGCGCCTCCCACTTGCCATCCTTCTGCACCGCGATCTCGCCGCCGTTCTCCCAGATGAAGGGGAGCGCGTTGTACCAGTCCTTGCCCGGGAAGAAGACCCCCGAGACGCCCGGCAGCGCAGCGGCGAGCTTCTCTCCGTTCGCGACGTAGTCGTCGAGGGTCTTCGGCACGGTGACCCCCGCCGTCTGATATTGCGCGGTGTTGTAGAAGACGATGCGGGCTCCGGAGTAGTACGGGGCGGCGTAGAGCTTGCCGTCCCAGGTGCCCGCCTCGACGAATCCGTCGAGCAGGTCCGAACCGCCGATCTTGTCCGTGATGTCGGAGAGGTCCAGCAGCGCACCGCTGGAGGTGAAGGCGGCGGCCTGCGTGTTGCCCATCTCGACGATGTCGGGGGTGTCGTTGGACGGCAGGCTCGTCGTGAGCTTGTCGACCAGCCCCGTCCACTGCTGTTCCTCGATGACGAGGGTGCTGCCGGGGTTCTGCTCCGCGAAGGTCTTCGTGAGGTAGTCGCGGGCGTCCTGCGGCGTATCGGTCCCGTTGAGCCAGACCCGCACCGTTGCGGGGGCAGGAGTGCCGTCGGACCCGTTGCCGGCCCCGCCGGCGCAGCCGGAGAGAGCGACAGCCGAAGCGCCGAGGAGTGCGAGGGCTCCGAGCTTCTTGTTCATGGGTGTCTTCCTTTTCTTGGTGGTTCCCCGGGGGCCGACCGGCCCCGACCGGGGTGGGGCAGCTGTCAGGACACTCCGAGCTGTCCGGACAGGACCATGACGGCCGCACCGCGGAGGACGATGTCCTCCCCCTGCGTCGTCATGCGCACCTGCACACCGTCGTGGAACTCGGCGAGCGTGCGGGCGTGGAGGGTCTCGACGGTCGCCGTGGCGAGCGGGCCGTCGAGAAGTCGGTGCGGGCCGGAGAGGACGATCTCCGACAGATCGAGGGCGCCGACGATGGGAGCCAGGGCGATGCCCAGCCGCTCCCCCGCGTCGCGCAGAACGGAGTCGTGGTCGGCGCCCGGCGCGGCGAGCGCACGCTCGAGCGACGGTGCGGACAGCCAGGCCTCGAGGCATCCGACCTTTCCGCACACGCACACGGGGCCGCCGTCGGTGCCGACGGTGACGTGACCGATCTCGCCCGCTGCGAACCGGCTGCCGCGCATGGGCTGACCGCCCGTGAGCAGGCCGGAACCGACACCGCGGCCGACGCGCACGAGCATGACGTCGTCGCCTGCCCCGCCGAAGGTGTACTCCGCCAGGACGGCGGCGTTCGCGTCGTTGGCGACCAGCACGGGGAGAGAGACCGCGTCGCGGAGGATGCCTCGCAGGTCGACCGAGCTCCACCCGAAGTTCGGGGCGGCGAGCACCGTGCCGCTGTCGTCGACGATGCCCGGCGTACCGACGCCGACGCCGAGCACGGGGGCGTGCGCGTCGGCGACGAGGGTGCGGCTCAACCCGACGACGGCATCGAGGATGCCTGCGGGGTCGTCGGGCACCGGGATGTCGTGGCGGGCGACGATCTCGCCGTCGAGGGTGAGGACCGCCCCCAGGAAGCGGTCGCTGCGCGACAGGTCCAGGCCGACGATGCGGTGTCCCGAGCGGTCGAGGTCCACGAGGATGGCCGGTTTTCCGGGGCCGGTGACCTCGCGCATTCCGCGCTCGGCGACGTAGCCGTCTTCGATGAGCTCGCCCACGAGGTCGGAGATCGTAACCCGGGTGAGTCCCGTCTCCCGCGCGAGGTCCGCGCGGGACATGGCACCCTGGTGGAAGAGGGTCTGCAGGACGAGCGACCGATTGTGTGCGCGGGCGTGCTCGGGCAGGACCTTCGCCGCGGGGCGCAGCACCCGACGCGAGCCGAAGGAGACGCTTCCGACGGTGGCGGCATCCGCGACGGGAGGCGGGACGTTCGAACCTGACATGTTTGTTAGTACACCTTACGAACTCTCCGGAGACAAGCGTTCGCTCCTTTTTGGTAGGAGCATTTACAAAACCGTTACATCGACGACACACCCCTCACCGTTCCCCGGAGTCACCGTGCGCACCCGCATCCTCGTCCCCGCCACCCTCGTCCTCGCTTTGACGGGAGCGATGCTCACCGCCTGCTCCGGCAGCGCCGGCCCAGCGTCGTCCTCCCCCGGATCGCAGAGCACGGCGGATGCCTGCGCATCCGTCGTCTCCTCGGTCTCGGATGCGACGGGACGCCTCCGCACGCTCGACACGAGTGACCCGTCCGCCTCCGGCGCGGCACTGCGCGACGTGGCGGATCGACTCGGGTCAGCCGCCGACGCGCTCCACAACGCCGACGTGTCGGCGCTGATCTCGCCGCTGCGAACCGGCTTCGATGACGCCTCCACGGCGCTGCAGGGCCTCGCCGTCGGCGACCTCGCGCAGCTTCCCGCGCTGGAGCGGGCGACGAGCGGCATCCAGACCGCCCTCACGCGCTTCGCCGAGGTCTGCGGCGCTCCCTGACGACGATCCCCTGCCCGCGCACGGCCCCACGACACGGGGGCACGGCGCCGTCGCGAGGCGATCGCGTAACATAGAATCGCGCGAGCGCGCGGATGCGGGGGTACACACGGTGACCGACATGGCCACGAAGTCCGACACAGAGGGACCGACCGACCCGTCGAGCGCGCCCGAAACGGCCGGCACGACGACAGCGATCCTCGATGCACCCGCCACGGCGGAAGGCGACCGACCCGTCGAATGGGCCCCCGCTGAACCTCGACCGAAGCGCAGACGCCTCTGGCTGTGGATCGGGGTGCCCGCGGCCCTCGTCGTCGGTGGCGTCGTCACCGCATCGCTCGTCCTCATCGCGCCCGGCACGACGGTCGGCGGCGCGCCGGTCGGGTTCCAGACCGCGGGAGCGGCGGCCGACTCGATCGATCAGCGCCTCGCGCAGACCACGCTCGTCCTCGGCGAGGGCGGTCCGCGCGTGACCGGCGCCCAGCTCGGCGCGACTGTCGATGCGTCGTCTCTCGCGGACTCCGCGTTCTCGTCGCGGCCGATGTGGAACGTCACCCAGTGGTTCGGCGATCCGATCGATGCGCAGATCACTCTCGACAAGACCACGGCGACGGCCGCGCTGCGCGCCGCTCTCCCCGGCGCCTACACCGATCCCACACCGGCAACCGTGTCGTTCTCCGGCACGGCCTACGCCGTCACCCCGTCGACCCCCGGCACCGGCATCGACCTCGACGCCCTGACGACGCAGCTGCGCGATGCCTTCGACGCCGGCACGACCACCGTGACGGTGCCGGCCACCACCGCCCCCGTCGATGCCGCCGCGGACAGCGCGAACGCGCAGGCCGCCGCTGACAAGGCCAACGCCATGCTCGCCACCGCCGGCTTCTACGTCGGCGACGAGCGCACGGTCCCCGTGGACGCGGCGACCGCCGCCAGCTGGCTGACGATCACGCCCGCGGCCGACGGCACCTTCACCGTCGCCGCCGACCCGGCGAAGATCCAGCCTCACGTCGACGCCCTCGCCGCACAGGTCAACCGCGCGCCCGTCAACGGCACCGTCGTGACGAACTCCGATGGAACGGTGCTCGAGACGACCGTCCCCGGAGCGGACGGACGCACCCTCGGCGACACGCACTCGATCGCCGCCGACTACGCGAAGCAGCTCGACGCGGGCAACGCCGCGTTCGCCCTGCCCGTCACGGTGACGCCTGCGACCACGACCACCTTGCAGCGCCTGCTGGAGGTGAACCTGTCGACCCAGACGGTGTACCTCAAGGAGAACGGCAACGTCGTGGACTCGTGGGCGGTGTCGACCGGCACCGCGCAGGCTCCGACGACGCCGGGGCACTACCGCGTGAACAGCCACATCGCCTCGCAGACGATGACCAGCAGCGACCCCGACAACCCGTACTGGAACTACGATGTGCCCAACGTGCAGTGGGTCATGTACTTCAACGGCGACGAGGCCTTCCACGGCGTCTACTGGCACGATAACTTCGGCACTCCCTCCAGCCACGGCTGCGTCGGCATGCCGAACTCCCGCGCGAAGCAGATCTACGACTGGTCGCCCACGGGCGTCGACGTGTGGATCCACAGCTGAGTCGCTGACCACGAGGCTCGACGAGAAGGGCCCGGATGCCGATCGGCATCCGGGCCCTTCTCATGTGCGGGGCGGCTCATCGCCGCCCCGCACATGCTCAGAGCGCGTCGATGACGGCGTTCAGCGTCGCGGAGGGACGCATGACCGCGATGACCTTCGCCGCGTCGGGGTGGTAGTAGCCACCGAGGTCGACGGCGTGACCCTGCACGGCGTTCAGCTCGTCGACGATCGTGCCCTCGGCATCCGTCAGCGCCGCGGCGATCGGGGCGAAGGCCGCGGCCAGCTCCGCATCGGCGGTCTGGCGCGCGAGCTCCTGCGCCCAGTACAGGCCGAGGTAGAAGTGGCTGCCGCGGTTGTCGATCGTGCCGAGCGCGCGGCCGGGCGACCGGTCCTCCTCGAGGAAGGTGCCGGTGGCGGCATCCAGCGTGTCGGCGAGGACCTTCGCCTTGGCGTTGCCGGTGTACTCGGCAAGGTGCTCGAAGGATGCCGCGAGTGCGAAGAACTCGCCGAGCGAGTCCCACCGCAGGTAGTCCTCCTCGACCAGCTGCTGCACGTGCTTGGGAGCCGAGCCGCCCGCGCCCGTCTCGAAGAGGCCGCCGCCCGCGAGCAGCGGAACGATCGAGAGCATCTTGGCGGAGGTTCCGACCTCGAGGATCGGGAACAGGTCGGTCAGGTAGTCGCGCAGCACGTTGCCCGTGACAGAGATGGTGTCTTCGCCCTTGCGCAGACGCGCGAGCGTGTACTTCGTGGCCTCTTCGGGGGCGAGGATCACGATCGTCACGTCGTGCGTCTCGAGCGTCGCGAGCGCCTGGTGCACCTTGCCGATCAGCTGCGCGTCGTGCGCGCGATTGACGTCGAGCCAGAACACGGCGGGCACGCCCGTCGCGCGGGCACGGGTGACCGCGAGGCGCACCCAGTCCATGATCGCGATGTGCTTGGCCTGCGTGGCACGCCAGATGTCGCCCTTCTCGACGTGGTGCTCGATGAGCACGACGCCGTCGCCGTCGACGACCTCGACGACGCCGTCGGCGGGGATCTCGAAGGTCTTGTCGTGGCTGCCGTACTCCTCGGCGGCCTGCGCCATGAGTCCGACGTTGGGCACGGTGCCGATCGTGGCGGGGTCGAGCGGGCCGTTCGCAATGACGTCCTCGATGACCGCCTGGTAGACACCGGCGTACGACGAGTCGGGAATGACCGCGATCGTGTCGTCCTCGCCGCCGTCCGCGCCCCACAGCTTGCCGCCGTTGCGGATGAGGGCGGGCATCGAGGCATCCACGATGACGTCGCTCGGCACGTGCAGGTTCGTGACGCCCTTGTCGCTGTTGACGTAGCTGAGGCGCGGACCGTTCTCGAGATCCTGCGCGATGCGGGCCGAGATCGCCTCGCCGTCGGCGAGCTCGCCGAGACCGGAGAGGATCGACCCGAGGCCGTTGTTGCCGTCGAGGCCCGCCTCGGTGAGCTGCGCGCCGTAGGTGTCGAAGACGTCGGCGAAGAAGGCGCGCACGACGTGACCGAAGATGATCGGGTCGCTGACCTTCATCATGGTCGCCTTGAGGTGCACCGAGTACAGGACGTTCTCGGCCTTGGCCTGGGCGATCGTGTCGGCGAGGAACGCATCCAGCGCCTTCGCCGAGAGGAACGTCGCGTCGATGACCTCGCGCGGCAGGACCTTGAGGCCGTCCTTGAGAACCGTGACGGTGCCGTCGGATGCCGTGTGGCGGATGGTCAGCACGTCGTCGTGCGCCGCGATCCAGCTCTTCTCGTTGCTCTTGAAGTCGTCGTGGCCCATCGTCGCGACGCGCGTCTTCGAGCCCCCGGCGAACGCCTTGTTGCGGTGCGGGTGCTTCTTGGCGTAGTTCTTCACCGCGAGGGGGGCGCGGCGGTCGCTGTTGCCCTCGCGCAGCACGGGGTTCACGGCGGAGCCCTTGATGCGGTCGTAGCGCGCGCGGATGTCCTTCTGCTCGACCGTCGACGCCTCGTCGGGGTAGTCGGGGATGTCGTAGCCCTGCGCCTGCAGCTCGGCGATGGCGGCCTTCAGCTGAGGAATGGATGCCGAGATGTTCGGCAGCTTGATGATGTTGGCCTCGGGGAGGGTCGCGAGGCCGCCCAGCTCGGCGAGCGCGTCGCCGACCTGCTGCTCGGGGGTGAGCCGCTGCGGGAAAGCGGCGAGGATGCGACCGGCCAGCGAGATGTCGCGGGTGTCGATCTCGACGCCCGCCTGGCCGGCGAAGGCCTGGACGATGGGCAGGAAGGAGGCGGTGGCCAGAGCCGGCGCCTCGTCGGTGTGGGTGTAGATGATGGTGGACTCAGGCACGTCAGATCTTCCTCTTCGAGCGTCGCGACGGCACGCTGAGAGGAGCGTCGCCGGGTCGATTCCAGCCTATCGCACCCCGCGAAAGTATCTTGACGTCAAGATATCTCTCCCCGTCGATCCGCCCGCGCCGCGGCATCCGACACCCCACGGCGGCGCAGAACGTCCGGCGGATGACGTTCGGATTAATCCCCTTTCGGAGGGTGCCCTTACCCACGACGGCCGCGGTACCCTGTGGACATGACCGAGCTGCGCCTGGTGGAACTGTCGGCTGCGACGATCGTCGCGGTGAACGCGCTGTCCCTGAAGCCCGGACAGGAGGCGTTCATCGCCCCGACGAGTTACGCCGTCGCGGGAGCCGTGGTCAATCCGGCCACCGCCTGGCAGCGCGTCGTCCTCGACGGCGACGAGGTGGTCGGCTTCGTCAGCGCGAACTTCGACACCGAGGCGGAGCACGAACACTTCCGCTCCGTGCTGTGGCGCATCAACGTCGACGCCGACGACCAGGGCCGCGGTGTCGGCCGCTTCGCCGTCGAGAAGCTGCTCGACGAGGCGCGCGAGCGCGGCATGGACCGCGTCGACGTCATCTACGAGGCCGGCCAGGGCGGGCCCGAGGCGTTCTTCGCCCGCGTGGGCTTCGCCCCCGTCGACGAGACCGAGTACGGCGAGGTCGTCGCCGAGATCCGCCTCTGACGCCGCGCCGGCGCGTGCGCGGCGCGCGGCGTCGAGCTGCGCGGCGCGCAGAATCGGAGACTGCCGTCGGATTCGGATGATTCGGCACGCGGCATCCGAATCTGACCGCCTCCTCCGATTCTGACGACCCGCCACCGGGGGATGCCGATCCCTCCCCAGGCGGCGGATGGCGCACACTCTCCCCCATTCGCGGCGCGTGACCGCACGAACCCCGGCGCGCCGCCCAGAATCGGCGCGTGGACATTCGGGGGTGGATCGACGCGCACGGCGGCATCGCGCATCGACAGCAGGTGCTGGATGCTGGGGCCTCGCTCCCACAGCTGCGGCGGGCGATCACGGACGGCCGCGTGCGGCGTGTGCGGCGCTACTGGCTCGCGACGCCGATGGCGCCGCCGGATCTGGTGGCCGCGGCGTCCGCCACCGCGCGTATCGCCTGCGTCACGGCGGCACGGCACCGCGGCTGGTGGATGCCACCGGATGCGCCCGCCGATCTCCACCTCCACCTGGATGCCGGAGCGCGGGTCCCTCGCGCCACCCAGCCCATCACCCTGCATTGGCGTCGCCCGATCGTCCCGGTGAGCACCTTCTCGCTCGTCGAGTCCGTGGTCGACACGCTCCGTCATGTCGCCGACTGCCTGCCGAGGGAGCAGGCGCTCGTGCTCTGGGAGTCCGCCGTCCGCACCCACCGGATTCCGCGGGACGAGTTGGGGAGAGTGCGCTGGCGCAGCACCGCGGCGGACGAGCTGTGCGCCATGGCATCCGGTCTCTCGGACTCGGGGATCGAGACGATCTTCGTGCACCGGCTGCGCCCGTGGGGGCTCGAGATCCGACAGCAGGTGCGACTCGCGGGCCACGACGTCGACGCGCTCATCGCCGAGCGCCTCGTGGTGCAGCTCGACGGCTTCGCGTTCCACTCGTCGTCGGCCGATCGCACGCGCGACCTCGCGCACGATCGCGCCCTGATGGCTCTCGGCTACCGCGTGCTGCGGTTCTCGTACGCCGAGATCGTCTACGACTGGCCCGCCGTCGAGGCATCGATCACCCGCGCTCTCGCCCAGCGATTCCACCTCGCGCACTGACCGCCGCGCGCAGCCGACCACCGCGGCTGCACACGGCGCGCCGGTGCTCGTTGCGCCGAGCGGCTGCGGCGCCGGACACCTCGGTCGCCTTCGCGATGTCGGAGAATCCGCGCGGATTCGGACGGACCGGCGCGAGGCATCCGATTCTGCGACCGATCTCCGATTCCGCGAGGCCGGATGCCCCCACCAGGCGGCCGGGTCGCCCCGACAGCCCCGGCAGCCCCGGCAGCCCCGACAGCCCTGGCAGCCCCGGCAGCCCCGACGCCAGGCCACAACGGCAACCAGCGTCCCCGCCACCTCGTGCCGCCCCGACGCCAAGCGGCCCGCACACTCCTCCGATGTCGGAGAAACAGCACAGAATCGGATGCCACGGCGCGAGGCATCCGATTCTGCGACCGATCTCCGATTCCGCGAGGTCGGATGCCCAGCGTGCCCGCCCGGGCCGCCCGGAATCAGACCAGGGACTCGCGCCAGGCGGCGTGCAGCTGGGCGAACTTGCCGGTGCCGGCGATGAGCGCGTCGGGGGTGTCGTCCTCGATGATCTCGCCGTGCTCCATCACGAGCACCCGGTCGGCGATCGCGACGGTCGACAGCCGGTGGGCGATGATGATCGCGGTGCGACCGCCGAGCAGCGTCTGCAGCGCCTCCTGGATCTGCCGCTCCGACGGGATGTCGAGCGACGCGGTCGCCTCGTCGAGGATCAGCACCGCGGGGTCGGCGAGGAACGCCCGCGCGAACGAGATCAGCTGGCGCTGGCCCGCCGACACACGCCCGCCGCGCTTGTTCACATCGGTGTCGTAGCCGTCGGGCAGGCGCTGGATGAAGGCATCCGCCCCCACCGCGCGCGCAGCCGCTCGGATCTCGTCGAGCGTCGCGTCGGGCTTGCCGAGCGCGATGTTGTCGGCCACCGTCCCGCTGAACAGGTACGCCTCCTGCGTGACCATCACGATCGCGCGACGGAGGTCTTTCGGGTGCAGCGCACGCAGATCGACCCCGTCGAGCGTGACCTCGCCCGCCGACGGGTCGTAGAAGCGCGAGACCAGCTTCGCGAGCGTGGACTTGCCCGCGCCCGTCGTGCCGACGAGGGCGATCGTCTGCCCGGCGGGGATGTCGAGCGAGAAGTGCGGCAGGATCGTGCGCTCGTCGGAATAGCCGAACACGACGTCCCGGAACTCCACGTGCCCGCGCGCCTCCCAGAGGTCGACCGGTGCGACCGGATCGGGGACCGTCGGTTCCTCGTCGAGGACGCCCGACACCTTCTCGAGCGCCGCCGTCGCCGACTGGTACGAGTTGAGGAACATCGCGATCTCCTGCAGCGGCGCGAAGAAGTTCCGCACGTACAGCACGGCCGCCAGCAGCGTGCCGACGAGCAGGCTGCCCTCGCCCACGCGGATGCCTCCCCACAGCAGCACCACGGCGACGGCGAATGCCGAGACGACCATCATGCCGGGCTCGAACGTGCCGAACAGTCGCAGCGAGCGCATGTTCACGTCGCGGTACTGCCCCGACAGGTCTCCGAACTCCTGGTCGTTGCGCTCCTCCTTGCGGAAGGCCTTCACCGCGCGGATGCCCGTCATGGTCTCGACGAACTTGACGATCACCTGGGCGCTGACGACCCGCGACTCACGGTACGCGCGCTGCGAGTGGCGGTAGAACCACCGCATGAGGAAGAAGAGCGGGATGCCCGCGGCGACGATCACGAGACCCGACTGCCAGTCGAGCAGCAGCAGCGCCACGAGCGTGAACCCGCCGTAGAGCACGCCCGAGACCAGCTCGTTGAGGCCGCCGTCGAGGAGCTCGCGGATCGAGTCGAGATCGCTCGTCTGTCGCGAGATGATGCGGCCCGACGTGTACGACTCGTGGAATTCGAGGCTCAGCCGCTGCGTGTGCACGAAGATGCGCTTGCGCAGGTCGAGCATGACCGCCTGCGTGAGGCGTGCGGCCACGACGGCGTACCACCCGATGAGCGCGGCGCCGCCGACGCCGGCGGCGAGGTAGACCGCGACGATCACGATGGTGGGCATCCAGTCGTTGTGGTCGATCACCTGCGGGAGCGCCTGGTTGATGCCGTACGCGATCAGGGCGGGGCCGGCGACACGCAGCGCCGTCGAGACGACGAGGACGACACCGGCGAGCACCAACTGCCAACGCAGCGGCGCGACGAGCGAGCCGAGCAGGCGCAGCGAGCGGCGCCGGATGGCACGTGATTCGTCCCGCGTGTAGTCGGAGCGGTCTTCGCCGGTCGTACCGGCGACGGTTGCGGTGGTCACGGGGTCACCTCCTGAGTCGATGCGGACGGTCTGTCGGTCGTCGCGCCACGGTCGGCACCCCGGAGGGCTTCATCCTCGAGGCTCGAGATCACGTGCCGGTACTGCGCGCTCTCGCGCAGGAGGTCGCTGTGCCGCCCGACCGCGGTCACGCGCCCGTCGTGGAGCAGCGCCACACGATCGGCGAGCATGACCGTCGAGGGCCGGTGGGCGATGACGAGGGTCGTGGTGTCGGCCATGACCTCGCGCAGCGCGTCTTCGACGAGGGCCTCGGTGTCGACGTCGAGGGCCGACAGCGGGTCGTCGAGGACCAGGACGGTCGGACGGGCGGCGACGGCGCGCGCGAGCGCGAGCCGCTGACGCTGACCGCCCGACAGCGACAGCCCCTCCTCGCCGATCACGGTGTCGACCCCGTCGGGCAGCTCGTCGACGAATCCCGCCTGCGCCACGGCGAGCGCCTCGCGCAGCACGCGCTCCGCCTCGGCGCTGCCGGGTTCAAGGTCCTCGCGACCGAGGAGCACGTTCTCGCGCACCGTCTGCGAGAACAGCGTGGCATCCTCGAACGCCATGCCCACGTGCGTGCGCAGCTCGTGCAGAGTCAGGTCGCGCACGTCGACGCCGTCGATCGTGACTCGGCCCGCCGTCACGTCGTACAGCCGCGCCGGGAGGGTGGTGAGGGTCGTCTTGCCGGATCCAGTGAGCCCGACGAGGGCCATGGTCTCCCCCGGCTCGAGCACGAGATCGACGCCGTCGAGCAGGTCGCGTTCGGTCTCCGCGGCATCCTGATAGCGGAAGTGGACGTCCTCGAAGGCGAGCGCACCGCGCGAGGCACCCAGCGTGACCGGGGCGGCGGGGTCGGTGATCGTGTTCCGTTCGTCGAACACCTCGAAGATGCGGTCGGTCGCGGTGCGCGCGTCGAGCAGGAACGAGAAGAGGAAGCCGATCGACTCCATCGGCCAGCGCAGCACGGTGGCCATGGCGAAGAAGGCGACGAGCTCGGCGACCTGCAGCTGCCCGGCCTGGGTCAGCACGATGCCGACACCCAGACACAGCGCGAAGGCGATGTCGGGCAACAGCACCAGCCAGAACCAGATCCAGCCGACCGCGCGCGCCTTGCTCAGCTCGGTCTCGCGCAGGCTCTCGGCCTGTCGCGCGAACTTGACGAGCGCGTGCCTGCCGCGACCGAAGGCCTTGAGCACGCGGATGCCGTGGACGGACTCCTCGACGCTCGTGGCGAGGTCACCGGCCTGATCCTGGCTCTGGCGGGCGAGCGTTCCGTACGTCTTCTCGAAGCGGTAACCGGCGTACCACAGCGGCGCGCAGACGACGAGGAAGGTGAGCCCCAGCGCCCAGTGCCAGCGGAACAGCAGCACCATGCCGACGAGGATCGTGAGGATGTTCACGACGAGCAGCACCACGCCGAAGGCGAGCCAGCGGCGCAGCATGCTGATGTCCTGCATCATGCGGCTGAGCAGCTGCCCCGACTGCCAGCGGTCGTGGAAGGAGACGGGGAGGCGCTGCAAGCGCTCGTAGAACGAGGTGCGCATGTCGTATTCGACGCGGGTGGACGGGCTCAGCACGAACCAGCGCCGCAGCCAGACCATCAGGGCCTCGAGCAGCCCGAGGACGAGGATGAGGCCCGCACCCCAGGCCAGCGCGGCGCGGTCGCCGCCCTGGATGGGCCCCTGCACGAGCACCTCGAGCACGAGCGGGATGGACAGGGCGAGCAGGCTCGCCACGAGCGCGCTCACGGCGCCGAGGACGAGCCGTGTGACCACGGGGCGGGCGAACGGGTACAGCCGAGCGAGGGCCTTCACGGTGGGCAGGCTCTCGGCGGAGGGGCTCTCGGTGGAGGAGGTCATGATCCTTGCGAGGGGTGTGGAGCGGATGCCGAGGCGACGCTCGGCGACGGGGGCGTGGACGCGCGACGACGCGACCGGACGGGAGACGTCCGCGACAGGGAGGACGCGGGAGAAGGAACGCTGCGCGCGACGGGACTATGCCGCCGATGAGGGACGCGAGCGCGTTATCCCCGGTGGGCCTCCGCACCGAACGGACGCGCGAGGCGCGGGAGGGCGACGGGCTTCGTGATGACGATGGCCGTGGACATGGCTTCCTCCAGGGTTCGGTGAACGGGGACCGCCGCGGCCGGATCACGACGCGACAGCCCTCCAACCTATACCGGAGCGTTCGTCCGCCACAAG